>DATMWS010000072.1:0-16252 GCA_035562135.1 Thiobacillus sp. | reverse complement strand
TCAATGCGATCAGCCAGGGCTTTCTTCTTCAGGATGGCCACCCGCATTTCCAGTTCCGGCGGCTCGACGGCTACCGTCAAGCCCCAGGCAAAGCGCGATTTCAGACGATCGTCCAGCCCGCTGATTTCCTTGGGGAACGTGTCGCAGGTGATGACGATCTGTTTCTTGTTTTCAATCAGCGAGTTGAAAACGTAGAAAAATTCTTCCTGAGTGCGGTCTTTTTTGGCAAGGAACTGGATGTCGTCGATCAGCAACAAATCCAGCGACATGTAGCGTCGCTTCAGGTCATCGAACTGTTTGTTCAGGTAAGCCTTGACCACATCATCCACATAATCGTTGGCATGGATATAGCTGATGCGCGCATCGGGGTTGGCCTGGCGCACGGTGTTGCCAATGGCCTGCAATAGGTGGGTTTTACCCAGTCCCACGCCGCCGTATACAAACAGCGGGTTGTAGGCCACGCCGGGGTTGTTGGCAATTTGCAGCGCGGCGGCGCGCGCCAACTGGTTGGCGCGACCAGAGACGAAGTTATCAAAATTGAAAGCGGGATTGATGCGCAGGCCAACCTGGGCAGGCGCAACGGTACGAGCAGGAGCGGGCGCGGCATACTCCGCGGCTGCCGGGGTGGTAGGCGGCCGCGGGGCGCTGGTTTTTTTGCCCAGGGCATAGGTGATGGCGACCGGGTGCGTGTAAAACTCCTGGGCCCAGCCGTCGATGTGTTCGGCGAATTTTTCACGCACCCAGTCCATCACGAAATGATTGGGCGCCAGAATGCGCACATCGCCGCCCGCATCGTCAAACACCAGGGGCTTGATCCATGTGCTGAATTGCTGCTGGGTCAGATTGGCGCGGAAACGCTCTTGGCAAAGGTCCCAGAAGGAATCCATAGTTATCAGATGGGAAGCGGAAAGCTGCATGGGATTCAAATGCGAATCTTACTCTCCTTCGACGAGGTTATCCACAGGCTAGAAGGATTGGGTACAGCGTAATGTGCCAATACAAACTTGACATCCTCCCTGCGAGGCGGGTTTAATACGCGGTTTTTCAACAGATTTTTTGTGTTCGGTCGTCCTGCGCTGGTGGGATCGGGCGAACGCCAGCCAGAAAGGATATGTCATGAAACGTACTTATCAGCCATCAACCGTCCGTCGCAAGCGCACCCACGGTTTCCGCGCCCGCATGAAAACCAAGTCTGGTCGTGCCGTGATCAACGCACGCCGCGCCAAGGGCCGTACCCGTCTGGCTGTCTAATCGACACGCTTCCCAACAAAGCGGGCGGTGTGCGCATTACGGATGCGCGTCTGGTCAGCAAGGCCGATTTCGATCGAGTATTTGCCGATAACCAGCGCGCCCGAACGGATTATGTGATGGTGATGGCACGCCCCAACCAGATGGGTTACCCGCGGTTGGGGATGGTGATTGCCAAGCGCCTGCTTGCGCGTGCGGTGGACCGCAACCGCGTCAAGCGATGCGTGCGCGAAAGCTTCCGGCAGGTTTTGCCGGAGCTTCCCGCGTGTGACTTCGTCGTTCGCTTGATCGCCAAGCCGGTTGCCGGTGAAGAGGCACGCGATTTGTCACGCACGTTTAAACGTGCTGGCCATCGGGCCATGGCAAAATGGCCAACCGCTCCGGCAGGCGACGCTGCACCGGAATTCTCTCCCAACTAAACGCGTCTTGTCTCATGGATAACCAGCGGCTGATCCTTTTTATCGTTTTTTCCTTCTCGCTGCTTTTGTTATGGGAAGCCTGGCAGGACAAAAGCGCGCCGGCACCGACGACCCCATCCGCGACAAGCGCCCCGGCCACAAGCGCCCCGACCCCCAGCCAGGCGCTCAACGCGCCCGCCGCCGCGCCGGCGCAAACCGGTGTTGCCAAAGGAGTGCGCGCAGTGGTGGAAACCGACGTGTTGCGCGCCACCATCGATGGCAACGGCGGCGACCTGCGTGAGTTGCAGTTACTGTCTTATCGCGAAACGGAAGACAAGAACCAGGTTTTCACCCTGTTCGAAGACGATCAGACGCGGCCTTATCTGGCGCAAAGTGGCCTGGTTGGCGAAGGTCTGCCGACGCATCGCAGCGTGTTTCAACTCAACCCCGGCACCTATCGCCTGACCGGCGGAGCCGCACAGTTGGAGGTTCCGCTGGTGTGGAGCGATCCCGCCACCGGTGTGCGCGTTGAAAAAACTTATATTTTCAAGCGTGGCAGCTATGAGATCGCGGTTAGAACCCGCGTCATCAATGGTGGAACCCAGCCCATCGATCTAACCCCCTACTATCAGTTCACCCGCCATGGCGAAGCGCCGCGCGGATCATCTTTTTTCCTGTACACCTACACCGGCCCGGCGTTTTATACCGACGCCAAGAAATTCCAGAAGGTCAAATTCAAGGACATTCAGGAAGGCAAGGCCGACTTCGAGAAAAGCACCGACAACGGTTGGGTCGGGATGGTGCAGCACCACTTCGTGTCGGCCTGGTTGCCCGAGGGCAGCGTCAAGCGCGAGTACTACACCCGCGCATTGGGCGACAGCCTGTATTCCGCCGGCGTGATTGTGGCCGAAGGCACGCTCGAACCCGGCCAGCAAAAGACGTTCACGGTGCCGCTGTATGCCGGGCCGCAAACCCAGACCATGCTGGAAAAAACCGCGCCGGGCCTCGAGCTCACGCGCGACTATGGCTGGCTCACGCCGCTGGCCTACCCGATTTACTGGTCGCTGGAAAAAATCGAGCGCCTGGTCGGCAACTGGGGCTGGGCCATCATTATCCTGACCTTCCTCCTCAAGCTGGCGCTGTATCCGTTGTCGGCAGCGGGCTACAAGTCGATGGCGAAGATGAAGAAGCTGACGCCGCGCCTGCAGAAGCTGAAGGAAACCTACGGCGACGACCGCGCCAAGCTGCACCAGGCAATGGCGGAGATGTACAAGACCGAGAAAATCAACCCGCTCGGCGGCTGCCTGCCTATCCTGATCCAGATTCCGGTGTTCATTGCGCTGTACTGGGTATTGCTCGCGGCGGTGGAAATGCGGGGCGCGCCGTGGCTGGGCTGGATCACCGACCTGACCGCGCCGGATCCCTGGTTCATCCTGCCAATCGTCATGGGCATCACCTCGATCCTGCAGGTGAAACTGAATCCGCAGCCGATGGATCCGATGCAGGCCAAGATCATGATGATCATGCCGGTGGCGTTCACCGTGATGTTCGTGTTCTTCCCGGCCGGCCTGGTGCTGTATTGGGTCGTCAACAACATTCTGTCCATCGCGCAGCAGTGGGCGATCAACAGGCAGGTCGTGGGCGGTGGCAAACCCGCCGCAGACAAGACCTGACCTGATTGCCGCCATCGCTACCGCGCCCGGTCGCGGTGGGGTGGGGGTGGTGCGGGTATCGGGCGCGGAGATTGCTCCGCTTGCCGCAGCGATTCTCGGACGCGTACCCGAGACGCGTCACGCCACGTTCACCCGCTTTCTCGATGGCGAAGGCGAGGTGCTCGACGAGGGCATCGCGCTGGTTTTTTCCGCGCCGCACTCATTCACCGGCGAACACGTGCTGGAGCTGCAAGGACACGGCGGGCCGGTGGTAATGAATCTGGTCCTGCAACGCTGTCTGGAACTCGGTGCGCGTCTGGCCGAGCCTGGCGAATTCACCCGGCGCGCCTACCTCAATGGCAAGCTCGATCTGGCGCAGGCCGAGGCGGTTGCCGATCTGATCGACGCCGCGTCCAGTGAGGCAGCGCGCTCGGCGGTGCGCTCGCTGTCTGGCGCATTTTCAGCACGGATTGCCGAGCTGGTCGAGGCGCTGACCCGCCTGCGCATGCTGGTCGAAGCGACGCTCGACTTTCCTGAAGAGGAAATCGATTTCTTGCGCGACGCCGATGCGTTTGGCCGGCTGTATGTCATTGACGCCAGCCTGCAGGCGGTACGTTCTCAAGCCAGGCGGGGCGCGTTGCTGCGTGAAGGCCTGACCGTGGTGCTGATCGGCCAGCCGAATGTCGGCAAGTCGAGCCTGCTCAACCAGCTGGCCGGATTCGAGGCGGCGATCGTCACCGAGATCGCCGGCACCACGCGCGACACGGTGCGCGAGGCGATCCAGATTCAGGGCGTGCCGCTGCATATCATCGATACCGCGGGTTTGCGCGAAACCGAGGACGCGGTGGAACAGCTCGGCATCGCCCGCACCTGGGCGGCGGTGGAAAAAGCCGACGTGGCGCTGTTGCTGGTGGACGCCGCGCACGGCCTGAGCGGGCAAGAAATGGCCATTCTGCAACGCCTGCCTGCCGTGGCGCGACTGACCATTCACAACAAGATCGACGTCACCTGCGAGTCGCCGCGCGCGGTGGATGATGAAATCTGGCTGTCCGCCAAGACCGGCATCGGGGTCGAGCTGCTGCGTGAAAAACTGCTGGAATTGGCCGGCTGGCAGGCAACGGGCGAGGGTGCATTCATGGCGCGCGCGCGCCATCTGGATGCGCTCGGTCGTGCCGCCAGCCACCTTGCAGCCGCGCGCGAGACCACCGCGCAACTCGAACTGTTTGCCGAGGAGCTGCGGCTGGCGCAGGCCGCCCTGGCGGAAATCACCGGCGAATTCACCGCCGACGATCTGCTGGGCGAAATCTTCAGCAAGTTCTGCATCGGCAAGTAATTGACTGCCCGGGTCTTTTACCCGAGCGCGCCAGCGCTTATGCTTGAAACGTGTTTCCTCCCCCAGGATTGCCTGTCATGCTGACCTGGCGCAGCATCGCCGACGAACTCAAGACCCATCGCGCACGCTTGCTGCAGGCCAACCTCATTGCTTTGCTGGCGGTGACGGCCTCGGTGCCGGTGCCACTGCTGCTACCGCTCATGGTCGACGAGGTGCTGCTGCATCATCCGGGGAAGATGGTCGCCGCCATCGGTGCGTGGTTTCCGGCCGCGTGGCACGGGCCGGTGCTGTTCATCGGCGCGGCGCTGCTGCTCACGCTCGTCTTGCGGCTGACGGCGATCCTGCTCAACGTGTGGCAGGGGCGGACCTTTTCATTGCTGGCGAAAGAGGTGGTGTACCGCATCCGCGTGCGCATGCTGTCGCGCTTGTCGCGCATCGCGCTGTCGCAGTTCGAGACGGTGGGCGCAGGGCGGGTGACCTCGCATTTCGTGACCGATCTCAATGCCATCGACAGCTTTCTCGGCGCCGCGGTTTCGGGCCTGGTGGTGTCGGTGCTGACCTTGGTCGGCGTCGCCGCAGTGCTGTTCTGGATGCACTGGCAGCTGGCGCTGTTCATCCTGCTGTTGAACCCCGTCGTGATCCTGTTTTCGACCAAGCTCGGCAAGCGGGTGAAGGACCTGAAAAAGTTCGAGAACCGCGCGTTCGAGGTGTTTCAGGACGCGCTCTCAGAAACGCTCGATGCCTTGACCCAGATCCGCGCGATGAATCGCGAGAAGCATTATCTGGCGCGGGTGACCGGGAAGGCCGCCGACATCCGCCTGCATGCGGCGGCGTTTGCCTGGAAGTCGGACGCGATGAGCCGGTTTTCCTTCTTCGTGTTTCTCGCCGGCTTTGACGCCTTCCGCGCCGGGGCAATGCTGATGGTCGTGTTTTCCGATCTCTCCATCGGCGAGATGCTGGCCGTGTTCGGCTACCTGTGGTTCATGATGACGCCGGTGCAGGAACTGGTGAACATGCAGTATTCCTGGTATGCCGCCAACGCCGCGCTGGGGCGCATCAATGCCCTGCTTGGCCTCGCCAGCGAACCGCAGCATCCGGCGCTGCGCGACCCCTTCGCCGGCCAGCCCACCGTTGGCATTACGCTCGACCACGTGAGCTTTGCCTACGACGAGGGCGAGACGGTGCTCGACGACGTCAGCCTCACGGTGGCGGCGGGCGAAAAAGTGGCACTGGTGGGCGCCTCCGGCGGCGGCAAGTCGACCCTGGTGCAAGCCCTGCTGGGGCTGTATCCGGTGAAGTCGGGGCAGATTTTCTATGGTGACGCGCCGGTGACCGAGATCGGCTGGGAAACGGTGCGTGAACACGTCGGCGTGGTGTTGCAGCATCCGGTATTGTTCAACGACAGCGTGCGTGACAATCTGACCTTGGGACGCGTGGCCGACGATGCCGTGCTGTGGCAGGCGCTGGCAATCGCCCAACTGAAGGACGTCATCGCCGCGCTGCCGTACGGGCTGGATACGGCGGTGGGGCGGCAGGGCGTACGGCTGTCCGGCGGGCAGCGGCAACGGCTGGCGATCGCGCGCATGATCGTCGCCAACCCCAAAATCGTCATCCTCGACGAGGCCACCTCGGCGCTCGACGCCGACACCGAGCGGCGCCTGCATCGCGCGTTGAGCGGGTTTCTGGCCGGGCGCACCACGCTCATCATCGCCCACCGCCTGTCGGCGGTGAAACAGGCCGACCGCATCCTGGTGTTCGAGAACGGCCGGGTGGTGGAAGAGGGCGGTCACGCTGAGCTGATCGACCGTGGCGGGCTGTATCACAAGCTGTATCACCCCGCCTGAGAACATTTCAAACCAGGCCCTCCTGTTACAGCATTTTCTGATATACTTCGCTGAGTTGTGCATACAGCAGTGGGCAGGTCAGGCTTTAGCCGCCGTGCCTCGGGACTGTTCTCACAGCCCCATCGTCTTCGACCTCTCTTTTGTGCTCCGGTTATTTCTGACAACCGGCAGTGACAAGTCTTGTGGTTGGCGCCGATGTGATCGACGCGACCCGTTGGGCGTTTTTCAAACGCCGCTTATATTCCGGTTCGTATTTTATGACCTGTTCGGTATTGAACCGGGCGCAGGTCTGTTTTGCGCGTTTGAGCGCACTAAAAAGGTATTGTCATGAGCTTTTCCGAACTTGGGCTTGATCCCCTTCTCCTTAAATCCGTGTTGGCTTCGGGCTACGAAAACGCCACGCCGGTGCAGCAGCAGGCGATCCCCGCTGCGCTGTCCGGCCGCGATCTGCTGGTATCGTCGCACACCGGCAGCGGCAAGACCGCAGCATTCATGCTGCCGTCGATCCAGCGTCTGCTGGTCGAGTCGACCAGCAAAAGCATGGGCCCGCGCGTGCTGGTGCTGACGCCGACGCGCGAACTTGCGCAGCAGGTCGAAAAAGCGGCCATCACCTATGGCAACGAGGTGCGCCGCTTCCGCACCGCCTGCCTGGTCGGCGGTTCGCCGTATGGCCTGCAGCTGAAACGCCTGTCCCAGCCGGTGGACGTGGTGGTGGCGACCCCGGGTCGCCTGATCGACCATCTGGAGCGTGGCAAGATCGACTTCTCGCGCCTGGAAGTGCTGGTGCTGGATGAAGCCGACCGCATGCTCGACATGGGTTTTGTCGACGACATCAAGGCCATCGCCTCGCGCTGCCCGAAGGAGCGTCAGACGCTGCTGTTCTCGGCCACGCTCGATGGCGTGGTGGGCAACTTGGCACGCGAACTGACCCGCGACGCACTGCGCATCGAGATTGCGGCCGAAGCCAAGCAGGAAGCCAAGATCGAACAGCGGCTGCTGTTTGCCGACAACATGGACCATAAAAACCGCCTGCTCGATGCGCTGTTGCGCGGCGTGGAGATGACGCAGGCCATCGTGTTTGCCTCGACCAAGCGCAGCACCGAGGAAATATCCGGCCTGCTGGCCGACAGCGGCTTTGCCTCCGACGCGTTGCATGGCGACATGCAACAGGGCCAGCGCAATCGTGCGCTGCAACGCCTGCGTGAAGGCCGTACCCGCGTGCTGGTGGCTACCGACGTCGCCGCGCGCGGCCTGGATGTGGCGGGCATCAGCCATGTCATCAACTTCGATCTGCCGCGGCAAGCCGAGGATTATGTCCACCGTATCGGTCGCACCGGCCGCGCCGGCCGCACCGGCATCGCAGTGAGCTTCGCCGGCATGCGCGAAGTCGGCTTGGTGCGCAATATCGAGCGCTACACCGGCAACCGTATCGAGGTGCATACCCTGCCGGGACTGGAGCCCACCCAGAAGCCGACTGCCGGTCGTCCCGCAGCAGCGGGGCGTCCGCGCAGCAACGCTGGCCCGCGCGCCGGGTTTGGCGACAAGCGCAGCGAACCGCGCAGCTACGGAGACCGCCCGCCGCGTGGCGATAGCCGTGACAACCGCGACCGGGGTTACCGTGCCGATGCGCGCCCCAGCGGTGATCGTCCGGCCCGCAGCGATGCGCCGCGTGGCAACCGTGCGGACAGCGCCCCGCGCGGCCCGTTTGGTGGCGCCCCCCGCGCCGCTTATGGCGACCGTCCGCCGCGCAGCGAAAGTTATCGGGGTGCCGATGCCCAAGCCGCGCCCAAAGCTGAAGTCAACGGCAACAGCGTCGAATACTGGGAAAAGCGCGAGCGCGAAGCCAAAGCCAAAGCGGCCGCCCCCCGCAGCTACGGCGATCGCGGCAACAGCGCGCGCCCCGGCCAGCCGCGCAGCGCCGGCAATGAAAACCGGGGCGGCGGCAATCGCGTCGGCGTGCGGGGGCGTTTCAAGGACTGATCGCTCGCACGATCACCGGCTATAGAAAGGGGGTTTCACGTGAAACCCCTTTTTTTGTCCGCGTTCCTTGCCACTGCCGCTCTACCGCGCCTCGAAATCCGCCAGCCCGTACTGGAAACAGCCGATCATCGGGGCTTGGGCGCAGGGTCATGGGCGTTGTTTTTTTACATGGCATCGCCAACATCTGGGCTCGGCAACAGGGGGCCGTGTTGTGCCAGACGGTTGAAGTGGCATACCTGGTTTCTGCCGTTGTGCTTGGCGGCATAGAGTGCGCGATCCGCCTGGGCGAGCAGTTCCTCCAGGATCTGGGAAGCCTCGCGTTTATGTACGTGAGGTGCGCAGGTGGTGACGCCAATACTCGCCGTGATGTTGCTTTTTGTGTTTGTGATGGCCGCAATCGCCAGGCGCAGGCGCTCGGCCGCCGCGATGCTTTCGGCTTCGCTCGCCCCGAGGACGGCAACGACAAACTCCTCGCCGCCATGGCGCGCCACAATGTCATTTTCCCGCGCAGTGGCCTTGAGGGTGGCCGCAACCATCTTCAACACATGGTCGCCTTCGGCGTGGCCGAAGCGGTCGTTCACCTGCTTGAAGTGATCCAGGTCGACCATGAGCAGGGCTGCGCTTTCCTTTCTGCGGCGGGCTGTCCTGAGCATTTGCGCGGCGTGTTCGTGAAATGCGCGCCGGTTGAGCAGGCCGGTCAGGCTGTCCCGGTTGGCGAGTTCTTTCAGTTCCGCATGCAGTTTCTGGAGTTCCGCAGTCTGTTGCCTGAGTTTGTCTTCAGCGGCCTTGCGTTCGGTAATGTCGCGCACGACGCAGAGGGTGAAGTGGCGGCCGTCCATGATCATCGGGCTCAGTAGGATGTCGACCGGCAACTCGCTGCCGTCCTTGCGCTGGGCATACAGTTCGACGGCGGCGCCCATCGGCCGGCCATGCGACTCGGCCATGAACCCGGCACGGTGGCCGACATGGTGTGCGGCGAAGCGGGGCGGAACCAGCATTTCAACGGCCTGGCCGATCAATTCGCTGCGGTCGTAGCCGAACAGGATTTCGGCCTGAGCGTTCGCGAGGGTGATGCGTCCCGCCTGATCGACCAGGAGCAGGGCGTCCGGCGTGTATTCAAAGATGCGTTGGTAGACTTTCATCGGGGGATTGGCTGCTAAGAATAAGGGTTCCACGTTTGCGTGATCGACTCTGCATCGCGCTTACGCCGGGCGTGGGGTGGCTGATCATGGCGCGATAGACGGCCACCTCGGGGGCGCCTTTGCGGCAATGCCGGATTGTCAGCACTCATGGTGGCAAGCGCAGCGGTAGCCATTACACTGGGTGCCACCCACACCACCGCACCGATTATTCGCCGCATCATGCAAAACTCCGAGAAGGCGCGTCACCCTATGGGAAAGTACACAAGGGGTCAATCGCACGTTCAGCCCGCCTGGCGCTGGATAAGCGAACGCGGGCTGCAGGTGGCGACGGGCGGCGCCACACTGGCGCGTTACGCTGCGTTGATGACGCTGAACTTGCCGGAAATTGAAGACATTATCCCGGCAGATGGCAGCTTGTTTCTGGTTTTGCGGCGGGGCGCGGCGGTGTCAGCGGATTTACGGGCGGCATTGACCGCGCCGCTGGCCGGCATGCAGGTGTTGGCCGGAACGCTGCATGAAATTGCGGTCGAATATGGCGGAGCAGCCGGGCCGGACTTGCCGGCACTGGCAGAACAGGCGGGCATGGACCCGGCCACCTATATAAATAGTCATACAGCAGGGGACTATTCAGTCGCTTTTCTGGGGTTTCAGCCGGGGTTCCCGTATTTGCATGGCCTGCCTCGCGCCCTGCAGGCGCCCCGCCGGGCGACCCCGCGGGAGCGGGTTGCGGCAGGCAGCGTGGCGATAGGCGGCATGTACACCGGGATTTATCCGGCTAGCGGCCCCGCTGGCTGGCAGATCATTGGCCGCACGACGGCCGTATTGTTCGACCCGCAGCGCGACGCACCCGCGCTGCTGATTCCGGGTGACCGCGTGCGTTTTGTGCCGCTATGATCGAGGTGCTGCACGCCGGCCTGTGTGACCTGGTGATGGATCAGGGCCGACCCGGTAGGGGCGCGCTTGGCGTGCCCGTGGGTGGTGCGGCCGATCCGGCAGCACTGGCGGCAGCCAACCGGTTGGTGGGCAACGACGCGGCGGCGGCGGGGCTGGAAATCTCCCTGAAGGGGCCAAGTCTGCGGTTTCCGCTGGGGGGCGTGGTGGCGCTTACCGGCGCGCGCTTTGCGGCAACACGCAGCAGCGGTGCGGCGCTGGCGTGGAACGAAACCCTGGTTCTGGCGGCAGGCGAGACCCTGAACCTGGAATGGGCGGAAGCGGGTTGCCGCTGCTGGCTGGCGCTGCGTGGCGGGCTGGCGCTGCCGCAGGTGATGGGCAGCCGCAGCACCTTTCTGCCGGCCGGGTTTGGCGGGCATCTGGGCCGTGCGTTGCGGGCGGGCGATGCGCTGGCAAGCGGGACACAATCGGGCGGGGTGCAATTGCTGCGCGCGCGCGCGCCATCGAGCGCGCAGGATGCATTGCTGCGCGTGGTGGCGGGGCCGCAGATCGGCCAGTTCGACGATATCGGCCTGGCGGCATTTTTTACTGGAACCTATCGGGTGGGCGCGGCGTCAGATCGTCGCGGTCTGCGGCTGAGCGGTCCGACCGTGTCGCATATGCGGGCAGAACTGCCGTCGCAGGGCGTGCTGCCTGGCGCGGTGCAGGTGCCGCCTGACGGCCAGCCCATCATTCTGGCTTGGGATGGCCCGGTGACGGGCGGTTACCCGGTGATTGCCGCGGTGATCACCGCCGACCTGCCGAAGCTTGCGCAATTGTGGCCGGGGGATGCGGTTCGGTTCGTGACCCTCGAGCTTGAGCGGGCCCGGGCGCTGGCCGCTGCCCAGTGGAAAATCGAGGAACTGGCATGATCGAACTCAATGCTGACATCGGCGAAGGCTTCGCCGATGTCAGCCTGATGCCCTATCTGGCGCGGGTTTCGATTGCCTGCGGCGGCCACGCCGGCGATGCGGCCAGCATGACAGCCGCGCTGCGGCTGGCGGCCGAGCATGGCGTGGCGGCGGGCGCCCATCCGAGCTACCCCGATCGCGCCCAGTTCGGCCGCCAGGCGCTGGCTGCGACCGAAGATGAAATTGCAGCATGGGTGATGCAACAGACCGAGGTGCTGGCTGAGCATGCGGCGCGGTTGGGCATAAGGCTGACGCACGTCAAGCCGCATGGTGCGCTGTACAACGTGGCGGCGCGCGATGCCGGCGTGGCGCGGGCGATCGCCCGGGCGGTGGCGGCATTGGATCCAGCGCTGGCCCTGGTGGGCCTGTCCGGGTCGCAGCTAATCACCGCCGGGCAGGGCGCTGACTTGGCAGTGCTGAACGAGGCGTTTGCCGATCGCCGTTATCAGTCCAGCGGGCAACTTGTTTCACGTGAAACCTCGGGCGCGCTGATCGTCAATCCACAGGCGGCGTCCGAGCAAGCCCGTGCGCTGGCACAAGGCAAGCCGGTCGGCACGTCTGGGGGCGGCGCGATTCGAATCAAGGTGGACACGATCTGTCTGCACAGCGATACCCCCAATGCATTAAATATTGCCCGGGCCGTCCATGCTGCCCTCAATCGCGGATAATTCCGCCCCTACGCTTTAGAACCGATGATCCATGCCGCTCCTTACCTTTGACCGACTCGAACTGGCCTATGGCCACTGGCCGCTGCTCGACGGCGCGTCGCTGGTGGTCGAGGCAGGCGAGCGCATCGGCCTGATCGGCCGCAACGGCACCGGCAAGTCCAGCCTGCTGAAAATCATCGCCGGGATCAACCCGCCGGATGCCGGCGACGTTTGGCGCAAACCGGCCTTGAAGCTGGCGTATGTGCCGCAGGAGCCGCAATTTGAGCCCGGCCATACCGTATTCGAAGCGGTGGCCGAAGGCGTCGGCGAGGCACAACGCCTGCTCGCCGATTATCACGCCGCAGCCCACCGTGTGGCCGAGGGGGACATGGACGCGTTTGAAGAGCTTGAACGACTGTCGCATGAGCTCGAAATCCACGATGCCTGGCGGCTCAACAGCCGGGTGGAGGAAACCCTGCAGCGACTGGCGCTTGACGCTGACCGCGCAGTTGAAACCCTGTCTGGCGGACTTAAAAAACGCGTCGCGCTGGCGCGCGCGCTGGTCACCGATCCCGAATTGCTGCTGCTGGACGAGCCCACCAACCATCTCGATTTTTCTGCCATCGAGTGGCTGGAAGGCCTGCTCAAGGACTTCAAGGGCGCGTTGCTGTTCATTACCCACGACCGGCGCTTTCTGGATAACGTCGCCAACCGCATTGTCGAGCTGGATCGCGGCCAGTTGCGTGAATACCAGGGCAACTTCACGGACTATCAGGTCAAAAAGGCCGAGCAGCTGGAAATTGAGGCGGTGCATAACCGCAAGTTCGACAAATTCTGGAAGCAGGAGGAAGTCTGGATCCGCAAGGGCGTGCAGGCCAGGCGCTGTCGCGATGAGGGCCGGGTGCGGCGACTCGAGGCCTTGCGCCTCACCCGTGAAGCGCGCATGGGCCGCGCCGGGCAGGTCGGCTTCCAGATCGACTCGGGCGACCGTTCCGGCAAGGTGGTGGCCGAGCTCGAGCACGTCACCTACGGCTTCGATGACAGGATACTGATCCGCGACTTTTCCGGCACCTTGCTGCGTGGCGACAAACTGGGCCTGCTCGGTCCGAACGGCGCCGGCAAGACCACCCTGATCCGCCTGATCCTGGGCGAGTTGCAGCCGCAGTCCGGCAAGATCAAGCGCGGCACCAAGCTGGAAGTGGCCTACTTCGACCAGTTCCGCAACCAGCTGAACGACGAGGCGACGCTGATCGACACGATTTCGCCTGGTTCCGACTTCGTCGAAATCGGCGGGCAGAAAAAGCACGTCATCAGCTATCTGGAGGACTTTCTGTTCCCCCCCGAGCGGGCGCGCGCCAAGGTGTCGGCGCTGTCCGGTGGCGAGCGCAACCGGCTGCTGCTGGCGCGGCTGTTTGCGCGCCCGGCCAACTTGCTGGTGCTGGACGAGCCGACCAACGATCTCGACATCGACACCCTGGAGCTGCTCGAGCAGCTGTTGCAGGACTACAGCGGCACCGTGCTCATCGTCTCGCACGATCGCACGTTTCTGGACAACGTCGTTACCCAGTCCATTGTGTTCGAGGGCGACGGCAAGCTAACCGAGATCGTCGGCGGCTATGCTGACTGGCTCGCCTGGCGGCAACGCCAGCAACGCGCAGCGTCCGACACCGCGCGGGCGACGGCACCCAAGGCATCCGCACCGGCGAAACCCGTGCCCAAGAGCAAGCTTAGCTACAAAGAGGCGCGCGAACTTGACGCTTTGCCCGCGCAGATTCAGGCGCTGGAAGCCGAGCAGGCGCAGATCGCCGCACAGCTGGCCGACCCCGCGCTGCATCAAGCTCATCCCCAGGATGCGGCGGAATTGCACACATGCTCCGTCGCGATCGAAGCCGAGCTGCTCGATGCGCTGGCGCGCTGGGAGGCGCTGGAAGCCAAAGCCGCTGCCAGTTGATCGGCTGCCAGCCCCGCGTGCGGGCCTCGCGTGGCTGTGTTTCACGTGAAACGTAAGCCAGCAACGGGTAGAATGGCGGCCATGAAATTCCCCGAATCATTCGATGTCATCGTCGTCGGCGGCGGCCACGCCGGCACCGAGGCCGCGCTGGCCGCTGCGCGCATGGGCGTGAAGACGCTGCTGCTGACGCACAACATCGAAACCCTGGGTGCGATGTCGTGCAATCCGTCGATTGGCGGCATTGGCAAGGGGCATCTGGTCAAGGAGGTCGACGCGCTGGGTGGCGCGATGGCGCTGGCCACCGACGAGGCGGGGATCCAGTTCCGCACGCTCAATTCCTCCAAGGGCCCGGCAGTGCGGGCCACCCGGGCGCAGGCCGACCGTGTGCTGTACAAGGCGGCGATCCGGCAACGATTGGAAAACCAGCCCAATCTCACGCTGTTCCAGCAGGCGGTGGACGATCTGGTGCTTGACGGCGACCGCGTCGTCGGCGTGAAAACCCAGCTCGGCATTGTGTTCGGCGGCCGCGCGGTGGTGCTGACCACCGGTACCTTCCTCGCCGGCCTGGTCCATGTGGGGCTGGAAAACTTCCAGGCCGGGCGCATGGGCGATCCGCCGGCAATGTCGCTCGCTGCGCGGCTGCGCGAACTGAACCTGCCGGTGGGACGGCTGAAAACCGGTACGCCGCCGCGCATCGACGGGCGCACCATCGATTACAGCCAGACCCAGGTCCAGCCGGGCGACGACCCGGCGCCGGTGTTTTCCTTCATGGGCAACGCGGCGATGCACCCCGAGCAGCGCCCGTGCTGGATCACGCATACGACCGAGCGGACGCACGAGATCATTCGCGGGGGGCTTGACCGCTCGCCGATGTACACTGGCGTGATCGAAGGGGTGGGGCCGCGCTACTGCCCGTCGATCGAGGACAAGATCACCCGCTTTGCCGACAAGGCCAGCCACCAGATTTTCCTCGAACCCGAAGGGCTCACCACCCACGAGGTTTATCCCAACGGCATTTCGACCTCGCTGCCTTTCGACGTCCAGCTCGCCATCGTGCGATCGATCCCCGGGCTGGAACAGGCGCACATCCTGCGGCCCGGTTACGCCATCGAATACGACTACTACGATCCGCGCAACCTCAAGGCCTCGCTCGAAACCAAGTCAATCGCCGGGCTGTTTTTCGCCGGGCAGATCAACGGCACCACGGGCTATGAAGAGGCCGCCGCGCAGGGCTTGCTGGCCGGTATCAATGCCGGCATGCAGGTACGGGAGCGCGACGCCTGGAGCCCGGGCCGGCATGAAGCCTACCTTGGCGTGCTGGTCGACGACCTCATCACCCGCGGCGTCTCCGAGCCCTACCGCATGTTCACCAGCCGTGCCGAATACCGCCTGCAACTGCGCGAGGACAACGCCGACATGCGGTTGACTGAAATTGGGCGCGAACTCGGCGTGGTCGACGACGCGCGCTGGGACGCCTTCAATCGCAAGCGCGACGCGGTCGCGCGCGAGACCGAACGGCTCAAGGCAACCTGGGTCAACCCGGCCATCCTGCCCGCCGAGGCCGCCACTCGTCTGATCGGCCAGCCGATCGACCATGAATACAACCTGTTCGAACTGCTGCGCCGGCCCAACCTGACGTACGCGCAGGTGCTGGCTTTGCCCGGTGGCGGGGTAGGCGAGGCCGATCAGAGCGTCGCCGAACAGGTTGAAATCGCTGCCAAATACCAGGGTTACATCGACCGTCAGAACGATGAAGTCGAGAAGCAGCGCGAGCAGGAAACCCTGCGCCTGCCGCCGGATCTCGACTACAGCCTCTTTACCGGGCTATCGATGGAAGTGCGCCAGCGATTGCAGAAGGCGCGTCCCGAGACACTGGGCCAGGCGGCTCGGCTGCAGGGGATCACCCCGGCGGCGATCTCGGTGCTGCTGGTGTATGCCAAGCGCGGCTTCAAGCCCGACGAACAAAAGAAAAGCGCATGACCGTCGAACAACAATTAAAGGCGGGAATCGCCGCCTTGGGGCTGGCATTGCCCGAAGGCGCCGAGGCGAAGCTCCTGGCCTATCTGACGCTGCTCGACAAGTGGAACCGCGTGTACAACTTGACCGCGGTGCGCGATGCCGAACGCATGGTGAGCCACCACCTGCTGGATTCGCTGGCGGCGGTGCCGTTCTTTCAGGGTGAAAGCGTGCTCGACGTCGGCAGCGGCGGTGGCCTG
>DATMWS010000071.1:0-13275 GCA_035562135.1 Thiobacillus sp. | reverse complement strand
AAATGCGCAGCGGCAACTGCCCGCCGGGGAACACCACGCTATTGAGCGGGAATAGCGGCAGACTGGATTGTTCGAGTGCGGCGCTCACCGGTCGTCACCCCAGCGTGCCATCAGCGTGTGCTGAATGCCCAGCTGGTCGAGAATGCGCGCGACGATGAAATCGACGATGTCTTCGACATTTTGCGGACGATGATAAAAACCGGGGTTGGCGGGCAGGATCACCACATTCATTTTAGACAGCGTCAGCATGTTTTCCAGGTGCAGGGTGGAAAACGGCGCTTCGCGCGGGACGAGGATCAGTTTGCGCTGCTCTTTCAGCATCACGTCGGCGGCGCGCTCGATCAGGTTGTCGGACAGGCCGTGGGCGATGGCGGCGAGCGTCCCCATCGAACACGGGCATACCACCATCGCATCGGCCGGATTGGAGCCGGATGCGACCGGCGCATTCCAGTCCTCGCGGCCGAACACGCAGAGCTGGCCGTCGCGTGCGTTCAGCCCTTCGGACAACTGTTTTTCAAGATCGCTGGCACGAGCAGGCAGCGCCACGCCGAGTT
Organism: Thiobacillus sp.; assembly: GCA_035562135.1. Lineage (GTDB taxonomy): Bacteria > Pseudomonadota > Gammaproteobacteria > Burkholderiales > Thiobacillaceae > Thiobacillus. The sequence continues at coordinate 12,721 of DATMWS010000071.1, read as the reverse complement.
CCTGTTTGGCGACGAGGTGGGCGGCCTGCGACGCCAGCAGGTAAACGCGCACGTCGGCAGCCAGCAGGCATTCGAGCAGACGCAGGCCATAGGCCATGCCGGAGGCGCCGGTGAGCGCTAGGGTGACGGTATGGACGGTGGGGTGCATGACGCGGATTGTCGCCCGGATGACGCAGGACCGGCAAGCAGACGCGCCACGATGACGCCGTTCACCGCGCCAAAAATCAGGGCGGCGGCGGCAAACAGCGGCAGCAGTTTGATCAGCGCTGCACCCGGCAGCAGCCATGCGCCGGCCAGCGCGAGCTGCCCGCCGATATGGCCAAACGCGGCCAGAACCGACAGGCTGACCGGGCTGAAATAACGGCCGGGCAGATGGCGCGCCAGTGCCAGAATGGCCAGGCTGACGAGCGCGCCGGCAGCCGACAGCCAGAAGCCCGGCGCGAACAGGCTGCCCAGCAGCAGGCCGCCGGCCAGCACGCGCAGGCCCGACACCCAGGCTGCAGCGCGCCAGCCGCATTGAAGCAGCACCAGCAGGATGACGATGTTGGCAAGCCCCGGTTTCACCCCGGGGATGGGACTGGGAATCGCCGCTTCGGCCAGCGTGAGGCCGATCGCCAGCGCCGCCAGCCGCGCAATGCGGCGGTCGTCGGCCGTGACCGGTAATTCAATAGCCAAGGGTGTCATAGGCGGGGGCGCGACCGCGGATTTCGAGACTGACCTGATTGGGCAGGCACAGTGCAGCCTGACCGGAAAGCGTGAGCCAGCCCTGTTTCACGCACAGCTGGCGCGGCGATGGATCCGCTGCGATGCGGGCGCGGCCGGGCTCGATCTCGATCCGCGTCGTGCCGAGCGGGCCGTCGACGGAGAAGCTTTGCGTGCGGCTGAGGGGGGCGGTTTTTACCACTTGGCCGGCGGCGCGGATGACGACCGTGTCGCCGCGATCACCGCCCCATGCATACACCGTCAGCGCGGCAACCAGGCCACCGCCGACCAGCAGCACGCCCATGTCGCCGGCGCGCAGTATCGTCATCAACTGAGTTCGCGGTGCCGCACCAGCACCTGCTCGCGTTCGCGGAAGGCAGCGGCCAGCGCTTCGGCGAAGTAGACGCTGCGGTGCTGGCCGCCGGTGCAGCCGATGGCGACCGTCAGATAGGCACGATGGTCGCGGATGAAGCACGGCAGCCAGTTTTCGACAAAGCCGCGGATGTCGGCCAGCAGCGCCATGGCGTTGGGGCTGGCTTCGATAAAGTCTTTAACCGGCTGGTCGCGCCCGATGAGCGGGCGCAGTTCGGCGACATAGTGCGGGTTGGGCAGGCAGCGCACGTCGAATACCAGATCGGCATCGAGTGGAATCCCGTGCTTGAAGCCGAAGGACTCGAACAGCAACGTGATGCGCGAGCGATCCTGGCCGATCAGATCCTTGATCCACAGGCGCAGGGCCGCAGCGGACAGGTCGCTGGTGTCGATGCGGTGCGCCAGCGGCGCGATGTCGGCGAGCATCTCGCGTTCGAGCTGGATGGCTTCCTGCAGCGACACGCTGTCGCTGGACAGCGGATGCCGCCGCCGCGTCTCGGAAAAGCGTTTGACCAGCGTCAGCGTCTTGGCTTCGAGAAAGATCACCCGCAGGTCGGCGCCCTGCTCGCGCAGCGCCTCGGCAATCTTCGGCAGTTGCGCAAAACTCGCGCTGCTGCGCGCGTCGATGGCGATGGCGATGCGTGTATGGCCTTCGCGCGTCAGATAGTCGACCAGCGGTTGCAGCATGGCCAGCGGCAGGTTGTCGACGCAGTAAAATCCGACGTCTTCCAGCACCGCGATGGCGATGCTTTTGCCCGACCCCGACAATCCCGAGACCAGAACGATCTGCATTAGCCGTTCCCGTCGATGGCCGCCTGCTGGCGCTTGATGAATTGCTCGACCGGATTGATGCCGCGGCGTTTGAGGAGGTGATTGCGCACCGCCACTTCGACCAGCACGGCAAGGTTGCGGCCGGCCGCCACCGGGATGCGCACCTTGGGAATGGCAACGCCGAGGACGGTCTCGGTCGAAGCCACCATGTCGAGCCGGTTGAGGCCGACTTCACCGATTTCCTGCGGGTGCACCAGCTCGACGATGAGCTTGAGGTTCTTTTGCGGCTTGATTGCCATTTCGCCAAACAGGAAGCGGATATTGAGGATGCCGAGGCCGCGCACTTCCAGAAAATCGCGGATCAGCGGCGGGCAGACGCCTTCCAGCGTATCCGGCGCGACGTGTTTCAGATCGACCACGTCGTCGGCGACCAGCCGGTGGCCGCGCGTGATGAGCTCCAGTGCCAGTTCGCTCTTGCCGACGCCAGCATCGCCCTTGATGAGGACGCCAGTGCCGAGTACTTCGAGGAATACCCCGTGCAGCGAGGTGCCCTCGGCCAGGCGCTGCGTCAGGTAATGCCCCAGGTAGGACATCAGGATCGGGCTGGGAAGCGGTGACGTGAACAGCGGGGTTTCGGTGCGTTCGGCGCTGTCGCGCAAAACATCCGGCATGGTTTCACAATTGGAGATGATGATGGCCGCGAGCTCGGTCGAAAACAGGTGATTGATGGCGTCCTGCAGCGCGGACTCGGAGAGTGCGCGCAGGTAGTCCATCTCGGCGCAACCCAGTACCTGAACCCGGTTCGGGTGGACAAAATTCAGGTGCCCAATGAGGGCCAAGGTCGGTTTCTGGATGGTTTCGGATGACAGGGTGCGCTGGCCGCCGTCACGCCCTGCAATCCACTGCAGGGACAATTGTTCCGCCATGTCGCGAAACAGGGTTTCGACCGAAACGTGGCTTATCTCGTCCATGCGCTGAGCCGCGCGCCTAGCTTGACCATGCGCCGAGCAGCGCAATCAATTCGGATGGCGTGGTAGCGCCCAGCATTTTGGTGCGCATGGCGTCGTCACCGAACAGCTGTGCCAGTTCGCCCAAAATCTGCAGATGGCGTTCATTGGCATCCTTGGGGACCAGCAAAATGAAGCACAGCGACACCGGCTGGTTGTCGGGTGCATCGAATTCGAGCGGGGTCTTCAGGCGGTAAAACGCGCCGCTGGCATCTTTCAGGCCCTTGATGCGGCCGTGCGGAATGGCAATGCCGTAGCCGAGCGCGGTCGAACCCAGGCGTTCGCGTTCGAACAGACTGGTGAAAATATCGGTGGACTTGAGCCCGTGGGTTTTTGCGAGCAACTCGGCTGCGTGTTCAAACAGCCTTTTCTTGCTGGTGAAACTCATGTCCAGCAAGGTGGTGTCGGGGGTGATGAGAGGGGCGATTAGGTTCATGCCGGTTGCAAAGCCGGGGGAAGGGAATCCGGCGCCTGCAAATTATACGCCCGGAGTGCCTCCGGGCGGGGTTGCCTTAATTCGGGCGATTCGGCGTCAGACAGCGCTTTCCGTGGGTTGATGCTTCAAACCGCCGCTGGCCTGATGGACATCCGAGGTTTTTTCCTTGTGCTTGACGATCTGGCGATCCAGCTTGTCGGCCAGAAGGTCAATCGCGGCGTACATGTTGCCGTCCTCGCTGTGCGCGTTGAAGTCGTGGCCCTTGACGTGCAGGGTGGCTTCCACTTTGTGCACCAGCTTTTCCACCTGCATGATCACGGTCACGTTGATAACGTGGTCGAAGTGGCGTTTGACGCGTTCGAGTTTCTCGGAAACATAGCCGCGGATAGCTGGGGTCACTTCCAGGTGATGACCGGAAATCGTCAAATTCATAGAGCCTCCTAAGTCTGCTAAAAAACTGAAAACCGGCTTTCTATCCTGCTTCCAGGAGCGATGTCTTACGCTCGATTTCATTGTGGGGCGAAAGCGGGGCACATTCAAGTGCTGTGCAGTCTTTCGGGCAGAAGGAGCCTGAAAAGTCCTAGCGATCAAAGCGCGCGGCGCATGTTGGCGGGCGGAATTTGCAGCAATTCGCGGTATTTGGCGACGGTGCGGCGCGCTACCACGATGCCCTGCTGGCCCAGGACTTCAGCCAGCTGGCCGTCGGATAGCGGTTTTTTGACGCTTTCGGCGGCGATCAGCTGTTTGATCAGCGCCCGGATGGCGGTCGACGAGCAGGCACCGCCGCTGTCGGTGGCGACGTGGCTGCCAAAGAAATACTTCAGTTCGTACAGCCCGCGCGGCGTCATCATGTACTTTTGCGTGGTGACGCGCGAAATGGTCGACTCGTGCAGTTCCACTGCGTCGGCGATTTCGCGCAGTACCAGGGGCCGCATCGCCACCTCGCCATGTTCGAAAAACTGCTTCTGGCGGTCGACGATGGCCTGTGAGACGCGCAGGATGGTGTCAAACCGCTGCTGCACGTTCTTGATCAGCCAGCGCGCTTCCTGCAGCTGGCTGGCAAGCTGGCTGCCGCCGCTTTCGCGGTGGCGCGCCAGGATGTCGGCATAAACACGGTTGACGCGCAGCTTGGGCATGGCGTCGGCGTTGAGGCTGGCGATCCACATGCCCTTGACCTTGCGTACATACACATCGGGGATGACATAGCGCGTTTCGTCGGCACCGAAGGCCGCGCCCGGGCGCGGGTTAAGCGAAAGGATCAGGGCACGCGCCGCGTGCAGCATGGGGTCGTCGATGCCGAGCATTTTTTTCAGCTTGCCGACGTCGCGTGCCGCCAGCAGATCGAGATAATGCGTGGTCAGCCGCATGGCGACGTCGCGCGCCGGGGTGTCGGGCGGCAGGGCGCGCAGTTGCAGGGTCAGGCATTCGGCCAGGTTGCGCGCGCCGACCCCGGTCGGATCCATGTTCTGTAGGTGCTTGAGCGCGGTTTCGACCTCTTCGGGCTCGAGCTCCTCGATTTCGGTTTGCAGGCTGGCGGTGATGTCCTCCAGCGGCTGGGTGAGGAAACCGGAATCGTCCAGGTCATCGATCAGCGCGGCAACCAGGGTGCGGTCACGCAAGGTGAGCGGGCTGACAATCAACTGGTTCAGCAGATGTTCGCGCAGCGTTGCGCCCGAAACCGAGCCTTGCGCATAGTCGTTGTCTTCGTCATCGCTGCCGGCCGTACTGTAGTCGTTCCAGTCGGCATCATCCAGCGCAGTGGCCGGTTCGGATTCGGCACTGTCGGGCTGGGGCGTTTCCGTGCTCTGCGCCTCGGCCTCCGCCGTATGGGCGGGCGCTTCGGCAGCAGCAAGGCTGGCTTCGGCTTCGTCCTCGTCCTCGCGTTCCAGCAGCGGGTTGTCCTGCAGCATTTGCTCCAGTTCCTGGTTCAATTCCAGCGTCGACAGCTGCAACAGCCGGATCGACTGCTGCAGTTGCGGCGTCAGGGTAAGGTGCTGACCGAGCTTGAGTTGAAGGCTGTGTTTCATGAAACCTGACTACGGCAAAAATCGTGCCGACTTGAATCAAGTGTAGCGCGATTTGCTTGCGGGATCCGGGGTTACAGGCGGAAGTTCTCGCCCAGATAGACCTTGCGCGCGTTGTCGTCCTGGATGATGAGGTCGGGGGTGCCGGTTATTAGCACACGGCCTTCGTTGATGATGTAGGCGCGGTTGCAGATACCGAGGGTTTCGCGCACGTTGTGGTCGGTGATGAGCACGCCGATATCGCGCTCGACCAGGAAATGCACCAGTTTCTGGATGTCGAGCACCGCAATGGGATCGACCCCGGCGAAAGGCTCGTCGAGCAGGATGAAGCGCGGATTGATGGCCAGCGCGCGCGCGATTTCCACGCGGCGGCGCTCGCCACCGGACAGGCTCACGGCGGCCGCATCGCGCAGATGGGCGATGTGCAGGTCGTTGAGCAGGTTGTTAAGGTGTTCCTCGCGCTCGTCCCGGGTGTAGGGTTTGAGCTCCAGAATGGCGCGGATGTTTTCCTCCACCGTCATCTTGCGGAAGATGGAGGGTTCCTGCGGCAGATAGGACAACCCCAGCCGCGCGCGCTGGTGGATCGCCATGTGGGTGAGGTCGTGCGTATCCAGTTGCACGCTGCCGCCGTCCGCCGCGACCAGCCCCACCACCATGTAAAAACAGGTGGTCTTGCCGGCGCCGTTGGGCCCCAGCAGGCCGACCACTTCGCCGCTTTTGACTTCGAACGAGACATCGTGCACCACGGTGCGTTTGCCATACGTCTTGCGCAGGCGCTGGACGGAAATCTGGCTCATGGTTGTGCGGCGGGCTGGTCGGCACGCGGTTTCGGGCGGATGACGGCGCGTACCCGGCCGGCCGGGGTTTTTGCATCAGGCTGGCCGACGACCTTGTAGAACTCGGTGTTGGCGTTGTAGGAAATCTGCGCGCCGCGCAATTCGTCGCTGCCGCGCCGCAACTGGGCCTGGCCGATCATTTCGAGCTGGCTGTTGACGCTGTCGTACTCGATGCGGTCGGCAAATCCCTCGATGAACTCGTCGCGGCCATCGAGCTTCTGGCGGAACGTCGCGGGGCGGCCGGTGGCGCTGAGCTTGTCGAGCCCGCTCGCATTTTGTGTCACCTGCACACGGTCGGCGCGCAGCATCAGCGTGCCCTGGCTCAAAATCACATTGCCCTGATAGACACTGATTTTCTTGATGTCGTCGAGGGTGACTACGTCCGCTTCGAGGTTGACCGGCTTGTCGCGGTCGGTCTTTTCAGCGTGGGCGGGCGAGGCGAGCAGCGCGGCACACAGCAGCGCGTAAAAAAGAGTTCTGATGGTTTGCATGGCGCTCATTTTTTTCCAGAAATATAGCGGGCCTGCACCCGCCCTGTCAGTTTGATGACGCGTTGCCGGGCGTCGTATTCCATCGCGTCCGCGCGCAAAGTGAGGGTGGCGTCGAGGATGTCGACTGCACCCGGTGCACGCAGCAGGTTGCGTTCGGGAAAAACAAGCAACTGCGCCGTGCGCAGGGTCATGGCGGATTGTCCGGGGCGGGCGGCACGTTCCACGATGACGTCGCCGCGCAGGTCCACCTCGTGGCCGTCGGGCGAGACGGTGGCCTGCTTTGCCACAGCGCTCACTTCGCCGGCCTCGGCGTCCAGTTGGACGAAGCGGGGCGATTCCAGTTCGGTGAGCTTGCTGCCGGAATAATGCTTGAGCTTTTTGGCGGCCAAACGGTAGTACGGTTTGCCGGCCGGATCGGTGCGCAGCGCATCGAAGTTTTCCATAATGCCTTCGGGATCGGTTTGCGCCGCCTCGCTGCCGTTGGCCGTCAGCTGCACCGAACGCTCGATCCAGAAGCTGAGTGCGGCCAGCAGCAGCAAAATCGCCAGCGGCAGCCACAGCGAGCCGCGCGTGATCATGCTGCCCTCGAATCGGTGGCGCACGATGCGGTCCGTGCATGGCGCGTCATTTCAGATAAGGTGCCAGCGCCGCGTCCAGCGTGCCCTGCGCGCGCATCAGGAATTCGCAGGCCTCGCGCACCGCGCCATGCCCCGCTTCGCGGGTGGTGATCAGGTGGCTGTGCGCCTTTACCAGTTCGGGCGCCGCGGGCACGGTGATCGCCAGGCCGGCGCGCCGCATCACCGGCAGGTCGACCACGTCGTCGCCCATGTAGGCAGTGGCTTCGCAGGCGATGCCGAGTTCGCGGCAGAGCGCCTCGTATACGGCCAGCTTGTCGTGCGCGCCCTGGTGGATGATCTCGATGCCGAGATTCCTGGCGCGGTGTTCCACCACGCGCGAGCTGCGGCCGGTGATGATGGCGAGCTCGACACCGCTGCCCTTGAGCATTTTCAGGCCGTGGCCGTCGAGCGAGTTGAAACCCTTGTATTCCTGCCCATCGTCGGCCAGAAACAGGGTGCCGTCGGTCATCACGCCATCGACGTCGAACGCGACCAGGCGGATTTTCTGCGCGCGGGCGATCAGGGCTGGCGTCATCACATCAGTGGTCATCACACCACCCCTGCTTTCAGCAGGTCGTGCATGTTGAGCGCCCCGACCAGGGTGTTGTCGGCGTCGACCACCAGCAGGCCGTTGATTTTCAGCGTTTCCATTTTTTCTACTGCCGCCACGGCGAGTTCGTCCGCGCCGATCGTTTTGGGGTTCTTGGTCATCAGGTCGGTCACCCGCGCCTGCTGCAGATCGAGCGCATGCTCCAGCGCCCGCCGCAAATCGCCGTCGGTGAACACGCCCGCCACTTTCCCGGCGGCGTCGACTACGGCAGTCATGCCGAGCCCCTTTTTCGTCATTTCGAGCAGGGCGACCTTGAGCGAGGCGTCATGATCGATTTTCGGCAGTTCCTCGCCGCTGTGCATGACGTCGCTCACATGCACCAGCAGGCGCCGGCCCAGGGTGCCGCCGGGGTGGGTGCGCGCAAAATCATCGGACGAAAAGCCGCGCGCGTCGAGCAGCGCCACCGCCAGCGCATCACCCAGCGCCAGCGCCGCCGTGGTGCTGGCAGTGGGCGCCAGATTGAGCGGGCAGGCTTCCTTGTCGACGGCCGCATTGAGGTGGGCGTCGGCCTCGCGCGCCAGGGTTGAGTTGGGATTGCCGGTCATCGCGATGAGCTTGGCGCCGCGCCGCTTGATGAGCGGTACGATGCAAACGATTTCGTTGCTCTCGCCCGAGTTCGACAGCGCCAGCACCACATCGTTGTGCGCGATCATGCCGAGATCGCCATGGCTGGCTTCGCCCGGGTGCATGAAAAATGCCGGGGTGCCGGTGGATGCCAGGGTAGCGGCGATCTTGCCACCGATGTGCCCGGACTTGCCCATGCCCGACACCACCACGCGGCCGCTGCACGCCAGGATCAGGTGCACGGCGTCGGCAAAACCGGCGTCGAGGCGAGTAGACAGGGTGCGCAGGGCGTCGGCTTCGATGTCGAGCACCTGGCGCGCAAGCGCAAGCAAATGTTCGGCGGAGGTGGGTTGGGGTCGCATGGTCGGCAAGTATACTAAAGCCTGCCTTTCCAACCGCGTTTTCCTCAATGTCCCACAACGGGGGACTCCGACTTTAAATATGGGCTGAAGCCCATGAAAGATCGTATGCATAGCAGCCTTCAGCTCGTTTTGATTTTGCTTGCGGTTGCCGTGCTGGTGGCGGCCGCCGCGCGCGCGCTGCGGCTGCCGACCCTGCTCGGTTATCTGGTGACCGGCATTGCCATCGGCCCGTTCGCGCTGGGCTGGATTCCGGAAAGCGAGGAGGCGAGTTACCTGGCCGAATTCGGCGTGGTGTTCCTGATGTTCTCCATCGGCCTGGAGTTCAGCCTGCCGCGCCTGATGACCATGCGCATGACGGTGTTCGGCTTCGGCGGCGCCCAGGTCGTGCTCACCATCGTGCTCACCGCACTGATTGCCTGGCTGCTCGACTTGCCGCTGCTGGCGGCCATCGCACTGGGCGGCATCATGTCGATGTCGTCCACCGCTATCGTGTCGAAGCTCCTGGCCGAACGGCTGGAGATCCAGACGCCGCACGGGCGCCAGATTTTCGGTGCACTGCTGTTCCAGGACCTGGCGGTGGTGCCGCTCTTGATCCTGATCCCGGCGTTTGCCAAGGATGCCGACGATATGGGGATGGTGCTGGGGCTGGCCACGTTCAAGGCAGTGGTGGTGCTGGGCTTCCTGCTGTTCGTCGGCCAGCGCATCATGCGCCCGTGGTTCCAGTGGGTGGCCGGACACAAGTCGCCCGAACTGTTCACGCTGAATCTGCTGCTGTTCACCCTGGGGCTGGCGTTTCTCACCGAAAGCGCTGGCCTGTCATTGGCGCTGGGCGCCTTCCTGGCGGGCATGCTGATCTCCGAAACCGAATACCGCTACCAGGTGGAAGACGACATCAAGCCCTTCCGCGACGTGCTGCTGGGGCTGTTTTTCGTCACCATCGGGATGCGGCTCGACCTGATGCAGGTGATGCTGAACTGGGGCGACGTGCTGCTGCTGGTGGCGGCCATCGTTATCGGCAAAACCGTTCTGGTGGCCGGCCTGGCGATGGCGTTCGGCGGCGCCAGCCCCACTGCCGTGCGTACCGCGCTCGGGCTGGCGCAGGCGGGTGAATTCGGTTTCGTGCTGCTGGCGCAGGCGGCCGACCTGAATCTGCTGGGCGCCGAGATCACCCAGCCGGTGCTGGCGGCGATGGTGCTGTCGATGCTGATTGCCCCGCTGCTGATCAACCGCATGGACGCGCTCACCCGCCTGATTGCCGGCAGCGAATGGGCCGGGCGCGCCAAGGAGGTGCACGACATCGCGGTCAAGACCTTCGGCAAGGCCCAGCATGTAATCGTCTGCGGCTATGGCCGCAGCGGCCAGAACCTGGCGCGCCTGCTGGAGGCCGAAGGCATCAGCTTCGTTGCGCTCGACGCCGACCCCGAGCGCATCCGCGCGGTGGCCGCGTCGGGCGTCAACGTGGTGTACGGCGACGCCAGCCGCCGCGAGGTGCTGGTCGCTGCGGGCTTGAGCCGCGCGCAGGCCATTGTGGTGACCTATTCCGACCTGCACTCCAGCATGGCCATCCTGCGTCACGTGCGCGAACTGCGGCCGGAACTGCCGGTGGTGGTGCGCACCATCGACGACACCCACATCGACGCGCTGAAAGCGGCGGGCGCGGCCGAAGTGGTGTCCGAGGTGATGGAGGGCTCGCTGATGCTGGCGTCCCACGCGCTGATGCTGCTGGGCGTGCCGCTCACCCAGGTGCTGAAGCGGATCCGCGAGGTGCGCGAATCACGTTATTCCATGATGCGCGGCTTTTTCCGCGGCGCCAGCGATGCCGACGATGAACTCGATCAGGACGCCCAGCCGCGCCTGCATACCGTGCTGATCACGCAAGGTGCGGCGGCGGCCGGCCACAGCCTGGAAAGCTTGGCGCTGGACGAATGGCTGGTGGAAGTGGTGGCGATCCGCCGTCAGGGAATCAAGGGCGTGGACCCCCAGCCCGACACCGAAATCAAGGTCGGTGATGTGCTGGTGCTGCGCGGCGCCGCCGATGGGCTGGCGGCGGCGGAGTTCAGGGTGATGCAGGGTTAGAAGAGGATGGCGGCACCGCAATTGGCCTCGCCGCTTCCGGCAAGCCATTCCCCGGTCGTGGTGTTGTAACAGTTGGCCGCCGTGGGCGCTGTGCCGCCAGCCGCATAGGCGGAAAAGCGCATGCTGCCGCGCAGGGCATTGCCGTCATCTGTTTTGCGGTCGATTTCGGCCAGAATATCCACCGGAATTTGCGGGCCCGTCTTGAGGTTGGTGCGCGCGGTTGCAGTGCCGCTGTCAGCATAAACGGCATCGTGAATGAGCTGGAGCCTGGCGCCATAAGGGTTAATGGGCGTGGTTGTTGCACTCTCTGTCGCGTTGTAGACGTAGATGCCGTTAATGAATCCGGCATGCGACAGATGATCCCAGGCTGCGATCGCTTCAGTACCCGCTATCACACCATTGCCGTCACCGTCTTGCGAGGCGCCGGCAATCTGGGTCGCCGCTTTGCTGAAGTCTCCGGGCAGGGCACGAAAGCGATCCTGGAATCCATAGAATGCGGCCTTGGTTCCTTCCAACTGGGCGATGATGTTTCGCACACGCGCGCTGGTAATCAGCTCCTGCCCCTTTAGAATGCCGCCGAGCAGCAGCCCGATAATCACCAGCACAATGGCGATCTCGATCAGGGTGAAACCCGATTGGCGTCGCGGGAAGTTGGGTTGATGCATGGCGGAACGCTCCGTTATGTTGTTACCTGACCGCCAACTTGCAATATGCATGCCAGCCTGGGTTTCCCTTTAACCAATTGATAAAACTAATGAAAATCAAACATTGCACGCCCGAATGGAGGCTGATTTGACGAAAATACGACGCCCCTGCCGGGTTTTCGGCAAAGCTGTGGGCGGGCAGGCGCGCTGGCGAACTCCATTTCCACGGCGAAATGCCGATAGCTGTGTCATGCTGGATTTCCCTCATTTCCACCTCGCTCCCCGACATGACTGAACGCACCGAGACGGCGCCGCGGCTGGCCTGGCTGGCGGCGCTGGTCAACCTGTTCACGCGGGTGGCGCCTGGGCGCTGGCTGGCCTTGATGCTGCTGGCCCTGCACGCGGCCGTGGTGCTCGATGCCGAAGCGGCGGTGACGCGTGCATTCCTGCTGGCGCATTACGGGCTGTTTTTGCTGTGGCAGCCGCTGGTGCGCAGCGAAGCACGCATCGAGCCGCGCCTCGCGCTGCCGGTGTTTGCCATGGCGGCGCTGCTGGTGCTGCTGGACAGCACCTGGGTGATGGCGCTGTGGCTGGCGATTCTGGCGGGGCTGGTGGGCGCGGTGGCGACTTCGCAAACCGAACGCAGCCAGCGGCTGGCCTACCTGCTCGCCCTGGCTTATTTGCTTGCGCTGTTGCTGGCCTGGGTGTTGCCGCAGACCCTGGGTGAAGCCGCGCTGCCCGATGGGCTGCAGGCCGCGGTGCGCTATGGCCTGCCGCTGCTGCCGCTGGTGATCCTGTTCCTGCCCGCCACCCGCCGCCAGCGCGGCGCCTCGTCCACGCTCGACTTCATCTACGGCCTGATGCTGTCGCTGCTCATCATGGTGGTGGCGCTGGGCGCGTTTGCCGTGGTGGCGGTGGCCAAGGTGAGTTATGCCTGGGCGCTGGTGCAGACCCTGCTGGGGATGGCGGCGTTGCTGCTGGCGCTGTCGTGGCTGTGGAATCCGCGCGCGGGGTTTGCCGGGCTGGGGCAGGTGACCTCGCGTTATTTGCTGTCGGTGGGCTTGCCGTTCGAAGGCTGGGCGCAGCGGCTGGCGACGCTGGCCGAGCGCGAGCGCGACCCGGAATCCTTCGTGCGCGACGCGCTGTCCGACCTGCACGAACTGACCTGGATCCGCGGCGGCCGCTGGCAGGCGTCGCGCGGCCAAGGGA
>DATMWS010000070.1:0-10035 GCA_035562135.1 Thiobacillus sp. | reverse complement strand
CCCCCGCGCGCCGCACCGAGGATGCCCGCACCCTGCCGCGGCCGCCCTTTGGCGCCGAGGCCGGTCCGGAGCGGGCGCCGCAGCCGCGGCCGCCGCGCTATGACGAGATGAGGAAACTGGTGACCCCGCCGCCTGCGGTCACCCCGCGTGAGCAGGCCACGGTGCGCAGCCAGACCATGACACGCGAGCAAAGCATCGAGCGGCTGGAGGTAAGGCCTGCGCCTCGACCTGCCCAGCCTGCCGTGATTGCGCCGCCGGCCAGCCGCCCGTCTGTGCCTGGCAGCGTGCAGGTCCCGCGGGCGCGTACCGACTCCGTGTTACCGCCTGCGGTCACCACGCGCAGCCAGGCCACGACACGCGAGCAAAGCACCGAGCGGCTGGAGGTAAGGCCTGCGGCTCGACCTGCCCAGCCTGCCGTGGTTGCGCCGCCGGTCAGCCTGCCTTTCGTGCCTGGTAGCGTGCAGGCCCCGCGTGCGCGTACCGAGGCCACGCCGCCGCGCGGCGAAGTCCAACAGGACAAAAAAGAGCGGCCGCTGCCGGGGCAGCCCGCCAGCCAGATCTACCGGGGGCGTGACCGCGAAAACCGTGACGCGCGTTGAGGGTTGTGCGGGGCGGTTATGCGTTCAGCGTGCCGCCCCGGACGCAAGCCAGCCCAGGCTTGTAGTGACGGGCGATCAGCCCTTCCGGTGGTGGCGCAGCAGGCGGTCCAGCGCGTCCTTCAGCGGCCCTTCTTCAATTTCCGCGGTGAGGTGGGCCAGGCCGTCCAGCGCGGCGGGCGGCAACCCGGTTTTTTCGACGGGGTGGACGTAGCGCGCCAGCAGATCGGGGTTGACGATGACGCGCACGGCCGTCACGTCGCCCCCGTGCTTGCCGAGGCTGGCCATCAGCGCATCGGTCTGGTGGCGCAGGCGGCTGGCGACGGCGCCGCTGTCGCAGGCGAGGCTCAACAGGCCGTTTTCCAGCTGCATGACACGGACGTGTCCGGCCAGCGCGGCGGGCAGGGCACGGTCGAGCGCGGCCTGGGTGTTGAGCAGCGCCCGGGCGCGCACGGCGAGGCCGTGCGGCAACTGGCTGGCGAGCAGGTCGGACAGGCTGGAGGTGCTCATGGCCGTGACACAGGGACGTCGCGGGAAGGCCGTTCCGCTGTCTTGATGGCGTCACAGGAAGCCTGCGTCCCTATGTTAAAATTCAACGATTTATCGCGTCCCGTGCGCATTTCGGATTCCTCATGCTGCAATCCCTATTCAAAAAAGTCTTCGGTAGCCGCAACGAGCGGCTGGTCAAACAATACCTGCAAAAGGTGAAAGCGATCAATGCGCTTGAACCGGCGATGGAGAAATTGTCCGACGCCGAACTGACCGGCAAGACCGCAGAATTCAAGTCACGCATCGAGCAGGGTGAATCGCTCGACAAGCTGCTGCCCGAAGCCTTTGCTGTGGTGCGCGAAGCCTCCAGGCGGGTGCTCGGGATGCGTCACTTCGACGTGCAGATGGTGGGCGGCATGGTGCTGCACGACGGCAAGATTGCCGAAATGCGCACCGGCGAGGGCAAGACGCTGATGGCGACGCTGCCCGCGTATCTGAATGGACTGACGGGCAAGGGCGTGCACGTGGTGACGGTGAACGACTACCTCGCCAGCCGCGACGCCGAATGGATGGGCCGGGTGTATGGCTTCCTCGGCCTCTCCACCGGCGTCAACCTGTCGCAGATGCAGCACGACGCCAAGCAGGCCGCGTATGCCGCCGATATCACCTACGGCACCAACAACGAATACGGCTTCGACTACCTGCGCGACAACATGGTCTACCAGGTGAGCGAGAAGGTGCAGCGTCCGCTGGCCTTCGGCATCATCGACGAAGTCGACTCGATCCTGATCGACGAGGCGCGCACGCCGCTGATCATTTCCGGGCAGTCGGAAGAAAACATTTCGCTGTACCAGCAGGTCAATCTCGTTCCGCCGCGGCTGACCCGGCAAAAGGACGAGGAATCCGAGGGCGATTACTCGGTTGACGAGAAAACCCGTCAGGTGCTGCTGTCCGAGTCGGGGCACGAAAAGGTTGAGGCAATCCTCACCGAAATGGGCCTCTTGCAGCCCGGCGGCAGCCTGTACGACGCCTCCAACATCATGCTGATGCACCATGTGTACGCTTCGTTGCGCGCGCATTCGCTGTTCTTCCGCGACCAGCATTACGTGGTGCAGAACGGCGAGGTCATCATCGTCGACGAATTCACCGGTCGCCTGATGAGCGGCCGCCGCTGGTCCGAAGGCCTGCACCAGGCGGTCGAGGCGAAAGAAGGCGTGGCGATCCAGAAGGAAAACCAGACGCTCGCCTCGATCACCTTCCAGAACTTCTTCCGCATGTACGAAAAGCTGTCGGGCATGACCGGCACGGCGGACACCGAGGCCTTCGAATTCCACAGCATCTACGGTCTGGAAACCGTGGTCGTCCCGACCCATCGCACGATGATCCGCAAGGACGAGCACGATCAGGTCTTCCGCACCGCGGGCGAACGCGACCAGGCGGTGATCAACGAGATCCGCGCCTGCCACGAACGCGGCCAGCCGGTGCTGGTGGGCACCACCTCGATCGAAGCCAACGAAAAACTCTCCGCCGAACTGAAGAAGGCCGAACTGCCGCACAACGTGCTGAACGCCAAGCAGCACGAGCGCGAAGCCGAGGTGATCGCGCAGGCGGGGATGTCGGGCGGGATCACCATCGCCACCAACATGGCGGGCCGCGGCACCGACATCGTGCTGGGCGGCAGCATCCAGAAGGAAATCGACGCGATCCAGCATGACGAAGCGCTGTCCGACAGCGAGAAAGCCAGCCGCCTTGCCGCGCTCAAGGCCGACTGGCAGGTGCGTCACGACGCCGTGCTGGCGGCCGGCGGCCTGCACATCATCGGCACCGAACGCCACGAATCGCGCCGCGTCGACAACCAGTTGCGCGGCCGTTCCGGACGCCAGGGCGACCCCGGCTCCAGCCGCTTCTTCCTGTCGCTGGAAGATCCGCTGCTGCGCATTTTTGCATCCGACCGCGTCGCCGCGATCATGAACCGCCTGAAGATGCCCGAGGGCGAGGCGATCGAGCATCCGTGGGTGACCCGCGCGATCGAAAACGCGCAGCGCAAGGTCGAGCAGCGCAACTTCGACATCCGCAAGCAGCTGCTCGAATACGACGACGTGTCGAACGACCAGCGCAAGGTGATCTACGAGCAGCGCAACGAAATCCTGGCGAGCGGGGACATCGGCGACACCATCCGCGCCATGCGCGACGACGTGCTGAACGACACGATCAACCTGCACATCGTGCCGGGCAGCATGGACGAGCAATGGGACGTGGCGGGCCTGGGAAAAACGCTGGCCGCGCAGTTCTCGCTCGACCTGCCGTTGCAGCAATGGCTGGACGAAGACAAGACCTTGAACGAGGACGGCCTGCGCAAGAAGATCATGGATGCCGCCGACGCGATCTACCAGGAGAAGGAAGTGCTGGTCGGCACCGAAGGTCTGCGCCAGTTCGAGCGCGCGGTGATGCTGCAAAGCCTCGACACCCACTGGCGCGAGCACCTGTCGGCGCTGGATCACCTGCGCCAGGGCATCCACCTGCGCGGCTACGCACAGAAGCAGCCCAAGCAGGAATACAAGCGCGAAGCGTTTGAACTGTTCTCCGGCATGCTTACCGCGATCAAGGCCGAAGTCACCCAGATCACCGCCGCGGTGCAGGTGCGTGCACCCGAGGACGTACAGGCGGTCGAGTTGTACGAGGAGCCGACCAACGTGCAATTCCAGCACGCCGGTTACGACGAGGCGCAGGACTTTGCCGAGGCTGAAGCCGCTGTGGCAGCCCCGGCCGAGGCCTACGCCAAGGTCGGCCGCAACGATCCCTGCCCGTGCGGATCGGGCAAGAAATACAAGCAGTGCCACGGCAAGCTGAGCTAGGAACGATCATGCCTTACTACGTTTTCCGTCTGGGAATGTTCAAGGTGCTGGAAAAGCGGGGCGAGTGGGCGACCTTCAAGGAAGCCCGCGCGCACACCAACGAACTGCGCAAGACGCTCGATCCCAAGAGCGGCGACAAATACAAGATGATCTTCGCCGAGAACGAAATCGCCGCGCAGGAAACGCTCACTGCGGAGCGCGAACTGGAAAAAACCCTGTCCGGCGACGACTGGTAAAAGTTACTCATAAACCTACTGCGCACCTGTGATTTGGGATCGTGCGCTGCTCGCAATCCTCATGTACTTCAGTACATTCCGGTTGCTGCGCTGCTGGCTCACCCAACTGAGCGTGGTTGTTGCCGCTTCAGCGCCTTTACAACCACGGCCTGCCCCTAGCGGCTGGACAGGTGCTCGCTACGGTTTCTGAGCAACTTTTGGGTAAGTTAAGTTGATATGGCCGAGTACAACGAAGACGCTTATAAACTTGCCCGCAAGGCTTACATCGAGCACAGCTGCCCGTTCGAGCGGGCCTTGCTGTCGTGTTGTGTACGCTGCAACCGTTCGCGCAAGCTCAACCTGGCCGAACGCGAAGCCATCGCCTGCGGCGACGCCGCGGTGCGCGAACACTGCCTGAGGTTTTATCAGGCACTGCACGACAACGCGCAGTTCGCGCTGAAGATCAATCCCGATGCGCCGTGGCCGTTCGGCAAGGAAATCCGCGCCCAGTGCGGCGGCGTGCGCGGGCTGGCCGAAGCGATGGATGGCGCGGGGGATGAAACCACCGACATCGCCGCCACCGTGTTGCAGGGCAACCAACACTTCGGCGGCAGCACCGAGTACCCCTATTCCGAAATCATGCGCGCCGTGGTGCATTACGAGCCGCGCAAGCGGCGCCCGTAACGCCACGCTGCCGGATAGGAACCAAAATCGCCCTGCCGCTGTCTCTTGGGCGGCCTTCGTTTTTTGATTACACTGTCCGCGTGCGTGCTCACTTCCACCGATTCCTGCTGATGCTGCTGATGCTGGCCCTGCCGCTGCAGACCTTTGCGTCTGCAGCCATGCTGGGCTGCACGTTTTCGAATCAGGCGATGGAGGAACCGATGGCGATGGCCGGTGAGATGATGGCGGGTTGCCACGAGCCGCAACAGACGGACACGCCGCCTGCACAACACAACTGCAAGCATTGCGCCGCGTGCGCCCTGGCGTCGGCGCTGCCGATCCCGTCTGCCGATAGTCCGGCCATCGTGCCGGTTTCAACCCGTTTCACGCCGCAGCCTGCCGCATCATTCAGCGGCTTCATCCCCCACGGTCCCGAGCGACCACCCCGACCCTTCCTCGCTTGAATCCCGCGCCGGCTGACGGCGCGCCACGCTGATTCAGATTGAAATCAGCCGATTCTGACTGCGGCGAACTCGCCGCGTGATTTGCGAGGTTCATCATGTTGAATGTTTCTTTCCGTCGTGCGGCGCGGCTGGCGCGCGCGCCCTTTTTCAGGTTGGCGGCACCGTGGCTGTGCGCATGGGCTGTGTGGGCGCCCACCGCGCATGCAGCCGAGGCCGGGTCGCCTGAACAGACTGTCTCCGCGCCTTTCGAACGGTATCAAGGCTGGCGCGACGAGCCGCTGCAGGACTGGCGCGAGGCCAACGACCGGGTCGGCGAAATCGGCGGCTGGCGCACCTATCTGCGCGAATCGCAGCAAGGCGGCGACGGCGCAGAGCAGAACCGCCATGGCCATCACGGGAATTGAGGTGATCAACATGAACACGCTTCCTTTTACCCCGCGCACGCTCATCCTCACCGTGCTGTCTGCCGCGCTGCTGGGCGGCTGCGCGAGCTTTTCGCCGGACGGCGGGTTTGATGCGATTCAATCCGCCACCCGCTCGCACATCGAGAAAGACGTGGTCTGGTCACGTGACGACGCCACCCGCACGCAAACGCAGGCGCGTGTCGACACGCTGCTGGCGCAGCCCCTTTCTGCAGACGATGCGGTGCAGATCGCGCTGCTGAACAATCCCGGTTTGCAGGCGGCGTTCAACACGCTCGGCATTGCCGAGGCCGACTGGGTGGCGGCGCAGCGCCTGCCGAACCCGGGTTTTTCCATCGGCCGCCTCACGCGCGGCAGCGAGGTGGAGTGGGAGCGCAGCCTGCATCTCAATCTGGCGCGTCTGCTGACCATGCCGATGCGCGCCGACATCGAACAGCGCCTGTTCGAGCAGACCCGGCGCGCGCTGGTGCTGGATGTGCTGCGGCTGGCGGCGGATACGCGCCGCGCCTGGGTCGTCGCCGTGGCCGCCAACCAGACAGCGCAGTACCGGCAGCAGGCGATGGACGCGGCCGAGGCTGGCGCAGAACTGGCGCGCCGCATGGCGCAGGCGGGCAACTGGAGCCGCCTGAAGCAGGCGCGCGAGCAGTCGTTCTATGCCGACGCCGCGCTGGCGGTGGCGCGTGCCGGGCAGGCGAAGCTGCAAGCGCGCGAGCGGCTGACCCGGCTGATGGGCCTGCCCAATACGGACAAGCTGAAATTGCCCGATCGCCTGCCGGATCTGCCCGAAACGCTGCCGTCACTGCCGGACTTCGAGCAGCAGGCGATGGCGTCGCGCCTGGACTTGCAAACGGTGAAGCTGCAAACCGAAGCGCTGGCGAAAAACCTGGGGCTCACGCGCCGCACGCGGTTCATCAACGTGCTGGAGCTCGGCATCAGCAACAACAGCTCCAACGAGGAACCGCAGCAGCGCGGTTACGAAATCAGCTTCGAGCTGCCGTTGTTCGACTGGGGGCAAACCCGGGTGGTGCAGGCCGAATCGCGTTACCGGCAGGCGCTGGAACGCGCGCGTGAAACCGCGATCAACGCGCGCTCCGAAGTGCGCGAAGCCTACGCCTCGCAGCAAAGCCAGTACGCCATCGCGCGGCATCTGCGCGACGAGGTGGTGCCGCTGAAAAAGCGCATTTCCGACGAAACCCTGCTGCGCTACAACGGCATGCTGATCGGCGTGTTCGAGCTGCTGGCCGACGCGCGCTCGCAGATTGCCTCGGTCAATGCCGCCATCGAAGCGCAGCGCGACTTCTGGCTGGCCGATGCCGACCTCGCCATGGCGCTGGTTGGCAAGCCGGACATGCGGCCCGCCGCATCCGCCAGCCCCGCCATGGTGGAGAGCGGGGGCGGGCATTGAAAACCCATTTGTCCGCGAAGCGCGCGAAGGGTCGCGAAGTAAAACCTCAAGATGTTTCCTTCGTGTTTCTTCGCGTCCTTTATGCCCTCTGGGTATTCGCGGATCAGAATTTTGAAAAGGATTTCTCATGACTTCAAGACGTGATTTTTTCAAGCTCACCGGCGCAGTCGCGGCCGCCAGCGTCAGTGCCACTTCAATCAACGGCGTGGCGATGGCGGCGCTCCCTGAAATTGTCAGCATGGACAAGCCCGATACCCAGTCGCCGCTGCTGCCGCCGAACGGCCGCCCCTACAACCCGGTGGTGACGCTGAACGGCTGGACGCTGCCGTGGCGGATGAAGGACGGGGTAAAGGAATTCCACCTCGTCGCCGAGCCGGTGGTGCGCGAAATCGCCCCCGGCATGAAGGCGCACCTGTGGGGCTACAACGGGCAGTCACCCGGCCCCACGATTGAAGTGGTGGAAGGCGACCGCGTGCGGATTTTCGTCACCAACCGCCTGCCCGAGCACACCACCATCCACTGGCACGGCCAGAGGCTGCCCAACGGCATGGACGGCGTCGGCGGCCTCACCCAGCCACAGATCCAGCCGGGCAAGACCTATGTCTATGAGTTTATTGCGCGGCGCCCCGGCACCTTCATGTATCACCCGCACGCCGACGAAATGACGCAAATGGCGATGGGCATGATGGGCTTCTGGGTGACGCATCCGAAGGGCAGGCATCCGCTGATCGAGCCCGTCGACCGTGACTTCTGCTTCCTGCTCAACGCCTACGACATCGAACCCGGCAGCGCCACGCCGCAGGTCAACACCATGCTCGACTTCAACCTGTGGACCTGGAACAGCCGCGCGTTCCCCGGCATCGACAGCCTCAACGTGCGGCTCAACGACCGCGTGCGCATCCGCATCGGCAACCTCACCATGACCAACCATCCGATCCACCTGCACGGGGTGGAGTTCGAAGTCACCGGCACCGACGGCGGGCCTACACCAAAAGGCTCGCGCTGGCCGGAGGTGACCACCGATATCGCGGTCGGCCAGATGCGCCAGGTCGAATTCCTGGCCGACGAGGAGGGCGACTGGGCCTTCCACTGCCACAAGAGCCACCACACCATGAACGCAATGGGGCATGCGGTGCCGACCATGATCGGCGTCGATCACAGCGGGCTTGCCGGCAAGATCAGCAAGCTCGTTCCCGACTACATGGTGATGGGCGAGCGCGGCATGGCCGACATGGCCGAAATGGAGATGCCGCTGCCCGACAACACCCTGCCGATGATGACCGGCCAAGGGCCCTTTGGCTCAGTCGAAATGGGCGGCATGTTCACCGTGATGAAGGTGCGGCGCGAGCAGAAGCGCGGCGATTATTCCGACCCCGGCTGGTTCAAGCATCCATCCGGAACCGTGGCACGCGAAGTCAGCGATGCCGTGGCCGAGCCGGTGCGCGCGCCGCAGGCCGCCTCGCCCCAGGGCGGCCCGGGCGATATTGAAGTGACGGTACGCAAACCCACCGGCCATGCCGGCCATTGAATGAAAGGACACGAGATGAAACTTCCCCTGTTGCTGATTGCCCTGCTGGCCGCGCCGCTGGCCCACGCCCACGGCGAAAACAAGCATGCACCGGCAAAGGAAACCATTGCCGAACAGACCGCCTGGGGCATCGCGGGCAAGCCCGCGCGGGTCAACCTAACGATCACCCTCGACATGACCGACGCCATGCGCTTCACGCCCGACAGGCTGACCGTGCAGGAAGGCGACACTGTGCGTTTCGTCGTCAGGAACACCGGCCGCATGCTGCACGAAATGGTGATCGGCACCCCCGACGAACTGGCGAAGCACGCCGCCCTGATGGCCAAGTTTCCCGATATGCAACATGACGAGGCCTACATGGTGCACGTCGATCCCGGCAAGTCCGGCGAAATCGTCTGGCACTTCAATCGCGCCGGCAGCTTCGAATTCGCCTGCCTGATTGCCGGGCATTACGAGGCCGGCATGCGCGGCACGATCACCGTCACCCCGAAACAAGGAGATGCAAAATGAAAAGACTGATTCCATTGCTGGCGGCGCTGGCGATCGCCACCCCGCTTTACGCCCAGCCCGTGACCCCGCCGGCCGCTCAGGCCGGCGCGATGAGCGAAGGCGTGGTGCGCAAGATCGACGCGGAAAACGCCAGGATCACCCTCAAGCACGGCCCCATCGTCAACCTCGACATGCCCGCCATGAGCATGGTGTTCCGGGTGCAGCCGCCCGAGCTGCTGAGCGCCGTCAAGGTGGGTGACACGGTGAAATTCCATGCCGAGAAAATCAATGGCGCCTACACCGTGACGGCGCTTCAGGTCGCGCAATAACCGCGATGGGATGCCGGCGTGCAGCAGGCCCGGCCCATTCAAATATTTAATCTTCAGGAACAGCATCAACTAGAGCGCCCTGGACTAAATTGAGACCACGCGTGGAAAAAAGCGCTGGCTTGGCCTGCCCATCAAAATGGGGGCAGGCTCTCTTCGTTTACTAAGGAGATCATCATGAAACACCTTTCAATATTGGCCTTGTCACTCGGCATGGTCCTGGCGGCCCCTGCCTACGCCGCCGACCAGACCCAGGCTACCGAGCAGACGCAGGAACGCGATCGCGTCTATGGGTCGGAGCTGATGACACAGCAGGAACGCTACGAATACCAGACCAAGATGCGCGCGCTGAAAACCGAGCAGGAGCGCGAAGCCTTCCGTCTGGAGCACCACAAGAAAATGCAGGAGCGCGCCAAGGCCCAGGGCAAGACCCTGCCTGAAATGCCGCCAGCCGGCATGGGACCGGGCGGCGGTATGGGCCCCGGCGGCGGGAAGGGAATGGGGCCAGGCGGGAAAGGGGGGTACGGCTACTGAATGGCTGTATGTTTACCCGGCAAGTTACCCGGCAAGACCGCTTCAGGTT
>DATMWS010000069.1:0-14171 GCA_035562135.1 Thiobacillus sp. | reverse complement strand
TCCTGCGACTGCGCCAGAAACCAGGTGCGCGCATAGTGCGCATTGGTCATCGTTTCCTGCGTGGTGAAGGTTTTCGACGCCACGATGAACAGCGTGGTTTCAGGGTTCAGCGCTTCCAGCGCTTCCTTCACATGGGCGCCGTCGATATTGGAAATGAAATGCACTTTCAGCTGAGGGTGGCGATACGGCGCCAGCGCCTGAACCGCCATCTGCGGTCCCAGGTCCGAACCTCCGATGCCAATGTTCACCACATCGGTAATCCGCTCGCCGCTGTAGCCGCGCCACTTGCCGCCGCGCACCTGTTCGGCAAACGCACCCATGCGCTCGATCACCACGTTCACCTTCTGCATCACGTCCTCGCCATCGACCATGACGGGACGATTGCTGCGGTTGCGCAAGGCCACGTGCAGCACCGCGCGGTTTTCCGTGTTGTTGATCTTGTCGCCGCTGAACATGCGTTCGCGCCAGCCTGCCACATCGGCTTCCTCGGCCAGTCGCACCAGCAGCACCATGGTTTCGTCGGTGATGCGGTTCTTCGAATAGTCCAGCAACAACTCGCCCACCTGCAGCGAAAACCGCTCGAAACGCGCCGGATCGGCTGCAAACAGGTCGCGCATATGCAGCGCCGCCATCTGCGTCCGGTGCGCCTGCAGCAAGCGGGACACCGGCCAATGCAACGGCCCCGGCTCGCTTGTTTCACCTCGAAGCCTCTCTACCGATGAAGCCATTTCCTTACCCCCGTTCAACAACCGCACTGACTGTCATCCGACCGTCATCAAGCAACGCCTGTGCCACACGCACCCGGCACCGCGCCTGCCATCGCAAATTATATGAACAATCCGTGAGGCGCTCATGACAAAGCCAGCATACCCCACCCATTTCACGCAACCACACACTTCAAGCGTAGGGCAAAAATGACCACGACGCACCCAAATAGTGCCGCAGCAAAAGTACGGCGCCTATTGCACCGGAATGGGGTTCTTAAAATGAAAAGAAGTGGTGCCGGGAGGGGGAAAGAGGAACCGAACCCACCCTTGCGAGACCCGCATAAACACTAGGCGTTCAGTGTGGGCGGTTGAGAGAAGTACCACGAGGGTACCACCGCACCCCGAATTTCCCAGCGATAAATTTGCGAGAGGTCTATCTACTTTCCTGGCGCTGCTGAATTCCCCCCGTGCCCCGTGCGGCTTCTATTAACCGCCCGCCGACGATGCCCTAGCGCGTATCTCTTCAACCTTCTCCCACTTCAGCGCGCGTGAGGTTGCCTTGAAACTTCTCCAACCAGCCCATAGAGCGAAGAGCGCAGGTACGGCTGCACCCGCCCATCCCCATAAGTAATAGCAGACAGCGCCCGTAGCGCCCCAACCCAATGCCACATTCGCGTCACGCTGCGCGAGCGCGTGATTCTCAGCAGAACCCATCGGTGCGTGTAAATCGAGACCCATGCTAACTCCCCCCTATCTTTTTTATCGTGCGCCAGATTAGCACGGCCGCACACAAGACAAGCTATAGCCCACGCCACCCCCCAAGCCGCCACTAATCGGTCGTTTTCTGGCACCATCCCGCAGCATGTCAGAAATATAGCCATTGCCTTTTGTGACATATGCCGCTATCCTGACAGCCTTTCCTGACACATTGAGAGGCAGTCACCATGAGCAGAGTCTTCGCATACGCAAGGGTCTCAACAGTCGCCCAGCTTACCGAGAACCAGCGGCAACAGATTAAGCTGGCGGGCTATGCCATTGATGGGCGGCGGTATGTCGAGGAGACAATAAGCGGCAGCGTGCCTGCCCTTCAGCGCCCCGGCTTCGTGTCCCTGTTGGACAAGCTGGAGGATGGGGACGTGCTGGTCGTCACCAAGCTAGACCGGCTCGGCAGGGACTCTATCGACGTGCAGCAGACCGTGCAGCTATTCACGGCGCGGGGCGTGCGGCTGATCGTCTTGCAGTTGGGTAACCTTGACCTCACCAGCAAGCCGGGGGCGCTCATGGTGAAGATGCTCGCAGCGGTTGCCGACTTCGAACGGGACCTGATTATCGAGCGGACGCAGGCGGGACTGGCGAGAGCGAAGGCTGAAGGGAAACGGCTGGGGCGTCCTACCAAGACCACCCCGAAGGAACGCCAAGCGATTGCCTCAGCACTCCACGCGGGGCGAACCATTAGCGAACTGGCGAGGGAGTACGGAATCAGCCGGGCACTAGTGCACAACATCCGGGCGGAAGCCTCTCAGGATTGATGCTACAGGGCGTTCGCGTGCCCGGCTAAGCAAGGGTAGCCCAGCACTTCAGGACCACGCCAAGGCCCCTTGAAAGCCACCCAAACCGGAGCAGGCTGGAAGCCTTATGGGGCAAGGCTTTCGTGGTCAAACCCTCACCTTAGCAAGAAGTCGCCGCGCAATGCGTGCGAACAACCACGAAAACTGACAACGGCAATGCATGAGCGTCTGTGTCATATCCCCTGTTTTCATGATGACCGCTACGGACACGCGGTGGACTCTTTGCGCCCACTGAAACCAACCACGAAGGAAACCACGTAATGACGAACGTAAACCCGAGCAGCAGCAGCCCCACCCGCGCCAGCAGCGGAGACCCCACCGTAACCCGACAGGTGTCCTTCTCCCTGCGGGCTTTCGACCACCTGAAGCAGACCCAGCGGAAGCTGAAGGCCGAGCAAGGCATCAACCTCAGTAACAACCAAGTCCTAGACCTCATCCTCGACCAGCACGCCCAGCAGGCCCCCGCAGCAGGCCACGTCAGCAACCACACGAAGGGAGCCCACCATGCGGAGTGATACGCAAGCAATGGATTGCGCTTGGGTGAATGTCGTTGCCGGTGTGCCCCATACGGCTGCGGCCATGTTTACCGGCGTGTCCCTGAAGACGCTTGAGCGCATGGCAACAGTCCTCCGCAAGCTGACGAAGCACGCCCCTGAGTGTGTCCCCGTGCGGATGACTTGGAAGGAGGCAGACCACCTTGCAGCCGCAGTGGCTAAGGGACAGCCGCAAGCCAGTACGATTGCCGATGCCATCCGCAAGGCAGCAGGGACAGCCGCAGTGCCTGTGAGCGTAATTGCCGAAGCCCTTGCGATGACGAACGCGGCCCTCCCCGGTGCCCTTATGAATGCCTGGGAGAACAACAACAGAATGCGCGGAGTGCGCCATGAGCCGACAGACAGCACGCAAGGCGCTTGAGCGGCGTCTTCGGCGCGGCGGTACATGGTTCGGCCCAGCTCCCGACACACTGAAGCTGTCTGAGATTGGCACACTGGAGGAGGTCTTCCAGTTCCGCAAACCACTCCCCCACAAGGGCGAGGCTCACAAGCGCAACCTAGGCCGGAGCATTGAAAGAAAAGGCGGAGCACTCGGGCGGCTCTTGGTCTATTGGGCGGGGGATGGTTGGGTCTGCATTGACGGCCACCACCGGCTAGCCGCGTATCAGCGGAAGAAGCTGCAAGCTGTCCCGGTGGAGGCCTTCACAGGGCCACTGCATGAGGCAGTGAAGCAGGCCCTCACGCGAAACAATGAAGCCAAGCTCCCTATGGAAGAACGGGAACGGACTGAGGCCGCGTGGGACCTAGTGGCCGCGTGGGATGCTGAATTCTCCAAGAGCGAAATTGCCGACACGGCGGGAGTCAGCACATCTGTCGTTGGCAACATGCGCCGAATACGCGGCCTCTTGCAAGCCGAGCACCCGCGCCTTGACCTGTCGGACCTCACATGGTGGCAGGCCCGCGAGTTGGCGAAGGGAAGCGAACCACTGCCCAGCGATGGGGGAGATGAGAAGCGAACCGCTGCCATCCGAGACAAGCTCATCAAGGCCTTCGGCCACACCCTCAGCAAGCGCCCTGACCTGCTGGCCGCTGCGCTGCGCGACCTCGACGAAGACCTGCCGGGAGCCCTTCGAAAAGCCATCGAAAACATGGACGCAGAAGACGCTAAGTGGGAGACCGAAGGAGACCCGGCAGGAGCCGCACCACTCCCCTTCCCAACTACGCCAAAGGAGACCGAAGGCGCGGACTTCTGACCCACTGACGCGGCCACCGAAGAGGGCCAGAAGGGACCACGCCTGTACACTCCTTTAGGCCCCCTCAGGTGTACACCGTGTACAGGTAACAAAGCAGTCCAACCCACTCGCAGGGCAGCCACGCACCAGCCAACTCAACGCTAGCAAGCTAGCAACGGCGAACGCGAGGCCTTGCCCTGTGTTTTTCGTCAGGGCCGGGACAGCGCCAATACGGGCCGCTTCAGCTCCACGCCCACCAGCAGCCACCAGCCGAACGCGGCCACCTCAAGCCCGCTTCCGTCTTCGTACAGGTCTACCTCAACCATGGCAGCGCCCCGAGTGCGGACAGCGCGGGTCTCTATAGGGTCGAGCGTCAAGGCGAAGCTGTTACGGTAACGCGGCGAAAGCAGGCAGCCGAGGAGGCCACGAAGGACGGCGAAGGCGGGGCGGCGCGTGGCGTTATCAAAGGTGAAGGTAATCATTTCTCAGCTCCCTGAGTGGTTGTAGGAGCCGGAACAGTAGCCCACGGGCGGGGGGCTGTTGCAACCCCCCCGGGCAGTGTGATAAATGTAGACGTGCTGACCTATCCAGCCGCGGAATCAACCCGTTTCCGGCAGCGTCTTTAGCATCGCCTCCCGCACCATCCTCAGCGCATATCCCAACCCGTAGTTATCAATCATGGCGTTACGCCCCCAGCCGCCCACCGCTTTCTGAATATCCTTGGTTGCGCCAGAGTTTCGCAGGCGGTCTTCCATCGTGTGCCGCAGCTCGTGAGTGGTCTTCGGGATGCCCGCCCGCTTCATCCATTTATTGAGGGCCGCCGATGCGCTGTCGGCGCTTGGCACTCCGTCCTTGATGTAACGAGGAAAGGCGTGCCGCTGTGCCGCGGTAGCCCTCTCCACCACCCGGCGCGCGCCCCACAATGCATCACCGACAAGAGGCACGGAGCGCGTGCTATTTGCGGTCTTGAGGGTGCGCCCCGAATACTCCCGGAAAGTGACATGCGGGACTTCAGCATCAAGGTGGATATCCGCCAAGGCAAGACCCACCACCTCACCGATACGCGCTCCCGTGTCTAGCTGAATCGCCAGCGCCCACCGAATGTCATCATCCGTGTCCCGGCAGAGGGCGCGGAGCGCTGCAAGCTGTTCGGCCGTGAGGCTCTCCCGAGCCGTCGAATCCGTACCGAGACCGGCAACGGTGAGCGAGTCCCACACGTTGGGAATGTTGAGACTCTTTTCCCGAATGGCCGCCGCGAACACAGCCTTAACTACGTTGATGTTGCGCCGTGCTGATGTGGTCTTTAGGCGGGCGAGGAGCTGACCACGAAAAGCACGAGCATCCTCCCGAGACACTTCAGAAAACACCTTGTCGCCGAGAGCCTTAATCAGCTTGGCCCACACACGGCGGGTGTAGGTTTCCAACTTGTCGAACCCGTCCTTCCCCCGCTTGTGATGTTCCTCCAGATAGACCTCCACTGCGTCCGACAATAGAAAGCAGGACGCTCCGGAAAGAAGCCGCACGGCGTCAACTTCGGGCTTTGATAGGAACGCCGATAAAGGTGCGAGGGAGTAAGCCTCTTCCGGCTCTTCCTGTCGGTCGGCGTAAGCGGCCCGCTTGTCATTCAGACGGTCATAGAAGAGCGACAGCGCGTTTTCATCGGGGTCCTTGCCGGTGGGCGGTAGCCCGTGTGACTTGAGCAAGGCGCCGGCCGCGGTACGGGCAGGCTGTGGCGTCAGGGCGGGGTCACTCCGCATAGCGGCCCACAACGCTTCATGCTCTCGGTTGAGTCGGCCTACCTTTGCAGCGATTACTGCGGCGTCAGCGGTTTGAAGATTGACCTTCAGGGGGCCAGAGGAAGGGTAACGGTCCGCGAGGTCTACAGGCACCTTTCGCTGCCAGTAGTAGCTGCCCCCGCGCTGGAAAACGTACTTAATTTTTATCATGACGTGCGTGCTGATGAGAAGGCGCATAGCGAGTACCACGAAAGTACCACACCACCCGCCGAATCAAACGCGCAACACGTTGATTATTTACAGTATTTATGGGGTTCTTGGTGCCGGGAGGGGGACTCGAACCCCCACACTGTTACCAGCGGCGGATTTTGAATCCGCTGCGTCTACCGATTCCGCCATCCCGGCAAGGGTGCCGGGCGCGAACGCGTCCGGCGACAGAAGCCGCGCATTATCGCCGAATCGGGCAGCCTGCCGCAAGGCGGCGGCTATAATCGCGCCCCATGCAGATTGCCGATTTTGATTTTGATTTGCCCGACGAGTTAATCGCGCAGTTTCCGTCCGCGGTGCGCGGCGGCAGCCGGCTGCTGCACGTCGAGGCATCCGGCACGCTGCACGACCGCTGGTTTAGCGACTTGCCGACCCTGCTGCGCCGGGACGACCTGCTGGTGATGAACGACACGCGCGTGATCAAGGCGCGGCTGTTCGGCAGCAAGGATTCCGGCGGCAAGGTGGAACTGCTGGTGGAACGGGTGCTGGGCGAGTTCGAGGCGCTGGCCTTCATCCGTGCGAGCCATGCGCCCAAGCCGGGTTCACGCATTCACCTTTCCGATGAAATCACCCTTGACGTGCTGGCACGGCAGGACGACCTGACGCAGCTACGTTTTCCACGCCCGGTGCTGGAAGTGCTGGACCAGCTCGGCCAGCTGCCGCTGCCACCCTACATTGCACACGCGCCGACGGCCGACGACGAGGCACGCTACCAGACGGTGTATGCCAACGAACCCGGCGCGGTGGCAGCGCCGACGGCCGGTCTGCATTTCGACGCCACGATGCTCAAGGCGCTGCGCGAGCAGGGCGTGCGCACAGCCCTAGTGACCCTGCACGTCGGGGCGGGCACCTTCCAGCCGGTGCGGGTGGACCACATCGCCGACCACAGGATGCACAGCGAGCGCTACACGATTCCGCTGGCGACCGTCGACGCGATCCGCGAGACGCGCGCCCGTGGCGGCCGCGTGGTGGCAGTGGGCACCACCAGCCTCCGAGCATTAGAGGCAGCCGCGCTGGAGGCCGCAACACAGTCTGGTAACCTGCACGCAGGCTCCGGCGAAACCGACATCTTCATCACGCCGGGCTATCGCTTCCAGGTGGTCGACGCGCTCATCACCAACTTTCATTTACCCAAGTCCACGCTGTTGATGCTGGTCTCCGCGTTTGCCGGCCTGGACACCATCCGCGCCGCCTACGCCCACGCCATTGCTGAACGCTACCGCTTCTTCAGCTATGGCGATGCAATGTTTTTAGAAAAAAACAGCCTGGAAAAGCGCCCACCCGAATGAAATTCGACCTCATCACCACCGACGGCGGCGCGCGCCGCGGCCAGCTCCACCTCGCGCACGGCACCGTGGAGACGCCGGTCTTCATGCCGGTCGGCACCTACGGCACGGTGAAGGCGATGTCGCCCTTTGAACTCACCGAAATCGGCTTCGAGATGGTGCTGTCCAACACCTTCCACCTGTGGTTGCGGCCGGGGCTGGAGGTGATCGAGCGCTTCGGCGGGCTGCACCGCTTCATGGGCTGGGACAAGCCCATCCTCACCGATTCGGGCGGCTTCCAGGTGTTCAGCCTGGGCAAGCTGCGCAAGATCACTGAAGAAGGCGTGAAGTTCGCTTCGCCGATCAACGGCGACAAGCTGTTTTTGACGCCGGAAATCTCGATGCAGATCCAGCACACGCTGAATTCCGACATCGTGATGATTTTCGACGAGTGCACGCCCTACCCCGCCACCGAGCACGAGGCCGCCGATTCGATGCGGATGAGTTTGAGATGGGCAGAGCGTTCCAAGACGGCGCACGCCGGCAACCCCAACGCGCTCTATGGCATCGTGCAGGGCGGCATGTTTGAAGCCCTGCGCGACGAGTCGGCGCGCGAACTGATCGGCATGGACTTCGACGGCTACGCCATCGGCGGCCTTTCGGTGGGCGAGCCGAAGGACGACATGACGCGCATCCTCGCCCACACTGCGCCGCAACTGCCGGCCGACAAGCCGCGCTACCTGATGGGCGTCGGCACGCCGTCCGACCTGGTCGCGGCGGTGGCGCAGGGGATCGACCAGTTCGACTGCGTGCTGCCGACGCGCAACGCGCGCCACGGCATCCTGTACACCCGGCGCGGCGAAATGCGCATCCGCAATGCGCGCTGGAAAACCGACACCGCACCGATCGACGATGAATGCACCTGCCACACCTGCACCCATTTCAGCCGCGCCTACGTGCACCACCTGATCCGCGCCAACGAGATATTGGGCGCGCGGCTCGCCACGATCCACAACCTGCATTACTACCACCGCCTGATGGCCGGGATGCGCACCGCAATCGAGGCCCATCGCTTTTCCGAGTTTGCTGCCGGGTTTCACGCCATGCAGGCGCAGGGGTGGTGACCTGATCTCGCCCCTTCGTGTGTAGAATCGGCGCTGCGGAGTTTCGATCACACAATAAAAACGCACACACCAAAGGGGAGACCATGTCGTACACCAAGCAATACCCGATGCAGTTCACCGGCCGCGGGGGCGAGTATTTCGTCATCTGGATCGTCAATATCGCGCTCACGCTCGCCACCCTGGGCATTTATTCAGCCTGGGCCAAGGTGCGCACGCTGCGCTGGTTTTACGGCCACACCCTGCTCGACAACCAGGCGTTTTCCTACCTCGCGTCACCGATGCAGATTCTCAAGGGGCGGCTGATTGCAGTGGCCGCGCTGGCAGCGTATTACATGGCCACGTTCTTCGCACCCCTGCTGGCCGTGGCGCTGCTGGTTATATTTTTGGTCTTCCTGCCGTGGATCGTGGTGAACAGCCTGCGCTTCCATGCGCGCCTGAGCGCCTATCGCGGCCTGCGTTTCGATTTCACCGGCACAATGGGTGAAGCGGCCGTCATCTACCTGCTGCTGCCGGTATTGCTGCTGCCCACGCTGGGGCTGATCCTGCCCTATATGGCCTATCGGCAAGTCAAGTTCATCGCCGGACACTCCGTGTACGGCCAGACCGCCGCGCGCTATCAGGGATCGCTCAAGCCTTTCTGGGGCGTATATCTGCTGAGCCTTGTCCTGATCCTGCTGCCTTTCGCCATCATGGCGTATGGCGGTTATCAGGCCTATCAAATGCAGGCTGCCGGCATGTCCAGGGAAATGGCGGCCGCAGCAGTCGGCACGTTCATCGTCGCGGGCATGGTGGCGTTTTATCTGATGCTCCCCGTGGTCGGCGCACTGATCCAGGCGCGCACGGCCAACCTGCTATACAACGGCACGGCCCTGGGACCGGTCGGCTTCACCTCCAGCCAGCGCGCCCGCGATCTGATCTGGATTTTTCTGTCGAACCTGGTGCTGATCGCGGTCACGCTCGGTTTCTTCATTCCCTGGGCCAAGGTTCGGCTGGCGCGTTACCGTGCGCAACAGCTGACCGTGGTCGGCCCCGAGTATCTCGACAGCTTTGTAGCTGGCCAGCATCAAGCCAGCACCGCCACCGGTTCCGAAATCGCCGATCTGCTCGACCTCAATCTCGGGCTGACGTGAGCCGCTTTGCAGCGGATTACTTCGACGGGCAAACCTCGCGGGCCCACCCGGTACGGGCCGCCGTCGAAGCCGGACAGTTGCACGTGCAGGGTGAAAACATCGAGTTTGCCTTTCCGCTCGATCGCATCCAAGTCGCTCCGCCTGCCGGGCAGGCGCGCGGCGTGGTGCACCTGCCCGATGCGCGCGAATTGCACAGCGCGGATCACGCCGCGCTGCTCGAACTCAGCCGCCTGACAGCTTCCGCGCGCCCCGAACGCTGGGCGCACCTGCTCGAAAGCAGGTTGCGCTACGCACTGGCTGCGCTGGTCGTGGCCGTCCTCATCGTGTTTGTCGGGCTGCGCTGGGGCATGCCTGCCGTGGCGCTGCTCGCAACGCACACCCTGCCCGCTGGGCTGGATAGCCGCATCGGTGAGGAATCGCTGGCGCTGATGGACAAAATCAGTCTTTCGCCCAGCACCCTACCCGCCGCGCGCCAGCGGGCGCTCGCGCACAAGCTGGACGCACAATGCCGCCAGCAGGCCTGTCCGCCTTATCGGCTGCTGTTCCGCGACAGCCGGCTGTTCGGCGCCAATGCCATGGCGCTGCCCGGCGGCGCCGTCGTGATGACCGATGCGCTGGTCAGCCTGTCGCACGACGACGAGGAAGTGCTCGCCGTCATCGCCCACGAGCTGGGCCACGTACAACACCGCCACAGCCTGCGGCTGGCGCTGCAGAGCATCGGCGCGGGGGTACTGCTGGTTGCCATCACCGGCGACATCGGCAGTTTTTCCGACCTCGCCGCCGGCCTGCCCAGCCTGCTGCTGCAAAGCGGCTATTCGCGCGACATGGAACGCGAGGCCGACGCCTACGCGTTACGCTGGCTAAACGCTGCCTGCATCCCACCCCGGCGTTTTGCCGACATCCTGGGCCGACTCGACAAAGCCGCGTCGGACAAAACCAATCTGCTCGACAGCCACCCCGGCACGCGGGAACGGATTGCGCCTTTCCTTGCATCCGGCAGCTGCACCTGAAGCCGACACTCTGGCGTGCTAGAATCCGCAGGTTTCTGACTCTAAGCCTGACCACCATGATTTCTCTTGCTCACGCGCAAACCGCCGCACCCGCCGCCAGCGGCATGGAAATGATTCAGCAGTTTCTGCCGCTGATCATCATCTTCATCCTGTTCTGGTTCATGCTGATCCGCCCGCAGATGAAGCGCGCCAAGGAACAGAAAAAAATGCTGTCTGAAATACAAAAAGGCGACGAAGTCATCACCGCCAGCGGCCAGGTCGGCAAGGTCGCCAAGATCAGCGAACAATATGTGTCGCTTGAAATCGCCGACGGCGTGATCACCCACGTGCAGAAGCAGTCGATCCAGACGCTGCTGCCCAAGGGCACGATCAAAAGCATTTAAGTGCGAAAACCGGGGGTTCAGGGGTCAGGGATCAAGAAAGGCCGCGTCGCGGCTTTTGAACTGAAGCCTCTATGACCACCACGAACCCCTGACCCCTGACCCCTGACCACCGACCCCTGAAATGAACCGCTTCCCACTCTGGAAATATGCGCTAATCGGCTTCACGCTGGTGGCCGCCTTCCTCTACGCCCTGCCCAACTTTTTTGGCGAAGTCCCTGCGGTGCAGGTATCGCCAGTGCGCACCTCCCAAAAGGTCGACACCGCGCTACTGGGGCAGGTGGAGTCGCTGCTCAAGGCGTCCAACGTCGCCTACAGCGGGGTGGAGCTGGCGGGCAACAGCATCAAGACACGCTTTGCCAGCAACGACCTGCAGATCAAGGCCAAGGACGTGCTGCAGAACGGCCTGGGCGAGCACTACACGGTGGCACTCAACCTGGTTTCCGCCTCTCCGGCCTGGCTGTCAGCCATTCATGCGCTGCCAATGTATCTCGGTCTGGATTTGCGCGGCGGGGTGCACTTCCTGCTCGAAGTCGACATGAAAGCCGCGCTGGAAAAGGCCGCCATTCGCTACCAGAACGATTTCCGCACCGAGCTGCGCAGCGACAAGATCCGCTACGGCCGCATCAGCCGCGAAGGCGATGCGGTCACCGTGCATTTCGCCACCCGCGACCAGCGCGATGCCGCTGCCAACAAGCTGGGGAGCGTGTTCACCGAACTGGCGTTCACCCCCAAAGACCTGCCCGAAGGCTTTACCCTGACCGCACGCCTCAAGCCGGAAACCGAAACCAAGGTGCAGGAATTTGCCCTGCAACAGAACATCACCACGCTCAGGAACCGCGTCAACGAACTCGGCGTGACTGAACCCGTCATCCAGCAGCAGGGCGCCAGCCGCATCGTGGTGCAGTTGGCCGGCGTGCAGGACACCGCCAAGGCAAAAGATATTCTGGGGCGCACCGCCACGCTGGAAATCCGCATGGTCGACGAACAGGCGGATCCGCTCGCCGTCAATCAGGGCCAGGCACCGTTCGGCGACGAAATCGTGGCGAACCGCGAAGGCGGCAGCATCGCGGTGAAAAAGGACGTGGTGCTGACCGGCGATTCGATCACTGACGCCTCGCCAGGCTTTGACAGCACCAGTGGCCAGGCCGCCGTGCACATCAATCTGGACGGCAAGGGCGCACGCATCTTCAAGGACGTGACGCGCGAAAACGTCGGCAAGCGCATGGCGATCCTGCTGATCGAGAAGGGACGCGCCGAGGCCATCACCTCACCGGTGATCCGCGAGGAAATCGGTGGCGGCCGGGTGCAGATCACCGGCATGGAAACCGCCCAGGAGGCCTCCGACGTCTCACTGCTGCTGCGCGCTGGCGCGCTGGCGGCGCCGATGCAGATCGTGGAAGAACGCACTGTTGGGCCCAGCATGGGCGCGGAAAACATCGAAAAAGGCTTCCACTCCAACCTCTGGGGCTTCCTTGCCGTCACGCTGTTCATGACGATCTACTATCGCGTGTTCGGGCTGTTCTCGTCGATCGCGCTCGCCATCAACGGCTTCTTCCTGATCGCCTTGCTATCGATGATGCAGGCCACGCTCACCCTGCCCGGCATGGCGGCGATCGCGCTCACGCTCGGCATGGCGATCGACGCCAACGTGCTGATCAACGAACGCATCCGCGAAGAACTGCGCAGTGGCTCCACCCCGCAGGCGGCCATCCACGCCGGCTATGAGCGCGCCTGGGCCACCATTCTCGACTCCAACCTCACCACCCTGATCGCAGGCATTGCGCTGTTCTGGCTGGGGTCGGGTCCGGTGCGCGGATTTGCCGTGGTGCTGTGTCTGGGCATCCTCACCTCCATGTTCAGCGCCGTCACCGTGTCGCGCGCCATGGTCAACCTCACCTATGGCCGCCAGGCGCGGCTGGCCAAAGTCTCGATCTAAGGGCACGTCATGCTGGAATTTTTTCCCTTCAAAAAAACCATCCCCTTCATGAGCTGGGGAAAGGTGACGACCGCGATTTCGCTGCTCACCTTTATCTTTGCGATCTGGTCACTGTGGCACCAAGGCCTGAATCTGGGCGTCGATTTCACCGGCGGCACGGTCATGGAAGTGCGCACCAGCCAGCCCGCCAATCTGCCTGCAATTCGCGGCGCGCTGGAAAAGACCGGGCTGTCCGAAGTCTCGGTGCAGAGTGTTGGCACCAGCCGCGACGTGCTGATTCGCCTGCCGGTCAAGAATGACGCCAATGCCGCGCAAACCAGCAACATTGTGATGATCGCGCTGAAAGCCGTTGACCCCACAGTGGAACTCAAGCGCGTCGATTTCGTCGGTCCCCAGGTCGGCAAGGAGCTTTACGACAGCGGCGCGCTGGCGCTGCTGGTGGTCGCCTTCGGCATCATGGCCTACCTGGCGGTCCGCTTCGAATGGCGTTTTGCGGTGGCGGGGATGCTCGCCAACATGCACGACATCGTCATCATCCTCGGCGTGTTCGCCTTCTTCCAGTGGGAGTTCACCCTCACCGTGCTGGCGGGCGTACTGGCGGTTCTGGGCTACTCGGTCAACGAATCGGTGGTGGTGTTCGACCGGATCCGCGAAAACATCCGCAAGATGCGCGGCGCGACCATCCCGCACATCATCGACGACGCCATCACCCGCACCATGAGCCGCACCATCATCACCCACGGCTCGACGCAACTGATGGTGCTGTCGATGCTGTTTTTCGGTGGCGAAGCGCTGCACAACTTCGCGCTCGCGCTTACCATCGGCATCATGTTCGGCATCTATTCCTCGGTGCTGGTCGCCTCGCCGCTGCTGCTGATGTTCGGCATCAAGCGCGAGCACTTCATCAAGCCGGTGGAAAAGAAGGAAGAAGCAGTGGTCTGAAGCGGTAAGCAGTGAACGGTATAACAGCCTCACTGCTCACTGCTCACCCCTTACCCCCCATGCTCCACGACTTCATCACCTGGATCCTCGCCACGGTTCACGACTGGGGCTATCCCGGCATCTTCATCCTGATGGCGCTGGAATCCACGGTGCTGCCGGTGCCGAGCGAACTGGTGCTGATCCCGGCAGGCTATCTGGCGTACCAGGGGCAGATGAACTTCGGGCTGATCGTGCTCGCCTCCACCGTCGGCAGCCTGGTCGGGGCGTCGTTCAACTACGCGGCGGCGATGTGGCTGGGACGGCCCTTCCTCGAACGCTGGGGGCGCTATTTCTTCGTCCGGCCCGAACTGCTGCACAAGACCGATGCGTTTTTCTTC
>DATMWS010000068.1:0-2147 GCA_035562135.1 Thiobacillus sp. | reverse complement strand
CAGCAAGGACGAGCACTACACGCGCATCACGATTACCGACCTGCGCCGCGTAATTCAGAAGCGTTCCGAAGAGACCATCAAGACCTACCTCGGTTCCATGTACATGTTTGACCTGCGGCCCGACGACAAAGGCCAGGTCGCATTGAAGCTGACCTACAACGGCGAAGAGGTCACCCCGCCCCAAGACAGCGAATGGGACACTGACCCATCCGGCACAGTCATGAAGCGTGACTTGCCGGAGTTAGTCCGAACTTTGACGGCCAAAACGGCTAAAACCCAGTAGTGGTGCGGTGTTTGGCTTGTTTCTTGCTTTTATTGTACCCATGTAATTATTTGTATAATACTTGTATTAATGGGTTTTACGGTCTATATTTGTGCTCATGTACGTCGAGACCGTTCCCAACCGAAACTCGCCGCCGGCGATCCTGCTGCGGGAGTCGTACCGGGAAGCGGGCAAGGTCAAGAAGCGCACCTTGGCCAACTTGGTCGCCTGGCCTGCCGAACTGGTCGAGCACTTCAAGGTGCTGTTGCGCGGCGGGGTCGCCGTTGAATCGTCCCAGGCGGCGCTGACGATCGAGCGCAGCCTGCCGCATGGTCATGTGGCCGCCGTGCTGGGTATGGCACGCGCCTGCGGCGCCCCGGGATGGTTCGCCGCCGCAGGCAAGTTGTCGCCCATGCTGTTGGCCCTCGTTGCGGCACGGATCATCGAACCGGCCTCGAAGCTGGCCACCTACCGCATGCTGCACGAGGACACGGCGACCAGTTCGCTCGGTCGGGTGCTGAAGGTCGGTGAGGCCGACCCGAACGACCTCTATGCCGCCCTGGACTGGCTGGGTGCCCATCAGGAAGCGATTGAGCGCCGCCTGGCCAGGAAGCATCTGGCGGGCGGCGTCCTGGTGCTCTATGACCTGACCTCCACTTGGCTGACCGGACGCTGTTGTTCACTCGCCGCGCGCGGCTACAGCCGCGATGGCAAGCGCGATGATCCGCAGATTGTCTTCGGGCTGATCTGCACGGCGCAAGGCTGTCCGGTGGCGGTCGAGGTCTTTCCCGGCAATACGGCCGATCCGGCGACGGTCGCGGCCCAGGTTGCGAAGCTTCGGGATCGCTTCGGCATCGAGCGCATCACCTGGGTGGGCGACCGCGGCATGCTGACCTCGGCGCGGATTGACGAGGTCCTCAAGCCGGCCGGGATGGACTGGATCAGCAGCCTGCGGGCGCCGCAGATCGCCGAACTGGCCGACGAGAGAGGACCGTTTCAGCCCTCGCTCTTCGATCAGCGGGGTTTGATCGAGGTGAGCAGCGAACAGTTTCCGGGGGAGCGACTGGTGGTCTGCCGCAATCCCCTGTTGGCCGAGGAACGGGCGAGGAAGCGCGAGGACTTGCTGGTCGCCACCGAGGTCGATCTGGGGCGTATACACACCGCCACGACGCGCCAACGAGCGCCGCTCAAAGGCCAGGACAAGATCGCCTTGCGCGTGGGGGCGGTGATCGGCCGCTTCAACATGGCGAAGCATTTCACGCTGACGATCACGGATACGTCCTTTACCTATGCCCGCAAGACCGCGCAGATTGCCGCCGAAGCGGCGCTGGACGGCTTGTATGTGGTGCGCACGAGTTTGCCGGCCGAAACCTTATCGGCCGAACAGGCGGTCTCGGCGTACAAGGGACTGGCCGCGGTGGAGCGTGCCTTCCGCTCGTTGAAGACCGTCGATCTGCAGGTCCGACCGGTCTTTCACTGGAATGCGAACCGGGTACGGGCGCATGTGTTCCTGGGTATGTTGGCCTACTACGTCGAATGGCACATGCGCCAGAAACTCAAGCCAGTCCTCTTCGATGACGAATTCATCGAGGACGCCAGGGACGCGCGCCAGAATGTCGTGGCCAAAGCCGTCCGTAGCGAGGCGGCCAAGGAAAAGGATTCATCGAAGCAGTCGACCGATGGGCTGCCCGTGCATAGCTTCCGCACGCTGATCAAGGATCTGGCAACGCTTACGCTCAATGTCGCGCATACCGCCCTCAATCCCAGCGCCAAATTGTTGATTACCACCCGGCCCACCCCCGTTCAGGAGAAAGCCTTCCGCCTTCTCGGCGTCAACCCAGACCGTACCCAGTAGCCCACCCGAACGGATTAACATTCACTATGT
>DATMWS010000067.1:0-8092 GCA_035562135.1 Thiobacillus sp. | reverse complement strand
TGATGTCGCCGCCGTGGACAGCCTGCGAGTCTT
This sequence comes from Thiobacillus sp., assembly GCA_035562135.1. GTDB lineage: Bacteria > Pseudomonadota > Gammaproteobacteria > Burkholderiales > Thiobacillaceae > Thiobacillus. Next base: position 8,059 of record DATMWS010000067.1, on the reverse strand, counting down.
GCGCTGTGAAAGGCGTGCCGCTGGCCCGGCTGATGGCGGCAGCGAGTTCGCTGTGAAAGAGGCTCATGGCTCGACCAGCGGCTGGATGCAAAGCGCGAGCGCAGCGTGGGCAACACGCAGGGCCGCTTCGGCCTCGCCCGGCGTGGCGGCGCGGCTGAAGATAAAGCCTAGGTAGCCCGCCCCGTCAGGTGGCGGCGCCACCAACTGGCCGGGCTGGGCGGTGATCTCGATGCCGGTGATGTGGGGCACGGCGCGCGCCGATTCGAGACCATCGACGCCATGAAAAATCCCGCCGGCCGGAATCGGGATCATCATCACGCCGGCGGCGGTGTCATTTGTCTGTTCCGGCAGCGGCAGACCGACGGCATGGCGCAGCACGATTTCGGCCGTGCCCATGCCAAGCGTGGCGGCAAGCACCCGCCCGCACAGGCCACCGATGCCGCGCGGCGCGATTTCGAGCAAGCACACGCCGGCGGCGTTGATGCGCGCCTCGGCATGGATCACGCCGTCCGTCACCCCGGCGGCCACGCAGGCACGCTCGACCGCGTCGGCGAGTTCGCGCTGCGTTGCGTGCGGCAGGCGCGAAGGCGTGATGAAAAGCGTTTCCTCGAAATAGGGGCCGTCGAGCGGGTCGGGCTTGTCGAACACGGCGAGCACCCGCAAGGCGCCGTTGGACAGCACGCCGTCAAGCGCAACCTCGACGCCGGGGATGAAGCGTTCGACCAGCAAGTCGTCCTGATCGCGCTGCACGCGCGCCTGGATGCGCTGCACCTGCCTCAGCGCCCGTGCCAGCTGGTCGGCATCGTCCGCGCGGATCACGCCGCGGCTGGCATTGAGGCGACGCGCCTTCACCACCAGCGGAAAACCCGGTGCCACGGCGGCTTCCAACGCGTCCGCGTCCACCTTGGCAAATGCGGGATGCGGCAGGCCGATCGCCTGCTGCAGCTGGCGGAAGCGCAGCTTGTCGCTGAGCGTGGCCACCGCTTCGGGTGAATTGCCGGGAAAGCCGAGTGCCTCGCGCAGCCGCGCCGCCAGCGCCAGTCCATGATCGTCCACCGCCAGCACCGCATCGACCGGCTGTTTCAGCCCATGCAAAACCAGGGGCAATGCAAGATCAGGCTGATCGAACGGCACACTCATCAGCGGCGGCAGGCCCCAGCCGGGGGCTAGTCGGTGGCAGTAATCGGCGCAGGCGACAAGTTCGATGTTCAGCCGCGCAGCCGCGGCGATGAAATCCTGGTTGGCGTAGCCCGCGGCAGGGAGCAGCAGCAGAAGGCGCGGCATGGTGCGGTCAGAAGCTGGCGAGCTGGGTTTCGGTCGGCTCGGCGCAGCAATACCACGGCTCGGAATGGCGCGGAATGGGCGCGCCGAATTGCGCGGGATCGAGCGGCGGCGCCGTTTCGCCCAGCGCAGCGTGGGTGCGCACCCAGATGCCGGCAAACACCTCGGCGCGGGGCTTCGCGGCTTTTTCGGCATCCATCACCCAGGCCATGATGTCGCTTTGCAGGGCATCGACGCGCGGGTCGTCGGCCTGCCACGGATAACCCAGCATGGTCTCGTCGAAGGCGCCGACGCGCGCCGCAAAATCCGGCAGATGAAGCAGATAGGAACCCTGCGGCACCAGCAGGCGGATCGCCAGCTGCACCGGCGGCACCGCCTCGACCAAGCGCAGCTTCAGCAGTGTCGCCAGCAGGTCGCGATAGCCGGCCAGCGTGGTCCACGGCGTGAATGGCACGAAGGTGGGCCCCAGCGCAATGCCGAGTGCGCGGCAATGCGCCAGCGCCGCCTCGAAATCCGCGCGGGTGTGGCCCTTGGCGAGCCGGCCCAGGATCGCGTCGTCGACCGACTCGACCGCGGTGACGATGAACAGCAGGCCGCATTGCTTGAGGCGCGGCAGCAGTTCGGCGTGATTCAGCAAATGCTCCACCTTGATCGTCGCATCCCAGGTCAGATCGGGGAAGCGCGCGTGCAGCGCCCTGGCAACCCTGAGGGCATGGGTCGGCCCGTTGAGAAAATCGGGGTCGCCAAAGCTGATGTGCTGCGCGCCGACGTCGACCTGCTGGGCGATGTCGGCGATCACCACCTCCAGCGGAACGACGCGGAACTTGCCTTCGTACACCGGCACCACCGGGCAGTGGCGACACAGGTGTTTGCAGCCGCGGCTGGCCTCGGCAAAGCCGGTGATCTTTTGCGTGCCGTCGGCGAGGATCAGCTTGGCGTAGCGCGCAAGCTCGGGCAGGCCGCGGCGTGCGGGCAGCAGGAATTCGATCCTGCTGCGGTGCACCACGGTGTCGGCCGGCGCAATCCCCGATTGCACCCAGGCCAGCAGGTCAGGCTCGGATTCGCCACCGAAGATCGCTTCCATCCCCAGGCTTTTCAGCCACGCCGCGTTGACCGGCGCATACAGGCCGAACGCGGCGAGACGGGCGTGTGGGGCGAGGGCACGGATTTTCGGCAGCGCCGCGGCGGCAATCCGCGTGGCGGTGTGCATGCCCAGGTAAATCGCCACGTATTCGGCGTCTTTAAAAATGGCCGGGTCGAGTTTCTGCTGCGACAGGTCGACGCAGGCCACCGCAATATCGGCGCGCGCAAACCATGCTGCCGGCTGCGCCAGATTGAACGGCTGCCGCCCCAGCTCGTACGGGCTCACCAAAACAACACGCGCCCCGGAGGGCGCGCATGGTTTTGCTGTGCAAGCCGTCATGGCAGGACGCTTATTTGACCTTGGGGCGATGCTCGAACATTTTGGCGATGCCGGGATCGCGCGAGGCGCCGGCGGCTTCCATGCGCTTGAGATACTCGTCCCACAGCGCGGCCTGATTGACGCCGAGCTCGTACAGGTATTCCCAGGAATAGATCCCGGTATTGTGGCCGTCGGAGAAGAAGAAGTTGATGCCGTACAAGCCGACCGGTTCGGCGGCGTTGATCAGCACTTCGCCCTTGCCGACCTGCAGCACTTCCTGGCCGGGACCGTGGCCGCGCACTTCGGCGGACGGCGAATAGACGCGCAGCAATTCGAACGGCAACTCGAAACGTGCGCCGTCGGAAAACGCGATTTCCAGCTTGCGCGAAACCTGATGGAGCTTGATGTCGGTAGGGGTGGGGGTGGCCATGATTGAAACGCTCGTAGTAACGCCAGCCCGAATTTTAAACCCGCAGTGCGGAGATTAAACCCTTGCGTGACAAGGGGCTGAAGCCGATTGTGACCTGAAAACTGGTGCGCCCGGCGCGATTCGAACGCACGACCCCTGCCTTCGGAGGGCAGTACTCTATCCAGCTGAGCTACGGGCGCAAGGACGGCAAAGCATAGCCGGTTTGCCGCATGGCGTCCATCCGCCGGGCGCGCCGCTTTCCTGTCGGGGTGGCTTTCCCTATAATCGCGGCTTTCGATGCCCCCTTCCAAGGATACTTTCATGGCCGAACCGCACGCCAAGATGACTCAAGCCACCCCGCAGGAAGTCATTATTTCCCTTCTTGCCGGGCTGTTCGCGCCCCTGCTGGCGATTTTTCTGATCGTTCAACTGGTGCTCGGCATTCAGGAAGATCACAAGCCCGACACCTCCAGCGAAGCCGCCCAGAAAGCGACCCTCGCACGCATCAAGCCTTTTGCCCAACTGGCCGCGCTCGACGCCAACGCCCCCAGAGTCGAAAAGTCTGGCCAGGAAGTCTATGACGCGGTTTGCAGCTCGTGTCACGGCTCGGGCGCGCTGGGCGCACCCAAATTCGACAACAAGGGGGATTGGGCTGGCCGTCTCGGTCAAGGCTACGACACCCTGGTCAAGCACGCCATCGAAGGCATCCGCCAGATGCCCCCGCGCGGCGGCGACGGCGATTTGTCGGATGTGGAGGTGTCGCGCGCGGTGGCCTACATGGCCAACTCGGCCGGCGCCAGCTTCAAGGCACCGGAACCGGCACCCGCCCAGATAGCCCCGGTAGCAGCGGCCACGCCTGCAGCTGCCGCCTCTGCAACCGCAACGCCGGCAGCAGACGACAAAAAACAATAAGGTTCGCACCGGGCGCAGTAAACTGCGCGCCACGCAGGCAGATATCTTCAGACACGCAAAGGGAATACGTATGAAATACGTCGCCACTTTTTTGATCGTCGCGTCAGCCGCATCGCTGCTGGCTTGCGGCAAATCTGAAGACACCCCCGCCGCTCCGCCGCCTGCGGCGGAAGTCGCGCAGACCGAGCCTGCACCGACGGTCGCTCCCGAACCGGTTACCCCGGTTGTCGAAACCCCGCAACCCGAAGCCGCACCGGCTGCACAGCCCGAAGCCAAGTTGGCGCAGCCCGCTGCGGCGAGCAAGCCTGCGACAACCAAACCCGCTGAAGCCAGCCCCGCCAAGCCCACACCCGACCTCGCTCACGGCCAGCAAATTTATCGCCAGGCCTGCGCGTTCTGCCACGACAAGGGCGTGGCGGGCGCACCCAAAACCGGCGACGTCGCCGCCTGGAGCCCGCGTCTGGCACAAGGCATGGATACCCTTTATACCGTCGCCTTGCGCGGCAAGGGCGCCATGCCCGCCAAGGGCGGCAATCCCTCGCTGGCGGATGCCGACGTCAAAGCCGCGGTCGATTACCTCGTCGCGCAGTCGCGCTAAGTCGCGCCATGTCGCTCGTCTGCCCACAATGCGGGAGCGATAAAATCCGCAGCGGCACCCTGCATGCCCACGACGGCGTGCGCCATCTGCTGCTGCACACGCCGCTGCGCTGCCGCGACTGCCGCCATCGCTTCTGGGTGTTCAACCCGTTCAAGCCGCTGTTGCTGCTGGCGGGCGTCGGCGCGCTGGTCGGCGTGACCGCCTGGTTTACGCTCGACCAGAACGCCGCGCTGGTCGCCGCACAGGCACCCGCCAGCCTGCCGCACACCCGCGCCGCGCAAGGCGATGCCGAAGCGCAACTGCAGATGGGCATGCGCTACGCCGAAGGCGATGGCGTGATCCAGAGCGACAAGGAAGCCGCCAGGTGGTTTGCGCTGGCCGCCAAGCAGGGCCTGGCCGAAGCGCAATATCAATATGGCCTCGTGCTCCTGCAGGGGCGCGGGGTGGTGCAGGACTACAAGGCGGCGTTCAGCTGGATCGAAAAGCCCGCGAAGCGCGGCTACGCCAAGGCGCAATACAGCCTGGGCGAACTCTACCGCTACGGCACCGGCACCGCGATCGACAAGGCGCGCGCCTATCTGTGGTTCAACCTCGCCGCCGCCCAGGGTGTGGAAGTCGCCGCCAAGGCGCGCGACAGCCTGGTGTGGCAGCTGAAGCCCGAGCAGATTGCGGCGATGCAGGAGGAGGCGCGGCGCATGAGCCAAGCTGCGCCCTCGTCCGTCTCGGCCACAACGCAGGTGGCACCCGCCGCCGCTCCCGCCGCCCCCTGAGCGGGGTTGTTGCCCGCTTGATTGGCTTGAGTGCGTGGGTGTTGACGCTTTAGCGGATTTACAACCACGGCCTCCCCTTTACGGGGACAACCACGACCTGCCCTTTATGCCCTTTAGGGTGTGCTTGCGAGCTGATTTTTCCTGGCTTTATGGATGGGCGTGCGCGCCGTCTGCATCCACGTCCACGTCAAGCGGCCACAACTGGTGCGAATCCAGCTTCAGGCGGGCGGATGCAGACAACGCGCCCAACTGCGCCTGCTGCGCCATCAACTGGCCTTCCAGCGCCAGCCGGCGATTGAGCAGCACCTGATCCAGACTGCCTTCACCCAAGCTGTAGGCGCGCGCCGCCAGCCGCGCCGCTTCCGCCAGCGCCTGCGCGGCGCGGTCGGCCTGCTGCCAGTTCGCCGCCTGCGCGATGGCCGCCTCGAAATCGGCGCGCGCTTCCTGGCGTAGCCGCTGCTCCAGCCGGATGGCGGCGTCCTGCGCGGTGACAGCGAGCTGCTCGACGGCCTGCTGGTCGGTGCGCCGCGCTGCACCCGGCAACGTCAGTCCCACATTCAGCCCCAGCACGTGCTCGTTGCCGCCCGCTTCGTTTTTGTAAAACACGCCGACATTGGGATCGGCGTTGCGGCGTGTGGCGAGCTGCCGCGCTTCGGCCTGCAACACCCCGGCCTGGCGGCGCGCGCGGAACAGCTCATGGCTGTGCTCCAGCACCGCGTTGACATAGTCGTCCGCCGTGCCGCCCGGCGGCACGGGCAGCGGCAGCGTGCCGTCCGCCGACACCGGGAGGCCGGGAAACTGCGCCAGCAGCCGATTGCGCGCCTGCTGCTCGCGGGTGGCCGCCTGTTGCTGTTGCAGGCGAACCTGCGCCAGCGCGGCCTCGGCGTTGACACGCTCGGAACGCGGCGCTTCGCCCAGGCGTATGCGCGAACTCACCGTGGCGAGTTGCTGATCGGCCAGTGCGATCTGCGCCTGCCATAGTTGCGACTGGCTGGCCTCGGTCAGCCAGTCGAACCACAGCGCAAGCAATTGCCGTCCGGACTCGTGCAGCGCTTCGCCGAGGCTCGCCTCGGCATACGCCGTCAGCGCACCGCCAAGCGCCCGCTCGGCCTCGGCGCGCGCGGGCAGCCGCAGCGGGCGCGACAGCGCCAATCCCCACTCGGCCTGGGTGTCGCGCGGCGTCGTCTGGATGCGTCGCTGAAGAATATCCGCCCCAACCGTCCACTCTTCGCGCCCGTTCTGCAGGCTCTGACTGCGCAGCGTTTGCGCGGCGAACTCGCCGCGTGCCTGCGCCACCATGGGCGAGGCCCACAGGGCCGCTTCGGCCGCCGCAGGATCGGGTAAATAATCGGCATGCGCATGGGCTGCAAAGGCCAGCGCCAGCGCGAGGGTCAGTGTGTGCACGGCATTCATGCGCGCGCTCCTTTCAGAATGAATTGGCGGTACAACAGCGGCAGCATCACCAGCGTCAGCAAGGTGGCGCTGACCAGGCCGCCGATGACGACGATGGCGAGCGGCCGCTGGATTTCGGAGCCGGGACCAGTCGCGAACAACAGCGGCACCAGACCGAAGGCGGCAATGCTGGCGGTCATCAGCACCGGACGCAGGCGGCGCAGCGAACCGTCGCGCACCACGGCGTCACCTTTCAGGCCCTGATTGCGCAGCTGGTTGAAATGGCTGACCAGCACCACGCCGTTCAGCACCGCGATGCCCAAGAGTGCAATGAAGCCGACCGAAGCGGGCACCGACAGATACTCGCCCGAGGCCGCCAGCGCGAAGATGCCGCCGATCAGCGCCAGCGGCACGTTCATCATCACCAGCAGCGCCTGGCGCGCATCGCCGAAGGTGACATAGAGCAGAAAGCCGATCAGCAGCAACGCCACCGGCACCACGACCATCAGCCTATTCGCCGCGCGCTGCTGGTTTTCGAACTGGCCGCCCCAGGCGACGCTGTAACCGGGCGGCAGCTTGACCTGGGCAGCAACCGCGGCCTGGGCATCGGTGACGAAGCTGACCAGATCGCGCCCGGCGACGTTGCTCTGCACCACCGTAAAGCGCGTCGCGTTTTCACGCTTCACCGCCACCGGGCCGTTGGTGCGTTTGAGCGTGGCCACCTGGTCGAGGCTGATTTCGCGGCCGTCAGCCAGCGTCAGGCGAATCGCCTGCAGCGCGTCGGGCGACTCGCGCATGCCTTGCGGCCCGCGCAATTGCAACGGAATGCGCCGACCTTCTTGCTGGATGGTGCCGATGACTTCGCCTTCGAGTTGCGTACGCAGCAGCATGGCGACATCGTCGGCAGACAGGCCGAAGCGGCCCGCGGCGTCGCGGTCGATTTCCGCCTGCAGGTATTGCACGCCCTCGTTCTGCTGGGTGTAGACGTCGGACGCACCCGGGACTTTTTCGACTACGCCGAAGATCTCGCCGGCCAGCCGGTTGAGCGTGGCGAGATCGGGGCCGAAAATCTTGATCGCCACGTCGCCGCGCGAACCGGTAAGCATTTCCCCCACCCGCATGTCGATCGGCTGGGTGAAGTTGTAGGCGATGCCGGGGAAGCCGTCGAGGATTTTTCGGATTTCGTCGGTCAACCATTCCTTGTCCGGGCGACGCCATTCGGCCTGCGGTTTCAACACCAGAAAGGTATCGGTGTCGTTGAGGCTCATCGGGTCGAGCCCCAGCTCGTCGGCACC
>DATMWS010000066.1:0-4162 GCA_035562135.1 Thiobacillus sp. | reverse complement strand
ACCAGACCCTGCTGGGGGTGACCGGCTCGGGCAAGACCTTCACCATGGCCAATGTCATTGCTCAGCTGGGGCGGCCGGCGCTGACCATGGCGCCCAACAAGACGCTGGCGGCGCAGCTGTATTCGGAAATGCGCGAGTTCTTCCCGGAAAACGCGGTCGAGTATTTCGTCTCGTATTACGACTACTACCAGCCCGAGGCCTACGTCCCGGCGCGCGACCTGTTCATCGAGAAAGACTCCAGCATCAACGAGCACATCGAGCAGATGCGGCTGTCGGCGACCAAGTCGCTACTGGAGCGGCGCGACACCGTGATCGTCTGCACCGTGTCGGCGATCTACGGTATTGGCGACCCGTCCGATTACCACAGCATGATCCTGCTGCTGCGCGAAAACGAGAAGATGAGCCAGCGCGACGTCATCACGCGGCTGACGCAGATGCAGTACGACCGCAACGACATCGAATTCAAGCGCGGCGTGTTCCGCGTGCGCGGCGACGTCATCGACATCTTCCCGGCGGAACACGCGGAAACCGCGATCCGCATCGAGCTGTTCGACGACGTGGTGGAGTCCCTGCACCTGTTCGACCCGCTCACCGGGCAGATTTTTTCCAGGGTGGCGCGTTTCACCGTGTTCCCGTCGAGCCATTACGTCACCCCGCGCGCGACGATTCTAAGAGCCATCGAGAAAATCAAGGTCGAGCTGCGCGAGCGGCTCGAGTGGTATTACGCCAACGGCAAACTGGTCGAGGCGCAGCGGCTGGAACAGCGCACCCGCTTCGACCTGGAAATGATGGCCGAGCTGGGCTTCTGCAAGGGCATCGAAAACTACTCGCGGCATCTGTCGGGGCGCAATCCGGGCGATCCGCCGCCGACGCTGATCGACTATCTGGCGAAGGACGCGCTGATGTTCATCGACGAGTCGCACGTCACCGTGACCCAGGTCGGCGGCATGTACAAGGGCGACCGCTCGCGCAAGGAAAACTTGGTCGACTATGGCTTCCGCCTGCCGTCGGCGCTCGACAACCGGCCGCTCAAGTTTGAGGAATTCGAGGGGCTGATGCCGCAGACCGTGTTCGTCTCCGCCACCCCGGCCAAGTACGAGGCCGAGCATGCCGGCCAGGTGGTCGAGCAGCTGGTGCGCCCGACCGGCCTGGTCGATCCGCAGATCGAGGTGCGTCCGGCGTCGGCGCAGGTCGATGATCTGATGTCCGAAGCGAGAAAGCGCATCGCCGTCGGCGAGCGCGTGCTGGTGACCACGCTGACCAAGCGCATGTCCGAGGATCTCACCGATTACCTGGCCGAGCATGGCATCAAGGTGCGTTACCTGCACTCCGATATCGATACCGTCGAGCGCGTCGAGATCATCCGCGACCTGCGCCTGGGCGAATTCGACGTGCTGGTCGGCATCAACCTGCTGCGCGAAGGCCTGGATATTCCCGAGGTGTCGCTGGTGGCGATTCTCGATGCCGACAAGGAAGGCTTCCTGCGTTCCGAGCGCGCGCTGATCCAGACCATCGGCCGCGCCGCGCGCCATCTGCACGGCACCGCGATCCTGTATGCCGACCGCATCACCGACTCGATGCGCCGCGCGATGGACGAAACCGACCGTCGCCGCGCCAAGCAGGTCGCCTTCAATACCGAACATGGCATTACCCCGCGCGGCGTGCAGAAGCGCATCAAGGACATCATCGACGGGGTGTATAACGCCGACGCCGCACGCCTGGACCTCAAGGCCGCACAGACCGTAGCCGAATACAAGCTGATGGACGACAAGGCGCTGACCAAAAAGATCAAGAAGCTGGAAAAAGAGATGCTGGATGCGGCGAAGAACCTGGAATTCGAAAAAGCCGCGGAACTTCGCGACCACCTGAAGGAACTCAAGCAGGTGTTATTTGGAGTGGAAGAACACGATTCATGACTAAAGTGCTTTTTGTTTGCATGGGCAATATCTGTCGGTCGCCAATGGCGGAAGGCATGTTCCGCAAGGCCATCGATGAAGCCGGGCTGGATCGCCACGTGGCGGCGGACTCGGCCGGCACCCATGCCTACCACGTTGGCGATGCCCCCGATTTGCGGGCGCAGCAGGCGGTGCGCAGGCGCGGCGCGGATATCAGCCAGCTGCGCGGGCGCAAGGTGGCGGACGAGGATTTCGAGGCGTTCGACTACATCCTGGTGATGGACGGCGACAATTACAGCAAGCTGATCGAGCGCGCGCCGGCGCACCACCACGGCAAGATCCGGCGGCTGCTGTCGTTCAGCCGCAAGTATCCCAATCTCGACGTGGTCGACCCGTATTACGGCGGCACCCAGGGATTCGAGGAAAACCTCGACATGATCGAGGATGCGGTGCAGGGCCTGATCCGGGAAATCACCGGCGACACCCAGGTGAAAATGCGTTCAGGCAGCTGATTACCTTCTGCTGTATGCAGCAAAAACAAGGGCCGCTAGAAGCGGCCCTTGTTTTTTTGGCTCCGGCAGCCGTTACTTCTCCTGGGTTTCCACCTGCACCAGCGGTTCCTGCGCGGTGCTCACCTGCGGGCGCGAGCGCCGGCGGGTGGGATGGGGCGCAGACGGCGCGGCCGTTTCGCCGAGGCTGGTGACGGGCGCCGTGGTTTCCACCTGCATCAGGCTGATGACCTCGGCTTCAGGCTTGGCCGCCGGACGACGACGGCGGCGCGGGCGACCCGCTTCGCTGGTTTCCGTCGTGCTGGCAGCAGCAGCCTGGGTTTCCACCTGGCTCAGACCGGCCGTGCTGGCCGCCAGATCCGCCAGGACGGCGGCGGGCGAGGCGGTGACTGCGGCCGGCTGCGGTGCGCTGGGCGCCGCTGTCGACTCCAGTTGCAAGTCCTGCTGTGCGGGCGCGACCGGTGCGGGAGCCGCCTTGGACGCGCCGGCGATTTCGATGATCGCGTGGAAGCCAACGGGTGCCGAGGTGGCCTCGATCCCTGCTTGCGTCATTCCTTCGCCCGTGCCTGCTTCGGTTTCCGGGCGGGCTTCGCGCGGGCGGCGATTGCCGCGGCCACGGCGGCTGCGCGATTCGCGTTTTTCTTCGCTGCCGGGTTCACGCGGCGCCTCGATCGGCTCCACGACGCGCGGTGCGGCTTCGGCTTCGGGGCGCGGCTTCGGCTGACGCGGCGGACGCGGCTGTTTGGGCTGTTCGCCACCGCGGGCCTCACGACCCTCGCGCGCTTCGGCCTGACGCGGCTCCTGCGGACGGGCTTCGCCGCTGCGGGGTTCGCCACGACCTTCACCTCGTCCTTCGCCGCGGCCGCGACGCTGGCCGGGCTTGCGGTCGCGGCGCTCGCTCGGCCGTGCGATGGCGGGAACCGGTTCGGCTGCGGGCGCCGCTTTGGCCGCCGGCGCTTCTTCGCCCTGCTTTTTGAACCAGCCGAAAATGCGCCCGAACAGGCCGGCCTGCAGCTGGGTTGGGGCCGCGACTGCCGGTCGCGCGGCGGGTGCCGGTTGCGGCGGCGGCGCAATCGATTTGACGGCGGCCACCTGGCGCGCAGGGGCGGCCTCTTGCGCAGTCTGATAGATGGCTTCGACTTCCGGCAGGGTTGCCATCTTGTAGCTCGGTTCAGCCGCCTCGCGCAGATTGAGCTCGTCGTGGCGCAGTCGGGCAATGGTGTAGTGCGGGGTTTCCATGTGGACGTTGGGGATCAACACCACATTCACCTTGAGGCGCGATTCGAGGGTGTGAATATCGACGCGCTTTTCGTTGAGCAGGAAGGTGGCGACATCGACCGGCAGCTGCACATGCAACGCGCCGGTGTTTTCCTTCATCGCCTCTTCCTGCAGGATGCGCAGGATATGCAGCGCCGACGATTCGGTGCCGCGGATGTGGCCGGTGCCGTGGCAGCGCGGGCAGGGGGTGTAGCTGGTTTCGCCGAGCGAGGGCTGAAGTCGCTGACGCGACATTTCCAGCAGGCCGAAGCGCGAGATCTTGCCGGTCTGCACGCGGGCGCGGTCGTGATGCAGGGCATCGCGCAGGCGGTTTTCGACTTCGCGCTGATGCTTGGACTCTTCCATGTCGATGAAATCGATCACGATCAGGCCGCCGAGGTCGCGCAGGCGCATCTGGCGGGCGATTTCGTCGGCCGCTTCGAGGTTGGTGTTGTAGGCGGTCTGCTCGACGTCGCTGCCCTTGGTGGCGCGCGCCGAGTT
>DATMWS010000065.1:0-8388 GCA_035562135.1 Thiobacillus sp. | reverse complement strand
CGAAGCTGCAACCGCAGCTGGCGCAGCTGCTGACGCTGCCGCACCGGCTCCTGCTCCTGCTCCTGCCAAGTAATTTTTGGCCAAGGAACGAAAAACCGGCCTTCGGGCCGGTTTTTTTTCGCCTGTGCGCCGCGCAAACCGACATGACCGCCGATAACTCAACGCCCATTTGCAGGGTTTGGCGAAACGGCGATTTCGAATCGGGTTGTAAGCCTGCAATTGTGCGGGTTATGGCCATCCTGTGCGGCGAACATTGCCTGGCATGAAGTTCGCATCAGTCAACGCATTCATTTGCGTTGATCATAAGGGAACGTCATGCGAGCATTTTCAATTGTGGCTGGGCTGCTTGCCTGGGGTTTGCCCTTGCAGGCTTCGGCCTACACGATCGATGCAAATCTGGCTGACTGGGGCTTGACCCGCACCGGCAGCATGGCGGACTGGACGCCGAACGCATCGGTCAAGGCCTGGCTCGTGGAAGACCAGACCGGAGGCATCAACACCCGGCTGACGCCGGGTTACGGCGGGCAGGCTTACGATGTCGAGGCCCTGTATGTGGATTACGATGCACAGTATCTCTATCTGGCCTTGGTGACCGGGCACAATCCGCTGACGCCGAATGGCGGCAATAACTTCGCGCCGGGCGATTTCGCCATCGATTTCGGGCGCAACGGCAGCTATGAGTTCGGACTCGAAACCACTGGCAGCAACGGCAATACGCAGGGCGGGCTGTACGCCGTCAGTCAGTGGGGCGCGGGTTTGTGGAGCGCGGTGAACGAAGGGCCGACCTCGATTCTGGCGGGCGATTTATTGGGCCTGGGCGAGGTGGCCTACACCACGACCGGCGTCGCCAACATGGGCGTCCATGCCGCCGACACGCATTTTTTCTATGAAGCGCGCATCCCCGTCGCCCTGTTCGGCACCTATTGGGGGGCGGATGACTTCGACGTGCACTGGACCATGAGCTGCGCGAACGATTCGTTGAAGGTCGATCCCGTACCGGGCGCCAACGTGCCCGAGCCGGGGACGCTGGCATTGCTGCCGTTGGGACTGCTGGGCATGATCGGGCTGGCGCGCCGTCGTCTCGCCTGATCAGCGGGCCAGGAAGCCGTCAATGCGCGCGATGGCTTCTACCAGACGCGGCAGCGGCTGGGTATAGGCGATTCGCAGAAAGCGTTGCGGTTGATGCTGGCCAAAATCGAGGCCGGGGGTCACCGCCACCCCAACTTGTTCCAGCAAGGCCTGCGCAAATTGGGCGCTGTCGTCGGTATGGCCGCTGCAATCGGCATACAGATAAAACGCGCCCTGTGGTTGCGAGGCAATGCGGAAGCCGCGTTCACGCAGCGCGGGCAGCAGAAAATCGCGGCGGGCGTGCAGCTCGGCCTTGCGGGCTTCGAGCTCGTCCAGGGTGGCGGGCAAGAATGCCGCCAGTGCCGCGTGCTGTGCCGGGGTGGCGGCCGCCAGAAACAGATTCTGCGCCAGCCGTTCCAGCGCCGGCATGGCCCAGGCGGGCGCGGCCAGCCAGCCAAGCCGCCAGCCTGTCATCAGGAAATACTTGGAGAAGCTGTTGATGACGAACACGTCGTCCCAGCGTGCGGCGCTGTGCTCGGTGCCGTCGTAGGTCAGCGCCAGATAGATCTCGTCGACGATCAGGCCAATGCCCTGCGCGGCGCACCAGTCGTGTATTCGTCCGAGTTCGTCCGGGGTGATCGCGGTTCCTGTGGGGTTGGAGGGGCTGGCGATCAGTACGGCGCGGGTGGCCGGGGTGGCGTGGCGCTGGATTGATTCAAGCGTGAGCTGAAAGCCGCTGGCGGCATCGACCGCAACGGTCACGGCGCGCGCATCGCAAAACCGGACGAAATGCCGATTACAGGGATAGCCGGGGTCGGCCATCAGCACCTCGTCGCCGGGGCCGGCCAGCAGGCCCAGCGTCAGCAGCAGGGCGCCCGATGCACCGGGGGTGACGACGATGCGCGCGGAGTCGACGGTGGTCTGCCAGCGTGTTGCATAAAATCCGGCAATCGCTTCGCGCAGTTCAATTAAGCCCAAGGCGTCGGTGTAGTGCGTGTGCCCAGCGCGCAGCGCCGCGATGCCGGCTTCGACGATGGGGGCGGGGGTGGCGAAGTCGGGCTCGCCGATTTCGAGATGAATGATGTCGCGCCCGGCGGCTTCCAGCGCCTGCGCCCGCGCCAGGATGGCCATGACGTGGAAGGGTGCGATGCCGGCCATGCGGGCGGCGGTGTGGGATTCAGCCATGGGCCTCCAGGCGGGCCAGCGGATGCTGGCGGTAGAACTGCTGCAATTGCCGGTAAATCGCCGGGTATTCGGCGTCGAGCAAGCGCGGCGTCTCGAAAAACACCTCGGTCAGCACCGCAAAGAACTCGGCGGGGCTGGCGGTGGCGTAGGGGTCGATGGCTGTGTCTTCGCCCGCATCCACACGGGCGCACAAATCCTCATAGGCCGCGCTGAAGTCACGCGCCCAACTGGCGGCATCCATGCCGCGATGTAGGGGCGGAAAGCCATTGGCGTCGCCGTTCAGCATATCGAGCTTGTGCGCAAACTCATGCAGCACGACGTTGACGCCGTCGGCCTGGCCGCTGGTTGCCACATCGGCCAACGACAGCACCAGCGGTCCGCCGTGCCAGGATTCGCCCGCCAGAATGTCGCGTGAGCGATGCACCACCCCGGCCTCGTCCATTTCCTCGAGATCGCGCAGAAATTCGTCGGGGTAGAGAATGATTTCGCTCCAGCCGTGGTAACTGTCGTCGCCGAGATTGAGCGTCAACAGGCAGGCCTGCAGTGCGATGACGCGTTGGGTGGCGTCATCGACGTCCGCCCCGCCCGCAGCGGAAAACGTCTTGTCGTGGATAAACAGGCTTGCGGCTTCGCGCAGGCGCGTCCGCTCCGACGCATCAAGTCCGCGCAAAATCGGCAGACGGGCAAGGGTCGCGTCAAAGGCATCGGGCGGGATGGCATGCCGCTCAAGAATGCGCGCGCGCCGCCAGCGGCCGAACCAACTCATTCGTCTGCGTCGAGCAGGCGCGCGGTGGCCGCATCCGGGTGGTCGAGCTCGACCCGCTCGATCTGCTGGAAGCGGCGGCTGATCTTGTCGCTGGAAATGCGCACCTCGCTCACATCCTTGTTGGCCTGCTCGATGTGGGTGGCGAGTTTTTTCATGCGTTCGTCGAAGCGCGCGAAATCCTTCGCCAGCTTGCTGAGCTCGTCCTTGATCACGTGCGCCATGCGCCGCGTTTCCGAATCGCGGATCACCGCCCGCGCGGTGTTCAACACCGCCATCAGCGTGGTCGGCGAAGTGAGCCACACGCGCTTTTTCTGCGCATGCTCGACGAGGTCGGGATGGTAGGCATGGATCTCGGCAAACACCGCCTCGGCGGGCAGGAACATCACCGCGCCGTCGGAGGTTTCGCCGGCGACGATGTATTTGGCGGCGATGTCGTCGACGTGCTTTTTCACGTCCGTCTTGAATTGCCGTTTGGCTGCATCGCGCTCGGCCGCCGGCAGGCTGTCGTCGAACATGCGGCTGTAGTTTTCCAGCGGAAACTTGGAGTCGACGCAGACGGTGCCGGTCGGCTCGGGCAGGATCAGCACGCAGTCGACGCGTGCGCCGCTCTTCAGGGTGTGTTGAAACGCATAGGCGTCGGGCGGCAGGCTGTTTCTCACCAGCGCTTCCAGCTGAACCTCGCCGAAGGCGCCGCGCGAGCGCTTGTCGCCCAATATCTCCTGCAGCGACACGACATTGGACGCCAGGTCCTCGATCTTTTTCTGCGCCTCGTCGATCACCGCCAGTCGTGACATCACCGAAGTAAACGTCTCGTTGGTTTTTTTGAAGCCCTCGTCGAGCCGCTCGGCCACCTTGCCGGAGATTTCGTTGAGCCGGCCATCGACCGTTTGCGACAGCTGCTGCACGCGCTCGTTGAAATGCGCGGTCATGCCTTTCAGCGTGTCCTGCAGCAGGCTTTGCTCGGCACGTCCCTGTTCGATCAGTTTTTCCAGCATCGCGGTCTGGAACTGGCCGAGGTGGCCGGTGACGGTTTCCCGCGTCTCGGCCAGCCGTTCGGCCTGCGCGATCTGCAAGGCCGCGAGCTGGGTCTGCATGCGGTCGGACTGCTGTGACAGCCCCGCGTGCAGGTCGGTCAGCACCGCGCGGTGGCGCGCTTCCATGTCCTGCGTCAGCAATGCGGGCAGCCCGGTTTGTTCCCGCCTTAGCGCATGGATGCGCAGCAGCAGCAAAACAGTTACGAGGATGAGGACGGCAAGGCCGATGAAGAGGCCGATTTCGACAGGACGCATGGCGCCGATTTTACCCGCGCCGCACATAAAAAACCCGGCGCGAAGCCGGGTTTTCATCCAGGGCAGCCCCGACGCAGGGCCGGGTCTGGAATTACGCTGCCGCGCGGCCGGCGCGCTTGCGATCCTGTTCCTGCAGGTGACGCTTGCGGATGCGGATCGACTTCGGCGTGATTTCGACCAGTTCGTCGTCGTCGATGAATTCCACGGCGGATTCAAGCGTCAGCTTGATCGGCGTGGTCAGGCGCACCGCTTCGTCGGTTCCGGACGAGCGGACGTTGGTGAGCTGCTTGCCCTTGATCGGGTTGACCACCAGGTCGTTGTCGCGGCTGTGGATGCCGATGATCATGCCTTCGTACAGCTTGTCGCCGGGCGAGACGAACATGCGGCCGCGGTCTTCCAGTTTCCACAACGCATAGGCCACGGCTTCGCCGTTGTCCTGGCTGACCAGCACGCCGTTATGGCGACCGGGCAGGTCGGCTTTCACCGGGCCGTAGTCGTCGAACACGTGGCTCATCAGGCCGGTGCCGCGCGTCATCGTCATGAAGTCGGACTGGAAGCCGATCAGGCCGCGCGCAGGAATGTGGTATTCCAGCCGGGTGCGGCCCTTGCCGTCGGATTCCATGTTGGTCAGTTCGCCGCGACGGCGACCGATTTCTTCCATCACGCCGCCCTGGTGTGCGTCTTCCAGGTCGATGGTGAGGTTTTCATACGGCTCGCATTTCTCGCCGTTGATTTCCTTGTACACCACACGCGGCTTGCCGACGGCCAGCTCGAAGCCTTCGCGGCGCATGTTTTCCAGCAGGATCGTGAGGTGCAGTTCGCCGCGGCCGGAGACGCGGAACACGTCGGCGTCGCCGGTTTCATCGACGCGCAACGCGACGTTGACCAGCAGTTCCTTGGCCAGGCGATCGCGGATCTGGCGGCTGGTGACGAACTTGCCTTCGGTGCCGGCCAGCGGCGATGCGTTCACCATGAAGTCCATGTTCAGCGTCGGTTCGTCCACCGGCAGCACCGGCAGGCCGACCGGGTTTTCGCGGTCACAGATGGTGACGCCGATACCGATGTCGTCCAGCCCGGAAATGATGATGATGTCGCCGGCTTCAGCCTCGTCCACTGGCACGCGGTCCAGACCCTTGAAGCCGAGCACCTGGTTGATGCGGCCGCTTGCGACCTGGTCTTCGTGGTTCATCACCACCACCGACATGCCGGGCTTGATGCGGCCGTTAAGCACGCGGCCAACGCCGAGGCGACCGGTGTAGGTCGAATAATCAAGCGCGGCGATCTGCAGTTGCAGCGGCGCGTCGGGCGAGCCGGGTGGGGTGGGAACGTGGGTCAGCACGGTGTCGAACAAGGGATTCATGTCGGCCGCACTGCCGCCATGCGACGGTGCATCCTTCAGGTCCATGCACGCCCAGCCGTTCAGGCCTGACGCGTAGATGATCGGGAAGTCGAGTTGCTCGTCGGTCGCGCCGAGCTTGTCGAACAGGTCGAAAGTCTGGTCGACGACCCAGTCCGGACGCGCGCCGGGGCGGTCGACCTTGTTGATCACGACGATGGGCTTGAGGCCCAGCGCCAGTGCCTTCTTGGTGACGAAGCGCGTCTGCGGCATCGGGCCTTCGACGGCGTCGACCAGCAGCACCACGCCGTTGACCATGCCGAGCACGCGCTCGACCTCGCCGCCGAAGTCGGCGTGGCCGGGGGTGTCGACGATGTTGATGTGGTAGTCGCCGTACATGATGGCGGTGTTCTTCGCCAGGATGGTGATCCCGCGCTCCTTCTCCAAGTCGTTCGAGTCCATCACCCGCTCGTCAACCGCCTGGTTGTCGCGGAAGGTGCCGGACTGTTTGAGGAGCTGGTCGACCAGCGTGGTTTTGCCATGGTCGACGTGCGCGATGATGGCGATATTGCGGAGCTTGCGGGACATGATGGAGGCCGTAGTGCGGGAAACCCAGCATTATAACAGGGTTTTTTGACTATTTACTGTGCAAGCGGGTGCGCGGCCAGCCGGGTGTCGATGCGGTCGATGATCTTCTGATAGCGGGGACTGCCGACCGGCCCGAAGCGGCGGTCGAACTCGGCCTGCGGCATGAATTCCGGCAGGTCGCGAAAGTCCGGCAGCAAGTCAGCATCGTTGCGGGCGATGGCAAGACGCTGCTGCACCTTCGCCGCCGCGTCGCCGGTGGCGCGTTCGCCCAGCTTGACCCCGGCGTGGTTGGCGGCCAGATCGGTGAAGCTGAAGCCCGAGCCCTTGTTGGCGTCCTCTTCTTCCTTGATCAGGCCGATGGCATTCGCCAGCCGGCCGCCGGCGTTGACGGTCAGTGCGGCCGAAATCACGAAGTGTTCGGCAAAGTCGCGCCGTCCATGCAGCGACAACAGCACACGCGGCGCACGGCGGATCGACTGGCTGTCGCCTTCCAGCAGCTTGGGCAGGCTGATCCCGGCCAGATAGGCCGCCAGTGCGGTGAACGCCGCGCGGTTTTCCTCGGCCGCGTCGCCGCCGTTCTCTTGCGCGTGCGCAAATAGCGGCGCGATGACGCTCACCAGCGGCACCGTGCCGCCGTGCGGGTGGCGCTTCAGCACGGTGTCCAGCTGCTCGGCATAGACCAGCAGGCGTGCCTGATCCTCCGGCGCAATCAGCAGTTCCGCGCTTTTGCGTTCCAGCCGGGTCAGCAGCTCGGGGTGCCAACGGTAATCCAGGGTGGCCTGGTTTTCGTCGAAGCGCATCCGGGAAAATGCGTCGGCCAGCGAAGCGTAGGTTTCGTCGCGGCGCAGCCGGCGGTGCGCTAGGTGTGCGATCCCGTCGGCCAGCGCGCCCGGCACCGGCAGGCTGCCGAGTTGCAGACTCTGGATGCGGATGCCGCCGGGCACCTCTGCCACATCGGCGGTGAGGTTGAGGTAGCGGCCAAACGGGTTGCACCCGGTCGGGCATAAAGGCGGCACGACCAGGGTGGCGGTGAGCGTGGCCAGGCCGGGCGTGAGCTCGGCGGCGATGCCGTTGACCTGGCGCAGCTCGACCGCGTAATTGAGCAGGCGGTTGAGTTCGGCCTCGTCGAGCTGGATGCTTTGAATCACGTCAGGCGTCTGGCGCCGCGGGTCGTGCTTCTGGAACAGCGACTTGACCCAGACCAGATCGGTGCGGCGAAATTCGGCGGGCGGCTCGATCGCCGGCGCGTCGTCCAGCATCAGCCAGGGCAGCGCGATGAGCGCGACCAGCACAGAAAACAGCAGACTCCAGCCAATAAAACGCTTCATCTTATTGCGGCTGGTTGCGCATGAAATCGGCGGTCTTGAAGAACGCCGCGGTCAGCTCCTGCTGCAGCGCCGCATCCACCCCCACATCCTGCATCGCGCGGGTCATGCAGCCCATCCACTGGTCGCGCTCGGCTTCGCCGATGGCAAAGGGCGTGTGGCGGCGGCGCAGGAACGGATGGCCGAAGCGGTCGGTGTATTCCGGCGGTCCGCCGGTCCAGCCGCTCAAAAACCAGGCGAGCTTGTTGCGCGATTCGGTGAGGTCCGCCGGATGCAGCTTGCGGATGCCGTAGTAATCCGGATCTTCGTCCATCAGGTCGTAAAAGCGGTCGACTAATCGACGTATGACGTCGCCGCCGCCGAGGCGTTCGTAATGGGTTTGCATCTCTCAGACCCTGACCGGTTTGACGGCGGCCGCCGCAGCCTTGGCACGTTGACGGGCCTCGTCCGTGCCGGCGGCGGTGGCGAGCGCCACCCCCATGCGGCGGCGGGCAAAGGCCTGCGGCTTGCCGAACAGCCGCAGGTCGACACCGGGCGAGGCGAGGGCTTCGGCGACGCCATCGAAGGCGATGCCGGTCGCCTCCATGCCGCCGTAAACCACCGCCGACGCGCCGGGTTCGCGCAAGCTGACGTCGACCGGCAGGCCGAGAATCGCGCGCGCGTGCAGCTCGAACTCGTTCTGCCGCTGCGTCGCCATCGTCACCATGCCGGTGTCGTGCGGGCGCGGGCTGACTTCGGAAAACCATACGCTGTCGCCCTTGACGAACAATTCCACGCCGAAAATTCCGCGTCCGCCGAGGTTGCCGGTGACGGTGGCGGCGACCGCCTGCG
>DATMWS010000064.1:0-3612 GCA_035562135.1 Thiobacillus sp. | reverse complement strand
CGATCGAGGCGCCCCGCCCCGCCCCGCCGCTGCCCTTGCCGCTGGTGCAGCCACGCTTCAATGCGGATTATCTGGACAATCCAAAACCGCCCTATCCCACCCTGTCGCGCCGCATGGGCGAGGAAGGCGAAGTGCGGCTGCGGGTGTACGTCGACCCCGCCGGCAACGCCCAGCAGGTCGAAATCCATCGCACCAGCGGCCATCCCCGCCTCGACCAGTCGGCGTTGGAAACCGTCAAGCGCTGGCGCTTCGTTCCTGCCCGCCAGGGCGACCAGCCGGTCGCGGCCTGGGTCATCGTGCCGATACAATTCACTTTGAGGAGTTAATCATGGACGCCCCCAACGAACAGGCTCAACTGGGCCTGGCCCATTTCCTGGCGCAGGCCGATATGCTGGCGCATTTGCTGCTGCTCGTGCTGCTGACCATGTCGGTCATCACCTGGTACCTGATCGCCAGCAAGTCGATCGCCAACTGGCGCATGCGCAAGAGCGCACGGGCTTTTCTGGAAAATTTCTGGGATGCGCCGGGACTGCAATCGGTGGCCGAGCACATCCAGAACGCCGGGGCGCACGATCCGTTTTCGCACCTGACCCAGCACGGTCTGAACGCGGCGGAGCAATACCGCAACAAGACCGGCCAGCGCCTGATCGAATCCGGTTCGGCGGACGAATTCCTCACCCGCGCCCTGCGCCGCGCGATCAACCAGGACACCGCGCGGCTGGAATACGGCCACACCATGCTGGCCTCGATCGCCTCCAGCGCGCCCTTCGTCGGCCTGTTCGGCACGGTGTGGGGCATCTACCACGCGCTGGTCAACATCGGCATGAGCGGTTCGGGCAGCCTCGACCAGGTCGCGGGTCCGGTGGGCGAGGCGCTGATCATGACTGCGCTGGGCCTGGCGGTCGCCATTCCGTCAGTGCTGGCCTACAACTTCTTCAACCGCTCGAACCGTCTGGTTTTGAATGAACTCGACGGCTTCGCGCACGACCTCTTCGCCTTCATGTCGACCGCTGTGCGGACCCAGGAACAGGGCGCCAGGCCGGCAGAGAAGATGCAGCCCGCCAGCGCAGCAAGGGGCGCATGATGGCCTTCGGCGGACTCAACTCCGGTGGGCGCACGCAGGACATGGCGGAAATCAACATGATTCCGCTGATCGACGTCATGCTGGTGCTGCTGGTCATCTTCATCATCACCGCGCCGCTGCTGACCCATGCGGTCAAGGTCGACCTGCCGCAGGCGGCCAGCCAGCCCAGCCCCCCGCAAGCGGAGACGATACAGCTATCGATCCAGGCCGACGGCTCGGTATTCTGGAACACCGAAACGGTGGACGCGGACGAATGGCAGGCACGCATGGCCGCCGCTGCCGCGCAAATCCCGCAGCCGGAAATCCACATCCGCGCCGACGGCAACCTGGCCTACCGCAACCTTGCGCGCGTCATGGCGGACGCGGGGCGTAGCGGCCTGTCCAGGCTCGCGTTCGTCATGGACCCGCGCGATCCAGCCGCACCCTGAGCACCGCCGCCAAGATCGTCCCCGCATTCCCCCATCCCTGACCATGGACTGGAACGCGCGTTGGGCTTTGATATGGGTGGGGGTTGGAGTCTTTCTGCGAATGCAGCCTATATCCCAACCGCAAAATTCAACAGCACTAAAATCGTAGGCGGCATTGATCGCGATGGAAATCGCCTGCCTTAGGCGCCCGAGTTAACGCGAATGTGGTGTTGAGCTATACGGCCGGGAGCTTGAAAACCAGCTTGAGCGCTTATCACGTCTCCAGCCAATTTGTTGACCCGGAAAATACCAAGGCCGAAAGCGTGGATGGGCGTCGTGGAGAAATTCCGGCATTCACGACATTTGACCTCAATGCGCATTACGCCGTTAACAAGCAGTTAACAAGCAGTTAACAAGCAGTTAAATGTATTCGGTACCGTGCGTAACCTGACCGACAAGAAATATATGCCAGCCGCAACCCGGACGGGATTTTCCCGGGAGCAGCGCGTAATTTCGATTGGCATGAATTACACGTTCTGATGCCGGGCTGAGCGACAGGGGGCGACTGTCGCGCTCCCCGTGCAAAGCGACCGACAGGCCCTACAATGAACGCCCCGATTCCGGGGTGTTTTTGTATGACGCTATGTTGTATGACCCTATGAACTTCGACCTCGACTGCCGTGCCTGCCCGCGACTCGCCACCTTTCTCGACGAGGTGCACACCCGCCACCCCGATTACCACGCGCGACCCGTCCCCGCCTTCGGCGACCCGGCGCCCAGTCTGCTGATCGTCGGCCTCGCGCCCGGCATGCACGGCGCCAACCGCAGCGGGCGTCCCTTCACCGGCGATTTCGCCGGCGTGCTGCTGTATGAAACCCTGCACCGCTTCGGCTATGCCAGCGCGCCGCAATCGCTGTCGGCCGACGACGGCCTCAAGCTCACCGGCTGCCGCATCACCAACGCGGTGAAATGCCTGCCGCCCGCCAACAAGCCGGAGCCGGGCGAAATCCGCGAGTGCAACCGCTATCTGGCCGCCGAACTGGCTGAGCTGCCCGAGCACGCCAGCATCCTGGCGCTGGGCCAGATCGCGCATCAGTCGGTGCTGCGCGCGCAGGGCCTGAAGCTCAAGGATTATCCCTTCGGCCACGCCAGCGACTACCGCCTGCCCGACGGCCGGCGGCTGGTCAGCAGCTACCACTGCTCCCGCTACAATACCCAGACGCGCCGCCTCACCCCCGATATGTTCGCGGCGGTGTTCACCCTGATTCAAGCCAAGGACTGATCATGCCCGTCGTCACCATCAAGCTCGCCGGCACACTCACCCGCGAACAGAAGCAGAAAGTCGCCGAGGAAATCACCGCCACGCTGGAACGTCACGCCGGCAAGCCGGCCTCGTACACCTACATCGCGTTCGAGGAACTGCCGGACGAGAACTGGGCGATCGCCGGCAAGCTGCTCGATGAGGAATGATTTTTTTATCCGCGAAGGACGCGAAGGGACGCGAAGAAAATCTTTAGGGTCTTACTTCGCGCGTCTTCGCGTCCTTCGCGGATAACAGGTTTTTGAGTGTGAGCGTCGACAAGGAATTTCTCGCCTCGCTGCCCACCCTGCCCGGCGTCTACCGCATGGTCGACGTGGCCGGCGCGGTGCTCTACGTCGGCAAGGCAAAGGACCTGAAGAAGCGCGTCTCCAGCTATTTCCAGAAAAGCGACCAGAGCCCGCGCATCCGGCTGATGCTGAAGAGCGTCGATCACATCGACACCACGGTGACGCGCACCGAGGCCGAGGCACTGCTGCTGGAAAACAACCTGATCAAGGGACTGAAGCCGCGCTTCAACATCCTGTTCCGCGACGACAAGTCCTACCCCTACCTGCTGCTGACCGGACACCGTTTCCCGCGGCTGGCCTACTTTCGCGGCACGCCGAAGAAGCACGATCAGACCTTCGGGCCCTACCCCAACGCCTACGCGGTGCGCGAGAGCATCCAGCTGCTGCAGAAGGTGTTCCAGCTGCGCACCTGCGAGGACACGGTGTTCGCAAACCGCTCGCGTCCCTGCCTGCTCTACCAGATCAAGCGCTGCACCGCACCGTGCGTCGGGCACATCACGCCGGAAGCCTATG
>DATMWS010000063.1:0-4569 GCA_035562135.1 Thiobacillus sp. | reverse complement strand
GTCGCAGTCCACCTCCAACCCCACCTCGATCTCGCAGGTCGCCGCCGAAGCGGCATTGAACGGCGACCAGGGCTGCATCACGCCGATGCTCGACGCCTTCAAGGCGCGCCACCGCTATGTCGTCGATGCGCTGAACGCCATCCCCGGCTTCCACTGCGTCAACAGCGGCGGCGCCTTCTACGCCTTCCCCGACGTACGCCCGGCGATCATGAATCTGCTGGCGCGCGACGTCATCGAAGAACCGACCGACATCGCGTTCTCCGAATACCTGCTGGAGTCCGCCGACGTCGCCGTCGTCCCCGGCTCGGCCTTCGGCGCCGAAGGCTATATCCGCCTGTCGTTCGCCACCTCGCAGGCCAATCTGGAAAAGGCACTGAAGCGCATCGCCATGGCGCTGGCCTAGTATCCCGGCCGCGGCGCGGGTAGGCTAGCGACATGCGCACTCCCGCCCTGCCCCCCACGCGCGGCACGCCAAGCTGGCTGCTGCAGCTTGCCTACACCACCTGGCGCCTGTTCAAGCAGAACGGCCTGCAGAACCATGCCGCGGCCACGTCATTTTATTTCCTGCTGTCCGCCACCCCGCTGCTGCTGCTGCTGAGCTATGGCCTGCAACTGCTGGGCCGCATCGCTGAAAACTCGGTGCCCGCCACCATCCTGATGGCCGCGCTCTACAACCAGATGCAGCTGGAAAGCCTCACCGCGCTCGGCTTCATTCCGCGCCAGACCCAGCTCGCCGCCGGCGGCGTCGGCCTGCTCACCCTGCTGCTGTCGTCGCGCGGGCTGGTCAACACGATGCAGGGCGCCTTCCGCATCATTTTTCCCGAGGAGAGCAAGCGCAGTCTGGTGGTGTCGTGGGTATTGCCGCTGATCATCCTGCCGATGCTGTTCCTGCTGATGGGGGTGGCTGCGCTGGCGCAGGTGACGCTGAGTTTTCTGGCACAGAACGACTTCATCGGCACCGGCAACGCGCAGGTGTTGCAGGCGCTCAACTCGCTGTTCGGCTTTGCCATGGTGTGGGCGCTGCTGTTCGCCGCCTACTGGCGGTTGCCGCGGCAGCATCCGCGCGCGCGCATCGCCGCCGTGTTCGCGCTGGCCGCCACCGTGAGCCTGGGTTTGCTGCTCGCGCTGTTCGGCGCATTCTTCAAGCTGGAGAACTACCACAACCTGTACGGCGCGCTCGGCGGCGTGGTGTTCGTGTTGATCGGCGGCTATTTTGCCTTCCTGCTGCTGTACCTGTGGGCGCAGGCGTTGTATGCCTTCGGCAAGGCCGACATCACCGCGCTGGAAAAGCTGTTCCTCGGCGGCAGCGGCGAAGGCGCCAGCACGCTCGAAGGCTACGTCTTCGCCGACAGCCACCGCCTGCTGGAAAAATACGGCCAGGTACACCCCGCTGGCCATACCCTGATCGAGGAAGGCGACGACTCGCAAACCGCCTATTTCCTCTACGCCGGCCGCGCCGCGGTCTACAAGCACACCGACGACGGCCGCCGCCGTCTGGGCGAACTCAGCGAAGGCCAGTTGTTCGGCGAAATGGCCTACCTGCTGAACGAGAAACGCACCGCCTCGGTGGTGGCCGACAGCGAAATCACCGTGCTGGCGCTGCCGCCGCACATCATGGAAGAGCTGATGCGCCATTCCGCCCCGCTGTCGCGCCGCATCATCGACACCCTGTGCCAGCGGCTGGAACGCATGAATCTGGCGAACCCGGGCTGAGTTGATTAGATGTACTGTATAAACATACACTATATTTAATATCAGTCGTCACCCCAGCTTGCGCCGGGGCGACGATTCAGTGTTCCCCTGGAGCACCCCATGGCCCTGCATTCACTTTACGTCGATCTCAATTCCTACTTCGCATCGGTCGAGCAGCAGTTGCGCCCCGAGCTGCGCGGCAGGCCGGTCGGCGTGCTGCCGGTGATGGCCGACACCACCTGCTGCATCGCCGCCAGCATCGATGCCAAGCGCTTCGGCATCAAGACCGGCACCCCGGTGTGGCAGGCCCGCAAGCTGTGCAAGGACATCGTGTTCGTGCAGGCGCGCCCGGCCACCTATGTGGAAATCCACCATCGCATCGTCGCCGCGGTGGAATCCTGCACTCCCGTCGGCGCCGTGCTGTCGATCGACGAAATGACCTGCGACCTGATGGGAAGCGAGCGCGAGGAAGCCAACGCCATCCGGCTCGGCAAACAGATCAAGCAGGCGATCTACGACCAGGTGGGCGAGGTGCTGCACAGCTCGGTCGGCATTGCGCCCAACCGCTTTCTCGCCAAAACCGCGTCGAACATGCAGAAGCCGGACGGGCTGACGGTGATCCGCCAGGACGAACTGCCCCAGCGTCTGTACGGCCTCAAGCTCGGCGCCCTCACCGGCATCGGCCGCGCCATGGAACCGCGCCTCAACCGGCTCGGCATCCACAGCGTCGAACAACTGTGCGCCGCCAGCAAGGACACGCTGCGCCATGCCTGGGGCGGCATCGAAGGCGAACGCTTTTACGCCAAGCTGCGCGGCGAAGGGGTGGAATCCGCCCCCACCCGGCGTGGCAGCGTCGGCCATTCGCACGTGCTCGCCCCCGAACTGCGCGACCCGGCCTCTGCCATGGCGGTGCTTTACCGCCTGCTGCACAAGGCCTCGATGCGGCTGCGCCACTACGGCACCTGCGCGGGCGGGCTGAGCCTGCATCTGAGCTATCAGCAGTCGCGCGGCAGCGGCCCGGCCCACTGGTCCGATCAGGTCCGTTTCTCGCCGCACGCCGACACCCTCAAGTTCAATCCGGTGCTGGCCGAACTGTGGCAGCGCCGCCCGCCCGATCCCGCCCCCATCCTCAAGGTCGGCGTCACCCTGCTCCACCTCACCGAGCACAGCCAGATCACCCGCGACCTGTTCGACCCCGACGACCAGCACGCCGGCCTCAACAGCGTGCTCGACCAGATCAACCAGCGCTACGGCCCCAATTCCCTGTATTTCGGCGGCGCCCACAGCGGACGCGGCGCGGCGCCGATGCGCATCGCCTTCAGCCACGTCCCCGAATTGCAGGTGGAAAGTGACGGCTGAGGCTTGACCGAAAGGGCCGCCGCCTCTAGAATGCGCCCTCTCCTATTCCTCGATAGCTCAGTTGGTAGAGCGACGGACTGTTAATCCGCAGGTCCCTGGTTCGAGCCCAGGTCGAGGAGCCAGAATACAGTAGTAAATAAATGGGTTGTCGCTTAGGTGGCAACCCATTTTTCATTCTGGTGTGCCCAGGAATGGGTCCAAACCGCCCTGCAAACGCTGCTTTCGTGGTGCAGTTTGGTAGCGGGTAGGCCCACAAGAAAATATTCTCTGACACGCTCATAGGTTCCCTCAAGCCAAGAACGAACTCGGGTGCAAGACGTTTTTGCGCTTCAAGATGTCTTGGCAGGCTAAGAGTCCAGCGGGTGATCCCTTCAGCGAGGGGTGATCCCAGTGGGTTTCAACCAATATAAGGAGCAATACCAGTGACCAACGCACAACACCAGGCAGCATGGCACGCCAGCCGCAAGGCTGAAATAGAGCCGTTACGTAACGACAGCAAGCCTGAGCCGACGCCTAAGCCAGCGCCCAGAAGCGCGTTCTGCCCCCATGAGGCTGGCGCCTATTACCTTGCTGCCGTGGGTACTGTCGGCACGTTCAAGATGTTCGCCAAGGAGCGCAAGCCGCCCGTTTACACCTACGGCATCACCACCATTCGTTTTGAATTGAATCCTGAAACCGGCACATGGATCTGGTTTGATGGTGAGAAAAATCAATTCCCGCGCAAGACCCAGGATGGTTGGCGTCTTGGCAGCAGGAGGTTGCACGACACACGCGAAGGCGCAGAGGCCGAGGTTCAGCGCGAGATGGTCAAGAACGGCGACCGGGTGACCAAGGTGCATGACCTGCCCGACGATATGGCTGCGCTGAAAAAGATCCGTAGCGCCAACCACCCAGACCGCAACACCGATGCCGACCAGGATCTCTATCAGGCTGTAGTCGAGAAGCTGGACAGGATGCGCACGCTGACCCAGTGAACCATTGGGTCACACGCTCATCCACACATCAAAGGAATCGACATGCAGACAGACCAAGTTCTACGCCACTTGAAAAAACATGGGCAGCTACTCGACTTGGAGATAGCATCAGCAACCGGGATTGCACTGGTCCAAGTACGCAAGTCACTGGCTGACTTAACGACACGCGGAGAAATATCCCAGTGCAGCGTCACCCACTTCAATGGCGACAAGCGTGTTGATGGCTTTCAGTGCAGGATTTCCGGCTATGTGCCGCCCGTCGCGCCTGGTCGAAAGGCTGGGGCTAGCAAAAGCGTCTCATCAGACTAGAGACGGGGCCCTCTTCGCTTTCATCGGGTAGGCCAAACCATGCAAGAGATTCAGCCCAACAATCCACTCCACGGTGTCACGCTTGAACAGTTAGTGAACGAACTGGTTTCGTTCTATGGCTGGGATGCGTTGGGGCGAAAAATTGAGATCCGCTGCTTCACCCATGACCCTAGTATAAGAGCACATAAATAACGATACATGTATTATGCTGTTGCATATCCATCCAGAGCTGAGG
>DATMWS010000062.1:0-11281 GCA_035562135.1 Thiobacillus sp. | reverse complement strand
AAGCCCTGCAGCTCGATGACGCGCGCGCCCTGCTCAAGCACGACGCAAAAAATAGCCAGCAGGAAGCCGGTGAATCAGCCACCGATTATTTGCAGCGCGTGATCGATGGCCTGTGCGAGATCTCGCTCAAGGACCCTTTGACGGGCCTGGGAAACCGCCGGCATCTCCGCTCGATACTCGAACGCTCGATCGAAACCGTCGCACGTTCCGGCGAATCGGTGCTGCTGCTGTTGCTGGACATCGACCACTTCAAGTCCATCAACGACACCCATGGCCATCTGGCCGGCGACCAGGTGCTGCAGGCAATTGCCCACTGCCTGACGGACTGCGTGCGCCCCATGGACACCGTCGCCCGCTACGGCGGCGAAGAATTCGCCGTGATCCTGCCCCACTGCCGGCCCCTTTTCGGGCATGCCGTGGCCGAGCGGATTCGCCAAACCGTTGCCTCGCTCACGTTACCTGTGGCACCGCAGCTCAGCGTTCAGGTCACGATCAGCATCGGCGGTGCCTACGCGCCGGAATGGGTGCGCTCCACCGCCGACTTGTGGATCGAGCGCGCCGACCTGCAGCTTTACCGGGCCAAATCCGGCGGCCGCAATCAGGTCTGCCTGGATCAGCCGCAGGAGCTTTCGGTCAGCGCAGAAGAAAAAGGGCTGTTGTTTGGGCACCTCATCATGGATGAGGTGGCCACGATTGAAAATATTTCGGGCGACGCCCCCCAGGATGCCCAGGGCAACGCCACAACGCGAGTGAACGCATGAACGAAGTACTGACCCCCACCGCTGAAAGCCCGGACACGGCCAAGCTTCCCCTGAAACCGCTGGGCAAGGTCATCGCCGTCACCAGTGGCAAGGGCGGCGTCGGCAAGACCTTTGTCTCTGCCAACCTCGCCGCCGCGCTGGCCAAACGCGGCCACAAGGTGCTGGTGCTCGACGCCGACCTCGGCCTCGCCAATCTCGACGTGGTGCTCAACCTGTACCCCAAGATCACGCTGCACGACGTGTTCACTGGCAAGGCCAAGCTGGAAGACGCCATTATTCAGGCGCCGGGCGGCTTTTCCGTGCTGCTGGCTGGCTCCGGCATGGTCGAGTATTCGCGCCTGACGCCCGAAGTGCGCGACGAATTCGTGCGCATCATCAGCAGCCTGGTGCCGCATTACGACGTCGTCCTGCTGGATACCGGCGCAGGGATTTCCGACGTCGTCCTGTTCGCCGTTTCGCTGGCGTCCGAAGTGCTGATGGTCGCCACCCCCGAGCCGACCTCGCTCACCGATGCCTATGCCACCATCAAAGTGCTGGTGGGACAGCAACAGCGGCAGACCGTGCGCGTGCTCGTCAACCAGGCCGCCCGACCCGGTTCTGGCCAGGCCATCACGAATCAGCTGCAACAGGTGCTCGACCGCTTCGTCGTCACCGAACCCGACCGCCCCATCCGTCTGATCCACATGGGCGACATTCCCGTCGACCCCGAAGTGCGCCAAGCCATCATGCGGCGCCAGCTGCTGATGCAGACCACGCCCGGCTGCCCCGCCGGCGTGGCCATTTCGCAACTCGCCCGCAAGCTGGAAGAAAGCGTCATCCCCAAGCCGGCGTAGTCCATGCGCAGCCGGGGGCGGCGGGCAACCCGCCTTAGCGTTGAACGACAGCAGGGACCGACTTGACCAGCGCTGCCACCTTGTCCGGTTCCATCCGCAGCAAGGCGGCGATTTCGCGGTAATCATCCGGCAGGGCGTCGTTATCCCAGCCCTGGGCGGAATGTCGTGCCAGATTGGCCGCCAGCTTCACATTGCGCACCCGGCTCGTATTTGCCTGTGCCGGATCCATCAGGTTCAGCAGCAATTCGGGCAACTTCCATTCGATCGTCAGCTGGCGCTGAAAATCCATGCCGGTAAAACCCAGCACCTCTCTCTGCACGTCCGCGCTGCGCAGCGTGGCGTCGGCCGCCTGCCGCTTCTGGATTTCGAGCATCTGCCCGGGGTTGAAACACCACATCAGCATTTCGGCGACATGGTAGAGCAGCGCGGACACGTGCACTTCCTCCGCATGCAGGTCGTGCAGGCGCAGCGCCCAATCGTATGCGTAATGCGCCGAACGCTGCGCACGCCGAACCGTATGCAGAAGATGCACCAGCGCCTCGATGTGGCCATGCAGCAAGTCTTCTGAAATCGGCGTCGCCGGCACCTCGCGGAAGAAGGCATCGAGGCCCATCATGAGCAGCGCCTCCTTCACGTCCACCAGCTCATATTTCTGGTTGCGATGCTTGTGCGTCTGCATATAGCGCAGCAGCTTGACCGTCATCAGCGGATCGTCGGTCACGACATTGGCAATGCCGCGGGCATTGAGCAGTGACTCATCGGCGCGCAGACGTTCGAGTTCGCGTGCCGTGTGCTTTAAAACAGGAATATCAGCCTGCCCCAAAAAGGCGAGCCAGGCTGCCATGCTTTTCGGTTGCTGCGACATCATCTCTCCATGACAGTACGGCGTGACACATCGATCGTGAATGCGCACCCGAAACAGATACCGGATGAATCGGTGTATCCCATCTTAACTTGAGCCCGTGCTTATTGGGCCGGGGCGGTGCGCTTGCCATGCCCTTGCCACTGCCGGCATAGGGGGCGGGCAAGCGGGACGCAAGGACCTGTTACAGCCAGCTTGGCACTCGAAGCGCGCCATGGCGACGTGGACTGAAAAGAACCCATGATTTCGCCGCAGGCATGCAAGCAGCCCGCAGGCGCGCAGTAAGGATTACAACCAAGGTTCATCACGGCCAAAACGGGCGCAGCCCTCGCGGAAAAATATCGACCCCATTTTCCCACCACTTTACAACTGGCCCCTCCGTCACACGAACGTAACGCTTCCCGCCTATCGTTCCCAGCTCTGCATTCCCCTGCCCTTGTATGAGCCACGAAGAAATGCGCGTGCATTTGCAAGATATTCTGGCAAACGCGCGGCTGGTGACCCTACTGCAACCGGTGCTCGACCTGGTCGAAGGACGGGTGATGGCTTACGAGGCTCTGACACGCGGGCCATCGAACAGCCCACTGCATGCCCCGCAGGCGCTGTTCCGTGTGGCCGAACAACACGGCCTGCTGACAGCGCTGGACTGGGCCTGCGTGCGCATGGCGCTCAAGACCTTTGCGCGGCTGAATCTGCAGGGAAGGCTGTTTGTGAACCTGTCGCCCGGCAGCCTGCTGGACGCGTCGTTTGCGCCGGATGCGGTGCTGGCGGCACTGGGTGACGCCGGCATGACCAGCAATCAGGTGGTGATCGAAATCACCGAAAACGCCACCGCGCTCGATTACGGCGATCTGCGGCAAGCCGTGTCCCGCCTGCGTGCAGCGGGGATTGAAGTGGCCATTGACGACCTCGGCGAGGGGTTTTCCAGCCTGCGCCTGTGGTCGGAACTGAAACCCGCCTTTGTCAAGATCGACAAGCACTTCATCGCCGATATCCACCGGGATCCCCACAAGACCCAGTTCGTGCGCTCGATCAGGCAACTGGCCGAAGGCGCCCACTCCTGCGTGATTGCCGAAGGCGTGGAAAGCCCGTCCGAGCTGGCGGTGCTGAAAGACCTCGGCATCCGTTATGCGCAGGGCTATCTGATCGGCCGCCCCTCGCCGGTGCCGATCCGGCTGCCATCACGCGAGGTGCAGGCGTGCCTGCAATCCGGCACGGTCAGCGTGTTCCCCATGCTGCAGGCGCGCGACAGCCTGCACATGTCGGCCGGCAAGCTGGTGGCATCCGCGCCGTCTGTCACCCCGCTGACCGCCAGTCAGAAAGTGCTCGAACTGATGATGCAGCATCCCGACCTGCATGCAGTGGCCGTGGTGGACAAGGGCATTCCGGTCGGCATCATTCATCGCCCTGCCCTGCTCGACCGCTTTATCAGCCTGTACGCGCGCGAGCTCCATGGCCGCAAGCCCTGCCGCGAGCTGATGGACGCCGACCCGCTCATCGTCGACAAGGCCACGCGCATGACCGAGCTGTCGGAACTGGTGGTGAAAAAAGGCAAGGCGGCCTTCACCCAGGGCTTCATCATTACCTCCGAGGGACGCTACCTGGGGGTGGGCTCAGGCTTCGACCTGATGCGCGAAGTGAGCGAAATGCAGATCGTCGCCGCGCGCTATGCCAATCCATTGACCGGCCTGCCCGGCAATGTGCCGATCCAGGAACACATGGAACGCCTGCTGGTTAACGAACAGACTTTTGTTACCGCGTATTTCGACCTCGACCATTTCAAGCCCTACAACGACGTCTACGGCTTCCGCCGCGGCGACGTCATCATCCAGTTGCTGGCGCGCATCCTGCACGACAGCTGCAACGCCGAACTCGATTTTGCCGGCCACATCGGCGGCGACGATTTCGTGGTGCTGTTTCAAAGCCTTGACTGGGAGGTGCGCTGCCACGGCATGCTGGCGCGTTTCGATCGGGAGTGTCTGGCCCTGTTCAACCCCGAGCATGTGGAGGCAGGCGGTTACCACAGCGAAGACCGGCGCGGCGCCATGGCCTTTCACGCCCTGGTCTCGCTTTCAATCGGTGCCGTGCTGGTCGATCCAGCCCATTTCCACCAGTACCAGGAAGTGGCGCGCGCCGCCTCCGAAGCCAAGCACATGGCCAAACGCATCGACGGCAGTAGTCTGTTCATCAACCAGCGCAGAATGCCATTTGGCCGGCAGTTGGTGACGGAGGGGCGCTTCATCGGACTGGAAACCGCTGCCAGGGATGCCCACCCTCTTCCCTCCCATGCGATTTGAGCGGGCACGCCGTGGGGCGAAAGACTCGTCTGGGGCTGGATTTCCGGGCAGACGCCAAGCGCCCAGCAGACAGCCGCCATTTACTTCACGGTAAATGACTTGAAGCGAATCCCTTTAACTCGCTAGGGAGACTCGAACTTGTAGTATTGACTATTGAGGTGTCTGACCACATCCTCGACCTCTTCCTCACCCCAGCGCAGCTGCAAATACGTCGCCCAGTGCAGCACCCGCGCCCACAATTCCGGCAGCGATTGAGCATGCTGCCGGGCACGGATATGAACGACGCTCTCGTGGCAGGACATGCAGTGATTCTCGTAAAGCAACTGGCCGCGTGGCGGCACCGGCGGCATGACAGATTTTTGCCGGGGTTCATTCATGAGCGGCGGCGTGTCCATCTCCTGGGCAGGCAGCACAGGCTGGGGGCCGGTGCTGGCCCAGGCCGGGAAGACGAACCCCAGCGAAAGCAGCGCAGCAAAAACGATGATTTTTGTTCGCATGTATGAGCCCAATCGTTAAATGGCCATGATGCCAGGAGAAGCAGGGGGCCCCCGCATCAACCTCACCCCGCTCACCGTTCAAACACCACGCTTTCTGCGCTGGCGCCCATATCCGTCAACGCGCCGTTGACCGCCGCCATGAAGGGGGGCGGGCCGCAGACGTAAAACCGCTGCTTGAAGTCACTGACTTTCTCTTCCAGGAAAGCGCGGTCGACACGCCGGTGCTCATACCCTGGCGCATCGGCGCCGGTACAGGTCAGAATGCAGCGCTCGCCCAGCAAATGGCGCAGTTCCTTTTCGCAGATCACGTCACGCGGGGTCTTGTTGGAAAAGATCAAGGTCTGGTTGCCCAGTTCTTCCCTGTGTGCCAAGCCGCGCAGGATGGCCAGAAAAGGCGTGATGCCTGCGCCACCGGCAATGAAAACGCCGGGCCCCTGGTAGCTGATGGTGCCAAAAGGCTCGGACATCAGCAGTTCGGCACCGGACTCCAGTTGATGAATCGCCTGGGTCACGCCAGCGTGATCTGGATAGGCCTTGATGGTGAATTCAAGCACCCTGTCGTTAGCCAGCCCTGTGGGCGTGAAGGGCCGACCCTGTTCGCTCAGTCCGGGCAGATTGATCGCCAACTCCACGCCCTGGCCGGGAACGATGGAAAACCCCTCCGGCTTGCTGACGATGAAGCGCTTCACGTCGTGGGTGACAAACTGACTCATTAGCAGGTTGACGGTGTGATTCATGGCCAGACTCCTCGTGCGGAATGGGTGTTCTTCCCGGTTCCTCCATCATAGCCATTCGAACGGGTTGTCACGTCCGGCAACTTCGCCAAGCCTGTTTAAGGCAGCGCCAGTCCAGACCAGCGACGGCGGCGAGTAACCCCATGACCCGGGTTGCTGACCGCCGGGCCTGCCTGATGGGTGGCACTGGGGCACCGACGAATTTCATTCAAATCCGAGCCACTCGGCCTGCGCTATATTGGGAAGCGTTAGTCTCCATCCAAACAAGAAATCATCACGAAACCATGACGCGTGGGTATATGTAAATGGGGCCGGCTCCTTGGGTAGGCCCCTGTGGCAGTGTGAGGATGTGTGAATTCAGTATCCGATCCCGATGCGGTCCGGTCCTGCATGGCTTGAACCCAGGGCTGTTGGGTCAAATGCCATGAATCTGTCGCTTGCAGCAACCAAACGTGTGCAGTCGCGAGAGGAAGAAATCGCGAACAGCATCAGCCACGGATTAGGGCTGATCGCGGCGGCCGTGGCAAGCCCGTTCCTTATCCTGCATGCGGTACGGCACGGAGAGCCGGGGTTCATTGTCGGTGCAGGCATCTTCGCCGCGACCATGGTGTTGTTGTACCTTGCCTCCACCCTTTATCACGCCCTGCCGATCGGCCGCGCCAAGCGTGTGTTTCGGGTCATCGAGCACTCCGCGATCTTTCTTCTCATCGCGGGGACGTACACCCCGTTCACCCTGGGCGTACTGCGTGGCGCATGGGGCTGGACGCTGCTTGGGCTCGTCTGGGGCATTGCGCTGGCTGGGGTAACACTGAAGGCATTTAACCGGTTGACCCATCCCCTCCTCACCACCAGCCTGTATCTGCTCATGGGCTGGCTCATTGTGATCGCAGCCAGCCCCTTGTCTGCCCGCGTATCCACATCCGGCCTGCTATGGCTGGTCGCCGGCGGCCTGGCTTACACGCTGGGGGTGATTTTCTTCGCGCTCGACTCGCGCCTGCGATACGGCCATTTCATCTGGCATCTGTTTGTCATGGCGGGCACTGCCTGCCATTACTTCGCCGTGCTCTGGTATGCGGCCTGAAAGGCCGCCTGGAGTCCGCGAACCAGCCCGTATCAACGCTTGATTTCCGGCATTCGGGCGCCTTGATCAGGCTTCCCGGATACTCAACTGCTACGCAACCTGCGCCCGATCTGCCACATTACCCACCCGCGCTGTAGCCATTTGCCGGCGTGCCGCGGGCGCAAGGCTGCAAGCAGGAGCACGGCACCCACCATCCAGGCAGGGTGGCGCCCGATAAAATGAAACACAGCCAGCCCCTGGTCGGCCAGCGCCAAACGCGCACGCCATGGCGCCAGATCGTGCTCCAGCGCAGTTCGCTGCGCCGCAGCGTGCGCCACCAGTTGGCTGCGGCGTTCGGCCAGCTGGGCCAATCTCCTGTTCATGATCCCGAGCTGAGGTGATGCCGGTCTTTGGACAGTTCCGCCAGGCTCGCTGCGAACAGCCTCGGCTGGGTTCGGGCCTTGTGCATGGCAAGCCATCCCACCCCGGCGCCGGCTGCCAGAAAAAGTCCGGTCAACCCACCCAGCGCCATGAGCCGGTGTGACTCCCAGAAGACAGCCGCAATCAGAATCGCCAGCAGGACGAGGCCAACGCCGAGGCAAAACAGCCCAACCAGCCCCATCACCAGGAGTGAGATCAAGTGCTCCCGCTCTTCCGCAACGTCCGTGGACAAAAGCTCGAGACGGGTATGGGCAATGCCGACCAGACTCGCTGACAGCGTTTTCAGGGACTCAAACAATCCCCCCGCCGCCGCATGAGATTCCTCAGCCATCGCCTGGCTAGCGCCGACCAATCAGCAGGCCGATCACCACGCCGACAGCTGCAGCGCCGCCAATGGACTGCCACGGATGCATGTGAACATACTCATCCGTCGCCCTGGCGGCGGCCCTGGACTTGGCCAGCAGCACCGCCTGCGCATCGGCCATTTTTTCTTTTGCAGTGGCGAGGGACGCTTCCACCCTGGTGCGCACTGCTGCCACCGCCTCGCCACCCTGTCCGGCCGTGGCCTTCAACAATGCTTCCGCATCGGCAACCACTACCTTGAAATCATGGATCAACTGTTCTTTCGTGACGTCAGACGGATCTGTTTCGGCCAACAAATTTTGAATGTTCACGGCTTTTTCCCCTCTCGTTTAATGATGTAAAGAGCCCAAGTTTCCGATAGCACGCCTGAACTCGGACAAAGGGCATTTCACGCCACCCTTTTCATAACAACTTGCTCTTATTACAACCTTAGACACTCTTAAACCCATTGCAAATGGTTTGCCCGCAAGCGGTATCTGTTATGCCGATCAGCTCAGGCGTGGACGCATGCTCGGCAGCAATCCAATGGCCGCCAGCATGGCGAAGGCTGCGCCGGCGAGGAAGGTGGCCGATGCCCCAAAAGCGCTCCATAGCGCGCCCGCAATCACGCTTGCCAGCAGCAGCGCGCCGCCGCTGACGAGATTGAATATCCCGAAGGCCGTGCCGCGCAGCGCTGCGGGCGCGGTGTCCGCGACCAGTTTCGACAGCAGGCCTTGCGTGAAGGCCATGTGCAAGCCCCACAGCGCAGCGCCGGCGAAGGCCATCAGCGGCGTCGCGGAAAAGGCCAGCACCAGGTCCGCAGCGATCAGCAGCGCCAGCCCGAGAAGCAACAAGGTGCGCTGGCTCATGTGGTCGGCGGCGGCCCCGGCCGGATAGGCGGCGCCCGCATAGAAGACGTTCATCACGATCATCACCAGCGGGACATAGCCGAGGTCGAGCCCGACGTCCTGCGCGCGCAGCACCAGAAAAGCGTCGCTGAAGCGCGCCAGCGTAAAGACCGCGCCGAGCAGCACGATGAACCAGTAACGCCACGGCAGGCGCCTGGCATCGACGAGGGTAAGCGGCGCCCGGGCCCCGCCGTCCGCGTGCGCGCGCTCGGGCTCGCGCACATAGATCATCAGCAAGGCCACCGCGATGAAGGCCGGCACCACCGCGACCCACATCACCGCCCGGATGTCATTGGCGAACACCATCATGAACACCACCGCCAGCAGCGGGCCGAGCAGCGCGCCCACCGAATCAAGCGCCTGGCGCAGCCCGTAGGCCGCGCCGCGCAATTGCGGCGGCGTGATGTCGGCCACCAGCGCGTCGCGCGGCGCGCCGCGTATGCCTTTGCCGATGCGGTCGACGAAACGCGCCGCGAACACCCAGGCGACCGAATGGGCCAGCGGGAAAACCGGTTTGGTGAACGCGGCGAGCGCATACCCGAGAATCATCAGGAGCTTGCGGCGGCCGAGGTAATCGCTGAGTGCGCCCGAGAAAACCTTCGTGATTGCGGCGGTGGCCTCGGCCACCCCCTCGATAAGGCCGACGGTGACCATGGACGCTCCCAGGACGCTGACCATGAAGACCGGAAGCAGGCTGTGGATCAGCTCCGAGGAGGTATCCATGAACAGCGAGCCGAATCCCAATGCCCAGATGCCCGCGGGCAAGGTCCGCCATGCCGGCAGCGTGGCGCGGGGAGGTGGAGGCTTACTTGACGGCGCGCTCATGGGCCGCTATGAATCACGCCGCCAGGGCAACCCGCTTCATATCGGATTCGAGGATCGCCTCGACATCCAGCGTGATCACAACCTCCGCCCCCACGACCACCCCGCCCTTTTCCATGGGCGCGTTCCAGTTCACCCCGAAGTCATGGCGGTTGATCGTTGTGGTCGCAGTGAAGCCGATGCGACTCACCGGCCCCAGGTCTTTGCCGCCCTCCCAGTAGGGACACTGCCAGCGGCCCAGATAACGGGCATCCAGTTCCACCGGGCGGGTCACGCCGCGGATGCTGAGGTCGCCCGCTATCCTGAAATCGGTTTCGCCCACGCGCTGAATCTCTCGGCTGCAGAAAGCAATGACCGGGTAGTTTTCCACATTCAGAAAGTCGGGACCACGCAAGTGTGCATCGCGCTCGTCGTCCCCCGTCCAGATCGCCGCCGCATTGATCGTGGCCTCGACAGCGGCGGTGTCCGTGGGGGTATCCGGGTCGAACACGATGCTGCCATGCACGTTCTTGAACAGGCCGCGCATGTGGGAGACCATCATGTGCCGTACCGCAAATCCTGCTGCGCTGTGTCCCGGTTCGAATATCCACTTGGCCATGTCCGATCCCTCCATCCACTCAACCCGGCTCTCTGGAACGATTAATTATAGGAACTGGGCAGTGGATGGATATCGTGCGTGACCCCTGGCAGCCATCCGCGATAGCGCGGTCCCCAGATCGTCAGCCTAAAGCTGATGTCATTATTCGAAACTGACTCCTTGGCGCTCCGATTTCTGGTCATGTTGGATCAGGGTCAATTCGGGTGAGCGAGACACGATGTGTTCTTCAAAGCGGAGGGGCGTGTTCGCGCTTGGTTACGGTCGGCGACAGGGTCCCTTTTGATCATTGCCCAGTTGAATCCACGCCTTAGCAAGCTATAGATAGATAGTTGCAAGCTGGAGGACAAAACATGGCCAACCCATTTGTACACATCGAGTTGCAAACCAAGGACATGACCCAGGCCAAGGATTTCTATTCCAGGCTGTTCGACTGGAAGCTCGAAGACCTTCCCACACCCAACGGAGGCCCTCCCTACACCATGATCAACGTGGGGGAAGGCACCGGCGGCGGCATGTTTGCGAACGCCGACCCCAAGGTTCCGTCACACTGGCTGGCGTACGTCGGGGTGGATGACATTGCGGCATCCACCAACAAGGCACGCGATCTGGGCGCCACCGTGCTGCAGGATGTAATGCAGATAGGCGACTACGGCTGGCTAAGCGTGATCATGGATCCCACCGGTGCGGTGATCGCCATGTGGCAGCCCAAAGAGAGCGCATAGGACATCGCGGCCTGCTTCAGGTCCTGGAGGGAGGCAGACTGACAATGACTGCGCCGCCCTCTTTTCTTTCCACCACCAGCGCGCCTTTTTTGTGCGCATCGTCGAGGATCTTGCCAAACGCGCTGTAGCCATATTCCGACTCGCTGAAACCCGGGCGGATTCGCTTGATGGTGCTCTTGATCAGCGATGCCGAAATGAAACCCTCGCCACCGCGCTCCGCCACCAGCTGCTCCAGCGTGCTTACCACGATTTCAATCGCGTTGTTTTTCTTTTCCTCGGCGCTCGGTTCAGCCTTGACCGCGGCCCGGCCTTCGTCCGCTGCCACTGCTTTTTCCGTCGCCGGCCGGGCTCTCCGCCGGGTCGGGCTCACCGTCTTGGCCGTAGCGCCGGCCGTTTCTTTCACG
>DATMWS010000061.1:0-3418 GCA_035562135.1 Thiobacillus sp. | reverse complement strand
TTCGTGCAGGGTGATATCCGCGAGCGCGCTGCGCTGCGTGCACTGTTTGCCCGGCATGCGATCGACGCGGTGGTGCATTTTGCCGGGCTGAAGGCGGTGGGCGAGTCGGTGGATAAGCCGCTGCTGTATTACGACAACAATATCGCAGGCAGCATTGCGCTGTTCGAGGAAATGGCTGTGGCCGGGGTAAAGGCGGTGGTGTTCTCGTCGTCCGCCACGGTGTATGGCGACCCGGCGACGGTGCCGATCACCGAGGATTTTCCGTTGTCGGCGACCAATCCCTATGGCCGTTCCAAGCTCTACATCGAGGAGATGCTGCGCGACATCGCGCTCGCGGATGCGGGCTGGAACATCGCGCTCTTGCGCTATTTCAATCCGGTGGGCGCGCACGAATCGGGGCTGATCGGCGAAGACCCGCGCGGCATCCCCAATAATCTGATGCCGTATGTGGCGCAGGTGGCGGTGGGGCGCCGCCCGCATCTCAACGTGTTCGGCGGCGACTACCCGACGCCGGACGGCACCGGGGTGCGCGACTACATCCACGTGGTCGATCTGGCGCGCGGGCATGTGGCGGCGCTCAACAAGCTGCAGCAGCCGGGCGGCGTGCAGACCTGGAACCTGGGTACCGGGCGCGGGGTGAGCGTGCTCGACATGGTGCATGCGTTCGAGGCAGCCAGCGGGAAGAAGGTGCCGTATCGGATCGTGGCGCGCCGCGCCGGCGATGTGGCGCAATGCTGGGCCGATCCGTCGCGTGCCGCGCACGACCTGGGCTGGCACGCGGTGTTCGACCTGCCGCGGATGTGTGAGGATGCCTGGCGCTGGCAGGAGAGGAATCCGGAGGGGTATGTTTAAGGGTCGTTGCAAGTTGCAAGAAACAAGTTTCAAGCTGCAAGTTTCAAGTTGGCAAGGCCGTCAAGGGCTTGCCGGCCTGTCACCTGGTCAGCGTTTTCCGAACAGCCCGCGCCCGCGGAAATACTGCACCCCCAGCCAGCCGCCGAACAGCCCGCCAAGGTGGGCGAAATGGGCGATACCGGTGGTGGTGTTGGTGACGCCGAGAAAGAGTTCGATGGCGCCGTAGCCCAGCACGAAAGTGCGTGCGGGGATATGGATGAACGGCAGAAAAATGATGACGATGACTCGGTTGGGGAAATACAGCGCATAGGCCAGCAAGAGGCCGAACACGCCGCCGGAGGCGCCGATGACCGGGCCGCTGGTATGCAGGAAATAGCCGCTGACGGCGATCTGCGTCATGGCGGCGACCACCACGCTGAGCAGGTAGGTCAACAGGTAGCGCAGATCATCCCAGCGCTTTTCCAGCGCGGCGCCAAACATCCAGATGGCGACCATGTTGAATCCCAAATGCAGCAGCGAGCCGTGCAGAAAGCTGTAGGTGATCAGCTGCCAGAGATGGAACGCGCCGCCGGAACCCGGCGGCCACAGGCCAAAAACGCGGATGATGTCTGGCCCGGTGGCAATCTCCAGCGCATAAATCAGCACATTCAGCAGGATGAGGGTGAAGGTGATCGGCGGCATGGCAATCAGGAATGATTCGACCGATTGTATTGCGTTGTGGTTGGTGCGGCAGTCGCAAGTTGCAGGGAGGTGGTCAGGTGGCGGGTTCCCAGTGTTGCAATTTGAGTTGCAGTGTTTGCTGCCCATTGAATTCGCTGGGCATGAGGGCGTAGACGGCGTGGATGCGGTCGGGCAGCGGGTCGGGGTGGAAGAAGCGCATGGCCTCGAACGATGCGCCTTCGCGCGCGAGTTTCAATTTCAGATGCTTTTCGCCGACGACGCGCTGCGCCATGACCTCGAAGGTGGCGCTGAACAGCGGGGCGGGGAAGCCTTGTCCCCATACTGCGTGGTCGAGCTCGATGGCGAGCTGGTAGCTGTGGTCGGCGGCATCGAGTTCGCCGTCGGTTTCGATCACGCCTTCGAGGTCGGCCGGGTTGATCAGTTCACGCACCACAGCCTCGAAGGCCTGGCCGAATTCCGCGTGGCGGCCGGCGGGGAGGCTGAGCCCGGCCGCCATGGCGTGGCCGCCGAATTTGAGGATGAGGCCGGGATGACGTTTGTCGACCAGGTCGAGCGCGTCGCGCAGGTGCAGGCCGGGGATGGAGCGGCCGGAGCCCTTGAGTTCGCCGCTTTCGCTGCGGGCCAGCACGATGGTGGGGCGGTGAAATTTGTCTTTCAGCCGTGAGGCCAGGATGCCGATCACGCCGATGTGCCAGCCGGGCTGATACGCGGTGAGGCTGTGGCTGTCGGTGGGGTTGAAGCTGGCGAGGATGGCGAGCGCTTCTTCCAGCATGTCGGATTCGACGTCGCGTCGGGTGCGGTTGAGCGTGTCGAGCCGCTGCGCCAGTTGCTGCGCGGTGGCGGGGTCGTCGGCCAGCAGGCATTCGATGCCGAGCGCCATGTCGTCGATGCGTCCGGCGGCGTTCAAGCGCGGTCCGAGCATGAAGCCGAGGTCGAACACGGTGGCGCGCGCGGGGTCGCGTCCGGCAGCGCGGAACAGCGCATTGATGCCGGCGCAGGCCTTGCCCGCGCGCATGCGCGCCAGGCCGTTTTCGACCAGGGTGCGGTTGTTGGCGTCGAGCCTGACCACGTCGGCGACGGTGCCGAGCGCGACCAGGTCGAGCAGGGCGCGCAGGTCCGGTTCGGCCTGTTCTGTATACACCCCGCGCTGGCGCAGTTCGGCGCGCAGCGCCAGGAGAACGTAGAACATCACCCCCACACCCGCCAGGTTCTTCGACGCGAAGTCGCAGCCGGGCTGGTTGGGATTGACGATGCAGGCGGCATCCGGCAAGGCGTCGCCGGGCAGGTGATGGTCGGTGACCAGCACCGGAATGCCGAGCGCGTTCGCTGCCGCCACGCCGTCGACTGCGGCGATGCCGTTGTCGACGGTGACGATCAGGTCGGGCTGACGCTCGGCGGCGAGCCTGACGATATCGGGGGTGAGGCCGTAGCCGTGTTCGAGCCGGTTGGGCACCAGAAAATCGACCTGCGCGCCGAGCAGGCGCAGGCCGCGCACGCCGACCGCGCAGGCGGTGGCGCCGTCGGCGTCGTAGTCGGCGATGATGAGCAGGCGCTTGTTGTCGTGGATGGCGTCGGCCAGCAGCGCGGCGGCGCGCTCGATGTGCAGCAGCCCGGCGGGCGGCAGCAGCTGCGGCAGGCGGTGCGCGATCTGCTCGGGATGGGTGACGCCGCGCGCCGCATACAGCCGTGCCCAGGCGGGTGCGAGGCCGGCCTGCTCGAGGGCGGCGCGGAAGTCGGCGGGGCAGGAACGGGTGGTGATGGCAGGCATGATGCGATTGTATTGGCAGACGCGCCGGGGCGTTTGAATCAGGGATTCAGAATCTGGTGAATTGCCGATTTTGTCAGTCATGCACACGGAGTACCATCATGTCATGCGCCATTTACT
>DATMWS010000060.1:0-3416 GCA_035562135.1 Thiobacillus sp. | reverse complement strand
ATGAACACCAGGCCGCCCAGGGCCAGCGGGAACCAGCCACCTTCGGTGATTTTCAGCAGGCTGGATGAAAAGAACGCCGCGTCGACCAGCACGAACACGCCGGTCGCCGCGAGACTGCCCGGCAGGCCATACCCCCAGCCGTAATGAATGACAAAAAAGGTGAGCAGGGTCGTCACCAGCATGGTGCCGGTTACGGCAAGGCCATACGCGGCGGCGAGATTGGTCGACTCGCCAAACCCGGCGACCACCGCCACGACCAGTACAAACAGCAGCCAGTTGACGACCGGAATATAAATTTGCCCATACGCCATGGACGACGTCTGCACCACCTGCATGCGCGGCAGGTAGCCCAGCTGGATGGCCTGGCGCGTGAGCGAGAACGCACCGGTGAGCGTGGCCTGGGCGGCGATCACGGTGGCGGCGGTAGCCAGCAGCACCATGGGATAGAGCGCCCACGCAGGGTAGAGCAGAAAAAAGGGATTGCTCACGGCCTCAGGCGCGCGCGACAACAGCGCGCCCTGCCCCAGATAGTTCAGCACCAGCGCGGGAAACACCAGGCCGTACCAGGCCAGCTGGATCGGAACGCGGCCGAAATGCCCCATGTCGGCATACAGCGCCTCGGCGCCAGTAAAGGCCAGCAGCACGGCGCCCAACACCACGAACGACGCGAAGCCGTGCTGGGTGACAAACCACCACGCGTGCTGCGGATGCAGCGCACCCAGCACCTGCGGATGCAGGGCGATCTGGTACACGCCGCCTGCCGCCAGCGCGGCAAACCATGCCAGCGCGATCGGCCCGAACCAGGCGCCCAGGCTGGCCGTGCCATGCTGCTGCATGAAAAACAGCCCGGCGAGCACGCCTATCGCTAGCGGCATCACATAGGGCTCGAACACATGGGTGCCGACCGACAGCCCTTCGACCGCCGACAGCACGGAAATCGCCGGTGTCAGCACGGCGTCGCCGTAGAACAGCGCCGCGCCCGCCATGCCGGCCAGTGCCACCGTGCGCGCCGCGCGCGGCCGCTGCACCACCGCATGCCGCGCCAGCGCGAGCAGGGCCATGATGCCGCCTTCGCCATGGTTGTCGGCACGCAGCACCAGCAGCACGTATTTCAGGGACACCACCAGCATCAGCGCCCAGAAAATCGCCGACGCGGCGCCGAGCACGGTTTCCGGACCGGCCGCAATGCCGTGGGCTGGGTTCAGGGTTTCCTTCAAGGCATACAGGGGACTGGTTCCGATATCGCCGTAGACGACACCGAGCGCGGCAAGCGTCAGCGCCGCGCGGCTGTGTGATTGTGCTTCCATGAAGCAGGGGCGATGGCGGGAATGGGCGAAGCCGGCAGATTATTCGTGATGCACGACAAACGCAACTTCGGTGGTGAAATTGCCGATGCCTCGATGGTTGGTCAGTGTCCAGCCCGAGTCCTTGAGGTAGTGCGTCAGCTCGCGCGTCATCGCCG
Organism: Thiobacillus sp.; assembly: GCA_035562135.1. GTDB lineage: Bacteria > Pseudomonadota > Gammaproteobacteria > Burkholderiales > Thiobacillaceae > Thiobacillus. The sequence continues at coordinate 1,954 of DATMWS010000060.1, read as the reverse complement.
GGTTGCCGCAGATCATCACGCGGTCCTGTTCGGGATCGGGTGCGGGCAGGCCGAGACGCTGCGACAGCATGCCCGAGCGGAACAGATCGCCGCCGCGTTCGGGCGTGGGAAAAGGCTCGCGCGTCACCGTCGGCACGTAATACAGCTGGGCGTTGTCCAGCGCCTCGATCTCGTCGCGGTAGGCCAGTTCGGCCACCGTGCGCACCGAATGCACCAGCACCACGCTTTCGTAGCGCGCATAGAGTTCGGGGTCGCGGATCAGGCTCATGAACGGCGCCAGACCGGTGCCGGTGGCGAGCAGGTACAGCGTGCGCCCTGGCAACACATGATTGAGCGTGAGCGAGCCGGTGGCCTTGCTGTTGACCCACACGCTGTCGCCGGGGCGGATGTGAGCCAGCTGGCTGGTCAGGGGGCCGTCCGGCACGTGAATGCTGAGAAATTCCAGATGGTCGTGGTCGGCGGTGGAGACGATGGAATACGCACGCGCCACCAGCTTGCCTTCCCGCTTCAAGCCGATGGTGACGAATTCGCCGTTTTCAAACGCAAAATCCTGCGGACGGCTGAGCGTGAAGCTGAAGGTCTTGTCAGACCACGGCCGTACCGACTGCACCATTTGTTCACTGTAGGGCATGGTTTTTCCTCTGTTTTCCTGCTGTTTCCATACACTGCGCATGCAGTTCAATCAAACTTGCCACAGGCAGACTGCATCGAGCGGAACAACGCATCGACGCGTTCCAATATTTGACGACAATGGCGGAATGCAGTTCCAGTGCATAGGGCACTTCGTACCAGGCACCCAGCCCCAGCAGTTCATCCCTTGATGCAGACCAGCGGTTTCAGCTTCGCCACCTTGCGCGCCAGCCCGGCACGGTCGGCCGCCTCCACCACGGCGCTGACGTCCTTGTAGGCACCGGGCGCCTCTTCCGCCACGCCGCGCAGCGAGGGGCTGCGGATCAGGATGCCTTGGCTGGCGAGCTCATCCACCAGCGCTCGGCCGTGCCACTGGCGGGTGGCCTGGTGGCGACTCATGGCTCGCCCGGCGCCGTGGCAGGCGGAGCTGAAGGCGCGCGTCCTGCCTTCCTCGGTGCCGACGAGGATGTAGGAAGCGGTACCCATGCTGCCGCCGATCAGCACCGGCTGGCCGATATCGCGCAGATCACTGGGCAGCGCCGGATGGCCCGGGCCGAAGGCGCGCGTCGCGCCCTTGCGGTGCACATACAGGCGGCGCGTCTGGCCGTCGACCGTATGCCACTCCTCCTTGCAGGTGTTGTGCGAGACGTCGTAGATCAGGGTGAGATGGGTTCCAGGCACGAGGTCGGCGAACACCTTGCGGGTGAGGTGGGTAATGACCTGGCGGTTGGCCAGGGCGCAGTTGACCGCCGCGCGCATGGCGCCGAGATAGGACTGGCCGAGTGGTGAGTTGATAGGCGCGCAGGCGAGCTCGCGGTCGGGTAGCTCGATGCCGTAACCGGGAGCGGCGATCACCATCCGCCTGAGGAATTCGGTGCCGATCTGATGCCCCAGCCCGCGCGATCCGCAATGAATGCTGACCACCACCTCGCCCTGGCGCAGGCGAAAACGCTCGGCCGCCTTGATGTCGTAGATCTCGACAATTTCCTGCAATTCGAGGTAATGGTTGCCGGAACCGAGGGTGCCGATCTCGTCGCGCTGGCGGTGCTTGGCCTGATCGGACACCTGGCCCGGCTCGGCGCCGGCCATGCAGCCATGCTCCTCGATGCGATCCAGATCGGCCTCGCTGCCGTAACCCTGCTCGACCGCCCAACGCGCGCCGCCGCTTAGCATCGCGTCCATCTCGCCGGCGTTCAGGCGCAACAGGCCGGTGCTGCCCACGCCGGCCGGAATGTGGGTGAACAGGCGGTCGGCCAATCGCTGCTTGAGCGGTGTGATGTCTGCCGCTTGCAGCCCGGTGTGCAGGGTGCGCACGCCGCAGGAG
>DATMWS010000059.1:0-13058 GCA_035562135.1 Thiobacillus sp. | reverse complement strand
GGCTGGAACCGGGTGAGCGCTGCGCCTCGACCTCGAATCGCAACTTCGAGGGTCGCCAGGGTGCCGGTGGCCGCACCCATCTGGTCAGTCCGGCCATGGCGGCGGCTGCCGCGTGCGCCGGGCATTTTGTCGATGTACGTCTCTTTTAAGGAAAACACCATGAAACCGATGATCGCCGTTTTGATTGCCGCTGCTTTGACCCTGGCGGGCTGCAATACCATGGAAGGTTTTGGCCAGGATGTCCAGAAAGCGGGCGAGTCGATCGAAAAAGCCGGCAGCAAGGCCGGTAACTAGTCAACATGCGGGCATTCACCACACTCAATGGACTGGTGGTGCCGCTCGACCGCGCCAACGTCGACACCGACGCCATCATTCCCAAGCAGTTTCTGAAGTCGATCAAGCGCGCCGGCTTCGGTCCCAACCTGTTCGACGAATGGCGTTATCTCGACCACGGCGAGCCGGGCATGGACCCCGCCACGCGCCAGCCGAATCCGGGATTCGTGCTGAACTTCCCGCGCTACAAGGGGGCAAGCGTGCTGCTGGCGCGCGACAACTTCGGCTGCGGCTCGAGCCGCGAGCATGCGCCGTGGGCGCTGGAAGACTACGGCATCCGCGCCATCATCGCGCCGTCCTACGCCGACATCTTCTACAACAACTGCTTCAAGAACGGCATCCTGCCGATCATGCTCGATGCCGCAGTGGTTGATCGCCTTTTCCGCGAATGCGAAGCCTCCGAGGGCTACCGCCTCAATGTCGACCTCGACAAACAGACCGTGACCACGCCCGGTGGCGAGGTGCTGGCGTTCGAGGTCGACGGCGGGCGCAAGCATCGCCTGCTGAACGGGCTGGACGATATTGGTCTGACCTTGTTGCAGGCCGACAAGATTAAGGCGTATGAAGAACGGCGCAAGCAGGAAGCGCCCTGGCTATTTAGTGGATCACAACAATGAAAATTGCAGTACTGCCGGGTGACGGCATTGGTCCGGAAATCGTCGCGCAAGCGGTCAAGGTGCTGGACGTGCTGCGCGCCGACGGCGCAAAAATCGAAATGGAAACCGCGCCCATCGGCGGCGCGGGCTACGATGCGGCGGGCGACCCGCTGCCTGAGGCGACGCTGAAGCTTGCGCGCGAGGCCGATGCGGTGCTGCTCGGCGCGGTCGGCGGCCCGCGGTACGACACGCTCGACCGTCCATTGCGCCCCGAGCGCGGCCTCTTGCGCATCCGCAAGGAGCTCAACCTGTTCGCCAACCTGCGCCCGGCACTGCTGTATCCCGAGTTGGCTTCAGCGTCGTCGCTGAAGCCCGAAGTGGTGTCCGGACTCGACCTCATGATCGTGCGCGAGCTGACCGGCGACGTGTATTTCGGCCAGCCGCGCGGGATCGAAATTCGCAACGGTGAGCGCGTCGGCTTCAACACCATGCTGTATTCCGAATCCGAAGTGCGGCGGGTTGCGCACGTGGCGTTCGGCATCGCAATGAAGCGCGGCAAGAAACTGTGTTCGGTCGAAAAGGCCAACGTGCTGGAATGCTCGGAGTTGTGGAAGGAAGTGATGATCGAGGTGTCGAAGGACTACCCCGAGGTCGCGCTCTCCCACATGTATGTCGATAACGCGGCGATGCAGTTGATTCGCGCGCCCAAGCAGTTCGACACGATCGTCACCGGCAACCTCTTCGGCGACATCCTGTCCGACGCCGCATCGATGCTGTCCGGCTCGATCGGCATGCTGCCGTCGGCCTCGCTGGACGAATACAACAAGGGCATGTACGAGCCGATCCACGGCTCCGCGCCCGACATCGCCGGCAAAAACCTGGCGAATCCGCTGGCGACCATCCTGTCGGTGGCGATGATGTACCGCTACACCTTCGCTGATCTGGCGACCGCTGACCGCATCGAGAGCGCGGTGAAGAAGGTGATCGCGCAGGGCCTGCGCACCGGCGACATCTGGACCGAGGGCACCCGGAAGGTGTCGTGCAGCGAGATGGGCGACGCGGTGGTCAAGGCGCTTTGATTTTTTCCGCGAAGGACGCGAAGGGCCGCGAAGAAAGGCACTTCTTGGCGCTTCTTCGCGTCCTTCGTGGATAAGATTTTTTGGAGACGAACATGATGAAAGTTGGGCTGATCGGCTGGCGCGGCATGGTGGGCTCCGTGCTGATGGGGCGCATGAAGGAAGAGCGCGATTTCGACCACATCGATCCGGTGTTCTTTACCACCTCGAACGTTGGCGGCAAGGGCCCCGACATCGGCCGCGACGTGCCGCCGCTGAAAGATGCCAGCAGTATCGACGACCTGAAGCGGTGCGACGCCATCATCACCTGCCAGGGCGGCGACTACACCAAGGAGGTGTATCCGAAGCTGCGCGCGGCGGGCTGGAACGGCTACTGGATCGACGCCGCCTCGACGCTGCGGATGAAGGACGACGCCATCATCATCCTCGACCCGGTCAACAAGAACGTCATCCAGGACGGCATCGCCAACGGCGTCAAAACCTACGTCGGCGGCAACTGCACGGTGTCGCTGATGCTGATGGCGATGGGCGGGCTGTTCGACGCCGGGCTGGTGGAATGGGTGTCGCCGATGACCTATCAGGCGGCCTCCGGCGCCGGCGCGCGCAACATGCGCGAGCTGATCCAGCAGATGGGCGCGCTGCACGCCGAAGTTGCGGACCTGATCGGCGATCCGGCTTCCGCCATTCTCGAAATCGACCGCAAGGTGGCCGACTTCATCCGTTCCGACCGCTATCCGGTCGATGCCTGGCCGGTGCCGCTGGCCGGCAACCTGATTCCGTGGATCGATGTCGCGCTCGAATCCGGCCAGTCCAAGGAAGAATGGAAAGCGCAGGTCGAGGCCAACAAGATCATGCGCCGCAGCGACAAGCCGATCCCCATCGACGGCCTGTGCGTGCGCGTGGGTGCGATGCGCTGCCATTCGCAGGCGCTCACCATCAAGCTGACCAAGGACGTGCCGCTGGCCGACCTCCACAGCCTGATCGCCGCGCACAACCCGTGGGTGAAAGTGGTGCCGAACGGCCGCGAGATCAGCATGCGCGAACTGACGCCGGCGGCGGTGACCGGCACGCTCACCGTGCCGATCGGCCGCATGCGCAAGCTCAACATGGGGCCGCAGTACCTGACCGCGTTCACCGTGGGCGACCAGTTGCTGTGGGGCGCGGCGGAACCGCTGCGCCGCATGTTGCGGATACTGCTGGAAGCCTGAGCGGGCAAGGGCTGAAGGCAGTAAGCTCAGGGCTGGTGCGATTTGTGCATTAAAGATTGCGCGCGCTGAGCCGTCAATAGTGGCGTCAAGGATTCAACAGCCCCGCCGAGCGGGGCGAATAGGGAGATACTGGATGAAATTGAAGCGCTTCACCACCCAACTGGTGGCCGCAGGCCTGATTGCCGTGCCACTGATGGCGCATGCCGCCGGGTTGGGCAAGCTGTCGGTCACCTCGGCGCTCGGTCAGCCGCTCGCGGCGGAGATCGAGCTGTTCGCGGCAGACAAGGCCGAACTCGACAGCCTGTCGGCCAGCCTCGCTTCCGACCAGGCTTTTCGCGATGCGCGCGTCGAATTCGCCCCGGTTTTATCCTCCCTGCGCTTTACGGTCGAGAAGAAGCCCAACGGCAAGGCGGTGCTGAAAGTCACCTCCGCCCGCCCGGTGAACGATCCCTTCATCGACATGCTGGTCGAACTGAACTGGGCCTCGGGACGGCTGGTGCGTGAATACACCATGCTGCTCGACCCGCCTGGCATGGGTGGCGTCCAGACGGTGGCCCCCGTGGCGGTAGCCCCGGCTCAAGTGATCAAGCCCGTGCCTGCGGCGGCCCCGCAAGCCGAGGCGACGCCTGCCCCGGCAGTTGCCCACAAGCCGGCGCCCGCCCCGCAGGCCGCGGTGCCGGATCGCGTGACGGTCAAACGGGGTGACACGCTGACGGGTATTGCCGACCGCGTGCGTCCCGAAAGCGTAAGCCTGGAGCAGATCCTGCTGGGGCTCTACCGCGAGAACACCCAGGCTTTCGACGGCAACATGAACCGCCTGAAAGCAGGCAAGACGCTCAACGTGCCTTCGGCTGAAAAAGTGGCCGCCATTCCGCAACAAGAGGCCGTGCGTGAACTCAAGCTGCAGGCGGATGACTGGCGTGCCTATCGCCAGAAACTGGCCGCCGCTGTGAGCGCCGCCCCCGAGGCCAAGACCGCCCCGGCTCAGGCCAGCAGCGGCAAGATCACGCCCAAGGTGGAAGACCGCGCCAAGCCGGCGCCCGCAGCGCAGCAGGATGTGCTGAAGCTGTCCAAGGTCACGCCGCCGGCGGCTGCCGCTGCAGGCAAAGCGGACGAAGCCCGTGCCCTGCAGGAAAAGTTGCGCGCCCAGGAAGAAGACGCGACCGCGCGCGAAAATGCGCTGAAGGAATCGGATCAGCGTGTGGCCATGCTGGAAACACAGATTCAGGACATGCAAAAGCTGGTCGAGATGAAGGAGAAGGCGCAAGCTGAAGCACCGGTTGCCGCACCTGCCCCTGCAGCATCTGCTCCCGCGTCGGTCGCGCCGGTCGTTGTGGCGCCGCCAGCCAGCCCCGAACCCGCCGACAACTGGTATGACCCCCTGCTCGCCAATCCGCTTTACTGGGGCGGCGGCCTGGCCGCGCTCGGTCTCGGCGGCGTGCTGTGGTGGATGATGGCGGGGGGCGGCCGCCGCCGCAAGGCTGGCGGCACCTCGCTGGACGACAGCATCATGACCGGCGGCGACGTTCGCCCCAACACCGTTCTCGGTGCCGCATCGGGTGGCAGCGTCAATACCGGCGACACCTCTTTCCTGACTGATTTCAGCCAGGCGGGTCTGGGCACCATCGATACCCACGATGTCGACCCCATCGCCGAAGCCGAGGTCTACATGGCCTACGGTCGCGATGCGCAGGCCGAGGAAATTCTCAAGGAGGCCATTAACAAAACCCCTGACCGCCATGAAATCCGCGTCAAGCTGCTGGAAATCTACGCCGCGCGGCGCAACACCGTGACGTTTGAGGCGGTCGCCGGTGAACTCTACGCCGCGCTTGGCAGCAAATCGAGCCCGCTGTGGGACAAGGCCTGCGAATTGGGCCGCAGCATCGATCCGACCAACCCGCTGTATGGCGGCGTGCAGACGAGTGCCGCCCCGGCAGCAGCGGTTGCTACGGTGGCGGCCACTGCTGCGGTTGCCGGCGGTGCCGTGACGTTCACGGACGAGCCCGAACCCAAACCCATGGCTGGCATGCAGCCTGCAGTCCCGGTTGAAATTGAGGCCGCGCCTGAGCCCGAACCTGAGCTTGATGTCGTGACGGCCAACGCGCCGCTGGAGTTCGAGTCCGCGGGCCATGTGCTCAATTTCGATACGCAGCCCGAGGCGGTCGTGGCGCCCGAGGCGGGTTACGTGGAAAGGGATACCCTGGGTCTCGACTTCGACCTGCCTGATCTGGACTTGCCCGCGACGGCGGATGATACGCTGAAACTCGATCTGGGCCTGGATGAAGATAACGGTCCGGACAGCAAATTCGATTTCAGCGGCCTCGACCTCGACCTGGGCGAGGTTAGCGGCGACGAACTCGAGCTTGACGAAGTCGGCACCAAGCTCGACCTTGCCCGCGCCTATGTGGAAATGGGCGACAAGGAAGGCGCGCGTGAAATCCTCAACGAAGTGCTGGCCGAAGGCAGCGACAAGCAAAAGTCCGACGCGAAAGGCATGTTGAGTTCGCTTGGTTAGGGCGTATTACTAGCCCTGCATGCCCCCATCCGGCAGCCCGCATCCTGTTGTGGTGCGGGTGGGCAGTGGCGGTGGAACGCGCTGCACCGTCCCCGCTACTGATCATCCTGGCCGTCGCCACCGCGACGGCCTTTCTGTTTGCCCCTGTCCGCCATGAAGGCTGGCGTCTGCTGCGCCGCACCCGCTGGCTGATGGCGGTGCTGCTGCTCACCTATGCCTACACGCTGCCGGGAACCCTGCTGTGGCCGTCGCTGGGATGGGCCAGCCCCGCTGTCGAAGGTCTGCAGCAAGGCGCGCTGCGCGCGGGGCGGCTGGTGCTGATGCTGGCAGGGCTGGCCGTGCTGCTGGCCTACACGTCCCGCCCCCGCCTGATTTACGGGCTGTACGCGCTGGCCCGTCCGCTGACCTGGCTTGGCTTTGACCGCCGCGCCTTTGCAGTGCGCCTGGGGCTGACCCTGGACTACGTCGAACACGCACCCAAACCGACGCGCTGGCTGGATGCCCTGCGCGCGCCGCTGCCCGACGACGCGACGCCCGCCACCTACATCCTGCACAGCGAACGCTGGCAAGGCTGCGACAGCGCCGTCATACTGGCGGGCTTGCTCCTGTTGCTCGTCGTGTAGGCATGAGAATCGTATTGGGTCTGGAATATTGCGGCGTCGGCTTTTGCGGCTGGCAGTCGCAGCTGCAGGGTTGCGGTGTGCAGGATGCGCTGGAAGCCGCGGTGTCCATTGTTGCCGATGAAAAAATAAGCGTAACCGCTGCCGGCCGCACCGACACCGGCGTGCACGCGGCGTTTCAGGTGGTGCATTTTGATACCGCCGTGAATCGCCCCCTGACCGCCTGGGTACGCGGCGTCAACAGCCACCTGCCGGCGGGGGTGGCGGTGCTGTGGGCGCAGGCGGTCGCCGAGGATTTCCATGCGCGGTTTGCCGCCACCCAGCGCGGCTACCGCTACGTGCTGCTGAATCACCCGGTGCGGTCCGGCCTCAACCACGGGCTGGTCGGCTGGTATCACCGCCCGCTTGATGCTGCCGCGATGAACCTGGCGGCGGCGCACCTGATCGGGCAGCACGATTTCTCCGCTTTTCGTGCCGCCCAATGCCAGGCCAAGTCGCCGGTCAAGGAACTGCGGCTGGCGCACGTCGAGCGGCGCGGCGATTATCTTTTATGTGACTTCCGCGCCGACGGCTTCCTGCATCACATGGTGCGCAACCTCATGGGGTGTCTCATCCAGGTTGGCACGGGTGCACAGTCGCCCGATTGGCTGCACGAGATTCTGATCGGCCGTGACCGTACGTTCGCTGCGCCCACCTTTGGCGCCGCCGGGCTGTATCTCACCCACATCCGGTATCCTGCGCACTTTGCCTTGCCGGAGAGCTCTGAACGATGGCTGTTCGCGTAAAAATCTGCGGCATCACCCGACTGCCGGACCTGCATGCCGCCTGCGACGCTGGGGCGGATGCGCTGGGTTTCGTGTTCTACGAAAAAAGTCCGCGCCACGTGACGATAGCCACCGTCGCCGCGCTGGTGAGCGAACTGCCGCCCTTCGTGCAGTCGGTCGGTCTGTTCGTCAATGCCGACCCCGCCTTCATCGAAGCGGTATTGAACGCCGTTCCGCTCGACCTGCTGCAGTTTCACGGCGACGAGGCACCGGCCGACTGCCTGCGCTTCGGCCGGCCCTACATCAAGGCGGTGCGGATCAATCGGGACACGGATTTGCTAAAATGCGCGGCTGACTTTGATACCGCGCGCGGCCTGCTGCTCGACGCCTATGTGCCCGGCGTACCAGGCGGCACCGGGGAACGGTTCGACTGGAGTCTGATTCCGCCGGACCTGCCCAAACCGGTCATCCTGTCGGGCGGACTGACGCCGGACAACGTCGCCGAGGCGGTGCAGCGCGTGCGCCCCTGGGCGGTGGATGTGTCCTCCGGCGTCGAGGCAACGATGCTGTTAAATGGGGCGGCAGTGGCCGCCAAGGGCATCAAGGACGCGCACCTCATTGCGCAATTCATTGCGAAAGCGAAAGCATCATGAAGCTGACTGATCTACCCGATTCCCGCGGCCACTTCGGCCCCTACGGCGGCATTTTCGTTGCCGAAACCCTGATGGCGGCGCTGGAAGAACTGCGCGTCGAGTATGACAAGGCGCGCCAGGATCCCGCCTTCATCGCCGAATTCGAATACGAGCTGAAGCACTACGTCGGCCGCCCCAGCCCGGTGTATCACGCCAAGCGACTCTCCGAACAATACGGCGGCGCGCAGATTTATCTGAAGCGCGAAGACCTCAACCACACCGGCGCGCACAAGATCAACAACACCATCGGCCAGGCGCTGCTGGCGCGGCGCATGGGCAAGAAGCGTGTCATCGCGGAGACCGGCGCGGGCCAGCATGGTGTTGCCTCGGCCACGGTTGCCGCGCGCTACGGCATGGAATGTGTGGTCTACATGGGCGCCGAAGACGTCATTCGTCAGGCGCCCAACGTCTTCCGCATGAAACTGCTCGGCGCGACCGTGGTGCCGGTGTCGTCGGGTTCCAAAACCCTGAAGGACGCACTCAACGAAGCGATGCGCGACTGGGTCACCAATGTCGAGTCCACTTTTTACATCCTCGGCACCGCCGCCGGCCCGCACCCCTATCCCATGCTGGTGCGCGATTTCCAGTGCGTCATCGGCCGCGAATGCCTCACCCAGATGCCCGAACTCACCGGCCGCCAGCCCGATGTCGTGATCGCCTGCGTCGGCGGCGGCTCCAACGCCATCGGCATCTTCCATCCCTATATCCCGTATGAAGGTGTGCGCCTGATCGGGGTGGAGGCGGGCGGCTCCGGCATCGCCAGTGGCAAGCACGCCGCCCCGCTGTCGGCCGGCACCCCCGGCGTGCTGCATGGCTTCCGCAGCTATCTGATGCAGGACGAAAACGGCCAGATCATCGAAACCCACTCGGTGTCCGCCGGCCTCGACTACCCCGGCGTCGGCCCCGAGCACAGCTACCTGAAGGACGCCGGTCGCGCCGAATACGTCGCCATCAACGACGACGAAGCCCTGGCTGCCTTCCATGACCTGTGCCGGTTTGAAGGCATCATTCCCGCGCTCGAATCCAGCCACGCCGTGGCCCACGCCAAGAAACTCGCGCCGACGCTGGGCCGCGATCAGATCATCCTGATCAACCTGTCCGGGCGCGGCGACAAGGACATCGACACCGTGGCGAAGCTGTCGGGGATTACGCTGTAAGCCCGCCACCACCCAATTGAACCGAATTTTTCAGAAGACCGAACCATGAGCCGCATCGGCCAGACCTTTATCGCGCTGAAAGCGCAAAACAAGAAAGCCCTCATTACCTTCATCACCGCGGGTGACCCCGGCAAGGGCATGACGGTGCCGCTGATGCACGCGCTGGTGGAGGCGGGGGCGGACATCATCGAACTGGGGGTGCCGTTTTCCGACCCGATGGCCGACGGGCCGGTGATCCAGCGCGCGTCCGAACGGGCGCTGGCGAACAAGGTCGGGCTGCGTGACGTGCTGGCAATGACGGCAGAATTCCGCAAGAGCAATATGACCACGCCGGTGGTGCTGATGGGCTATGCCAATCCGGTCGAACACATGGGCTACGAGACCTTTGCCCAGGCCGCCAAGGCGGCCGGCGTGGACGGCGTGCTGACGGTGGACATTCCGCCCGAGGAATCGCATGGGGTGGCGGACGTGTTCAAGGCGGCCGGGATCGATCCGATTTTCCTGCTGTCGCCGACCACGCCCGAATCCCGGGTGGAGCAGGTGGCGGCGGTCGCGGGCGGCTTCATCTATTACGTGTCGTTGAAAGGCGTAACGGGTTCAGCCAATCTCGATACCGAGGAAGTCGCGCGCAAGCTGGCCATGGTGCGCAAGCATTGCAGCCTGCCGGTCGGCGTGGGCTTCGGCATCCGCGACGCGGCGACCGCCGAGGCGGTGGCACGGATTGCCGATGCCGTGGTGGTGGGCAGCCGCATCGTCAGCGAGATCGAAACCGCGCCGGAAGGCGAGTGCGTCAACCGCGTCAGGCACCTGGTGGCCGAGTTGCGCCGCGGTGTCGATGCGGCATCGAAATAAACCGTGTTAAAAATTTAGCTAGCGGAGAAAACAATGAGTTGGTTCCAGAAAATTCTGCCGCCGAAAATCAAGCGCCGGGTAGAAGCGCGCAAATCGATGCCGGAAGGGCTATGGTCGAAGTGCCCGGCGTGCAACGAGGTGCTCTACCGCGCCGACTTGGAAAGCAATCTGGAGGTGTGCCCCAAATGCGGCCACCATCACCGCATTGGCGCCCGGCAGCGGCTAGCCATGCTGCTGGATGCCGAGGGACAGCATGAAATCGGCGCGCAGGTCACGCCGCTTGATCCGCTGAAATTCAAGGACAGCAAGAAATACCCCGACCGCCTGAAGGAAGCCCAGGCCGGCACCTCGGAAACCGACGCGCTGGTGGTGCTGGGCGGCAGCGTCAAGGCGGTGCCGGTGGTGGCGGCGGCATTCGAGTTCAAGTTCATGGGCGGGTCGATGGGCTCGGTGGTGGGCGAGCGCTTTGTCCTCGGCGTGGAAGCGGCGATCGAGTCGAACTCGGCCTTCGTCTGCTTTTCCGCCAGCGGCGGCGCACGCATGCAGGAGGGATTGTTTTCGCTGATGCAGATGGCGAAAACCTCGGCTGCGTTGACGCGGTTGTCGCGCCACCGTCTGCCCTTCATTTCGGTGTTGACCGACCCGACCATGGGCGGCGTGTCGGCCAGTTTCGCCATGCTGGGCGATTTGATCGTGGCCGAGCCCAATGCGCTGATCGGCTTTGCCGGCCCGCGCGTGATCGAGCAGACGGTGCGCGAGACGCTGCCGGAAGGCTTCCAGCGCGCGGAGTTCCTGCAGGAAAAGGGCGCCATCGACCGCATCATCGACCGCCGCCAGATGCGCGACGAACTCGCCACCACGCTGGCGATGATGATGGGCCGGCCTGCGCTTACTGCCTAGCAGCCTGTCGGGCTTAAAGAATCGGAGCGAAAAATGAGCTGGTCGAGGGCAGATTCTCACGATTTTCAAGCCAATAGTTATTCATATTGGCGCAGGAAAGCGGGGAAATATGCACCGGCCAGGCCGTTTTGCAGCCGATTTCCTTTAAGTCCGACAGGCTGCTAGAGCGTGTTGACACGCTCGGGTCTTTCGCTGGCCGATTGGCTGGCGCGGCTGGAGCAGCTGCATCCCAGCACCATCGAGCTGGGGCTCGACCGGGTGCGCCGGGTCAAGGATGCACTCGGGCTTGCCCCGGCTTTTCCGCTCATCATTGTCGGCGGCACCAACGGCAAGGGTTCCACCTGTGCCTATCTGGAAGCGATCCTCAGCGCCGCCGGCTACACGACCGGCCTCTACACCTCGCCGCACCTGCTGCGCTACAACGAGCGGGTGCGGATTGACGGCGCGGAGGCGAGTGATGCCAGCCTGGTCGCCGCATTTGAAAAAATCGACGCGGCGCGCGGCGACACCTCGCTGACCTATTTCGAATTCGGCACCCTGGGCGCGATGCTGCAGTTCATCGACGCCGGCGTCGACGTCGCCATACTCGAAGTGGGCCTGGGCGGTCGGCTCGACGCGGTGAACGTGTTCGACGCCGATGTCGCCCTCGTCACTAGCGTTGATCTCGACCATATGGACTATCTGGGCGATACGCGCGAGCAGATCGGTTTCGAGAAGGCCGGCATTTACCGTGCCGGCCGCCCCGCCATTTGTGCCGACCCTGAGCCACCCGCCAGCCTGCTTGCGCATGCCCGGCATATCGGCGCCGACCTGCGTTGTGTGAACCGGGATTTTTCCGCCCGGCGCGAGGGTGACCAGTGGAGCTATCGCGGCCCGCACACGACCTGGCCGGGATTGCCCCTGCCCGCCATGGCGGGCGCCTTTCAGCTGCGCAACGCCGCCGCGGCGCTGGTGGCGCTGGAGGCCGTGCGTGACCGCCTGCCGGTGAGCGAGCAGGCGATACGCCAGGGGCTCACCACAGCCCGGGCACCGGGACGATTCCAGCGCATCGCCCAGGCGCCGGACGTCATTCTTGACGTGGCGCACAACCCGGAAGCGGCGCGGGCGCTTGCCGCCACCTTGCGCGAGCAGCCGGTGGCGGGGCGCACGCTGGCGGTGGTGGGCATGCTGGCCGACAAGGATGCGGCGGGCGTGTTCGCGGCATTGCACAACGAGATCGATGCGTGGTGGACCTGCACCCCCAAGTCGCCGCGCGCGCAGGATGCCGCGGCGCTGGCCGCCATATTGCGTGCGCAGGTGAGCAGTGCGCCGATCAGCGTGCAGCCGGATGCGAACACGGCGCTCGCGGAGGCGCGAGGCGCGGCGCACGAAGGTGATAGAATTCTCGTCTTCGGTTCGTTCTATACCGTTGCCGCCGTCCTCGACCATGCCGCCACCCAGCAGTGAAAATGATCTCAAACGCCTCGCCCGGCGCCGCCTGATTGGTGCGGTTGCGCTGACCCTGCTGGCGGTGATCGTGCTGCCGCTGCTGCTGAAAGACGAGCCGCCTCCAGCCAGCGAGCTGGCCGTGCGCATGGCCGCTGTGCCTGCTCCGGCGACGCCGCCCGAGCCGACAGACGAAGTCCCTGTGGCCCCGGCTCCCGAGCCGCCTCCGCCTGCGGCGCAACCCGCGCCTCAGACCGAACCCGCCAAACCGGCGCCTCAGGCCAAGCCCGCACCCAAACCTGAACCGAACAAAGCGGCGCCGGTCAAACCTGTGTCCGCTCCGCCGCCGCCCAAGCCCGCTGCGGCCCCGGTCCTGCAGGTCAAACCCGCAGCAGCCAGTGAGGCCTATGTGGTGCAACTGGCCGCCTTGTCCGATTCTGCCAAGGCCGATTCGCTCAAAGCGCGTGCGGCCCAGGCCGGGTTGCCGGCCTACACCGACACTGTCGGGAAACTGACGCGGGTGCGCGTGGGACCTTACGCATCGCGCGAAGCCGCCGTGGCGGCTGCGGTGAAACTGGCCGAAAACGGCCTGTCCGGGCAGGTGCTCGCGAAATGAGCATGCTCGATATCATCGTGGTGCTGGTGCTGATCCTCACCGTGGTGCGCGGTCTGATGCGCGGCATGGTCGACACGCTGTTTTCGCTGGCCGCCTGGATCCTCGCGTTTGTGATGGGCAAGTGGGGCGCGCTGATGGTGGCGCCGCTGCTGCCCATCGGCATTGAAACCCAGGCGATCCGCTATTTTGCAGGCTTTGCAGTCGTTTTTCTGGTGGTGCTGATCGGCGTGCTGCTGCTGGGGCATGCGCTGGCAACGCTGGTCAAGGCAGTCGGGCTGGGCAGCGCCGACAAGGTGCTGGGCGG
>DATMWS010000058.1:0-15431 GCA_035562135.1 Thiobacillus sp. | reverse complement strand
GGCGCGAAGCGTTCGGCTTCGCGCTTCCAGTTGAAAATCAGCGAGGTGGGCAATATCACCAGCGCCGGGCGATCCAACCGCCCGGCCTGCTTTTCCAGCAGCAGGTGCGCCAGCGTCTGTGCGGTTTTGCCCAGCCCCATGTCGTCGGCCAGAATGCCCGCCAGATTCTGCTCGCGCAGGTATTGCAGCCAGGCCAGTCCTTCACGCTGGTAGGGGCGCAGTGCCAGCCCCAATCCCTTGGGCGGTTTGACCGCCTTGATGCCGCCCTGATGCTGCAATTGGCGGGCGAACCGGACCACCGCGTCGCCGCCTGTGTTGCTCCATTGCGGGCTGTCGGCGAGATCGGCCAGGCGCGGCGCATCCAGCCGCGAGACTTTGATTGCACCCTGCGGGCGCGTGTCAAACAGGTCGATGAGGGTATGTGCCAGCGGTTTCAACCGCCCCGCCGGTGCGGTGAAACGCACGCCCTCCGGCGTGTGCAGCGTGATCATCTCGGCATCGCGAATGCGCTTCAGTTTGGCCGCATCCAGCCAGCGCGCATCGTGTTGAAACAGGTCGTACAGCAGCGGTGCCAGCGGCAGGCGCTGGCCTTCCAGCACCACGCCGAGATTGAGCGAAAGCCAGCCGTTGCCATCGTCCTGAAAGTCTGCCTCCCAGGCATCGACCTCCAGCACGGCATGACGGAAGTTGCGCGGCACGTCGATGGTCCAGCCGTCGGCGCGCAGCGCGGCCAAACCGGTCGCGATCAACCCCGGCCAGGCCGATTCGCTGGCCAGCCCGAGCAGGTGTTTGGGTGTTTTGTCCAGAGCCTGCAGCGGCACGGGTTTGAAACCCAGGGTGTCGAGCCGCTTGATGCAGGCGGCTTCGTGCACGGTGTCGCGCCTGACCCGCACCGCTTCGCCGGTGGGCGTGGTGACAAACTCCGTGGGATCGTCCGCCATGAAGCTGAACGTGTCGTATTGAAATTGCAGCGTTGCGAAATCGAACAGCACCGTGGAATAGCTGTGGCCGTAGTCGCGGTAGCGGTTCATGCCATAGCTTGCCAGCGTGCCCAGTGCCAGCCTGGGCTGTGGCGCGGCATTGATCACGCGCAGGCTGGACGTTGTCTGCGGGCGCGGCAGCTCGGGCGCAAGCTCGGCCAGCGCACCCGACACCAGCGGCACATCCAGCGCAGACAACGGTGGCAGCGCAGACAGATGGGCGAGCTGCGCGGATGAATACGGCACATCGAGCAGCCCCAGCTCGCCGCGCGCGCCATCGACATACCAGGTTTGTTTGAGCGTCAGCACCCGATCGGCCGGCGGAGTCGCGACCAGTTCGGCGCGGACACGGTGATTGCTGTCGGCAGGCCATTGCAGGATGGCCGGGCGCGCGGCCGCGGCGGAGAGCGGCTGCAAAACCTCGCCCGCATAAAACAGCCGGCCGCTTGCCAGCATGCGTTGCAGCACGATCTCGCCCTTTTCGCCTGCCAGCGGAAAACTGTCGATAAAGGCGTGGCGGTCGCGCTGTCCCCACAGCAGCGGCAGGATGGTCAGGTCGTCTTCCGACACAAACGAAGGCGGGTTGGTGATGGCGCGCTCGACGTTATTCCAGTCATCCAGTTTTAACGGCCGGCCATGATCGTCCAGCCGCGCCTTGAAGAAGGTCACACGCAGGCTGCCATCCGCGTGTGGCGTCAGGCAATAGAGCAGCGTGTCGCGCCGGGGTGGGGCTTTGGCGGGTTTTGCCGGCTTGGCCTCGGCCAGCGTGCGGCGAAACCCCTCCAGCCAGGTCAGCACATCGGGGTTGATTTTTGTTGGCTGCTTGTTTTGTTGCAGCCAAGCCAGCAGGGTCGCCGCGGTGTGTTTGCAATGCCATTGAACCGGGCAGGTGCAATGCGGCGAGATCACGATATTGCCAGCGTGGTTGGTGCTGAACCGGATTTTGACCTGATAGGGCTTGGGTGCGCTGCCCGGCACAAACGCGGACAGCACAGGCGGCTCGGCACTCAGGCGGGTGACAGAGCGAACATAGGTTTTCGCCTTGATCAAATCGCGTGCGCCATACCAGCGCAGGACATCGGCTTCGGTAAAAGAAGGGAGGGACATGAAAAAAACGGGAAAGCAATGGGCGAATTTTACCCGCCGTTTGTTAGATGGAGCTTGCAGCGTTCAGACTGGAATTGTTGCCTGATTGGCAGCGCAGAAACCGGTTCAGCACCCAAAGGAACAATAGCCGGGAGTTAGGCCGACGAAGCACCGGCAGGTGATGGCTTATCAAACTTGTTGGTCAGCCGCAGGGGCAATCTCGAATTGTTCTGTCAGGCAGAAATCGGCCAGTGAGAGCCGGTCTCACATTTTACCCATAGCAGATACTCGATCCGGATTATCATTGAGTATGAGGACAGACAACCTCAGCACAACCATAATGAATCAATCAGTTACAGCGCGTCGACATGTTCTGAGAATTTCAATAGCCCAGACTGGCCGGTCTAGTGAATAACTGCTAACGGATAACCGAGCAATGTGCACAGGTTAAGGTTAAATAGGGACATGAACTTAGCATCCAAGCAGCTTAATTTTGACTTGTTTAGCGAGTCGGTTGGCACTCATTCGCCTATGGTTGCTGCTGCGATTGAAAAATTGTCTACCGCTGCAGGAACCGAATCTCGCGGGGCAATCTTTACACGCCCTGAGGTAGTGGATTTCATCCTCGATCTGGCTGGCTACACGGGGGATCAACCGCTTCATGATAAGCGACTTTTGGAGCCTTCATTCGGTGGTGGTGACTTTCTATTACCAGCAATCGGACGACTACTGGCAGCGTGGAGTTCATCGCAACACGCAAAAACTGTAATCGAAGAGTTGGGCGACGCAATTCGTGCTGTTGAACTGCATCGTATGACCTTTTCTATCACCCGCGCAGCTGTGATCGAACGGCTCATGCAAGGAGATATAGAGGAAGAATCCGCAGTGGCCCTTGCTGATCGATGGCTTGTGCAGGGAGATTTCCTTCTCGCACCACTTGAAGGGAAATTCGACTTTGTTGTCGGGAACCCTCCCTATGTTCGCCAAGAGCTGATTCCAGCACCTTTGCTAGCCGAGTACCGTGGCCGCTACCAGACGATGTATGACCGGGCCGACATCTACATCCCGTTCATAGAGAGGTCACTTTCAGTGTTGGAAAATGGTGGCAATCTGGGCTTTATCTGTGCGGATCGCTGGATGAAAAACCGCTATGGCGGGCCGCTTCGCAACCTAGTGGCTGATCAGTTCCACATGAAAATCTATGTCGATATGTTCGACACCCCGGCGTTTCACTCCGATGTGATCGCCTACCCGGCCATCACCATCATCAGCCGGGAAGCGTCTGGCGCGACGCGCATTGCCCATCGCCCTGCCATCGACCGAGTGACGCTGGCGATCCTAGCCGACGCGCTGCGTGCGCGGAATCTGCCGAAAGGGGCCGGACCGGTGCGCGAACTGGCACGAGTCACGAATGGGTCGGAACCGTGGCTGCTCGAATCTTCGGATCAGATGGCACTGATTCGCCGCCTTGAAAATCAGTTTCCGAGCTTGGAAGAGGTGGGCTGCAAGGTGGGTATCGGCGTAGCAACCGGCGCGGACAAGGCCTATATCGGCGACTTTGACGCACTCGACGTGGAGCCTGATCGCAAGCTGCCGCTGGTTACTACCAAAGACATCGCGTCTGGCGAGGTGCAATGGCATGGTCAAGGCGTCATCAATCCGTTTGCAGACGATGGCAGCCTTGTCGAACTGCAGAACTACCCGCGCTTGCGCCGCTACTTAGAGGCACGACGGGAAGTTATCGCGGGCCGCCACTGCGCCCAGAAGTCGCCGGCCAACTGGTATCGCACGATCGACCGCATCACCCCAGCGCTGGCATCGAGGCCGAAGCTCCTGATTCCCGATATCAAGGGCGAGGCCCATATCGTTTTTGAGGGTGGGGAGCTGTACCCGCACCACAACCTTTATTACGTCACGTCCGACGAGTGGGACTTGAGGGCATTACAAGCCGTGCTGCTTTCGGCGGTCACCCGTCTATTCATCGCGACCTATTCGACCAAAATGCGCGGCGGATTCCTTCGCTTTCAGGCGCAATACCTGCGGCGCATCCGCATCCCGCAATGGGTGGATGTCTCGACAAGCTTGCGTACAGAGTTGGCTGAAGCTGGAACGAAGCGGGATTTTCAAGCCTGCAACCGCGCGGTATTTGAACTGTTTGGACTTAGTGACGAAGAGCGATCCTCCCTTGGAGGCAATGGAGAATAAATGGCGCTTGATCTTGTCGATTACGAACAAAAGGCCCATGAGGCCGTAAAGGCTTTCTGGGGAAATCGTGAGGCCGCAAGGAAAAAGCAGATCGAGTCCGGGAAGGCTGACCAAGGCGAGCGCGCTGGCGTTACCGCTGGCAAGAACATGGATGGATTCCTGGCTTTGGTGCTTGACATCGTGCGGGCCAATGGGCTCGCCCATGCCGAGATTCATCAGAAACGGGCGATGCTGACACTGCCCGGCTACTTCAGGCCGACAAAACTATGGGATATTCTTGTCACCTACAAGGGCGAGCTGATTGCGGCCATCGAACTGAAAAGCCAGGTGGGTTCGTTCGGGAATAACTTCAACAATCGAACCGAGGAAGCCATTGGCACTG
Organism: Thiobacillus sp.; assembly: GCA_035562135.1. Taxonomy (GTDB): domain Bacteria; phylum Pseudomonadota; class Gammaproteobacteria; order Burkholderiales; family Thiobacillaceae; genus Thiobacillus. The sequence continues at coordinate 10,778 of DATMWS010000058.1, read as the reverse complement.
CGCACGATCTTTGGACGGCCTACCGTGAAGAAGCATTCGGTAAGCAACCACGTCCTTTCGTCGGCTGGTTGATGATGGTCGAGGATGCCCCGAAATCCAGATGTCCGGTCAAGAATGCGTCACCGCACTTTCCTGTTTTCCAGGAATTCAAGGGGGCGTCGTACCTCATGCGCTATGACTTACTCTGTCAGAAATTGGTAAAGGAACAGCTTTACACCACTGCCGCCTTCATCGCATCGTCCCGCAATGCTGCCGAGACCGGCGAGTTTTCAGAAATGTCTGCGATGACAGGGCTCAGAACATTTGTTACGGCTCTGGCTGGCCACGTTGCCGCAGAGGCCGCCAGGCTTAGGTGAAAAGGTCGCCAACTCAAACGCTGAACGTCAGCTTTCCAAGCCGGCCAGCTTCCGCTTAGGGTTGCGGAAGTACCACGGATCAACCCGCTGACCTGCCCGGACAATACGCAGCACCGCCACACAATGCCGCCCAGGCCGCCGTGCTGCTATGCTCGGTTTCATTACCGATCGCCCTCGTTTCATGGAATCCATTGCTCCCAGACTGACTGCGATTCAGCTCACGCTGCAAGCCGGCACCCGCACACTGGTCGAATCGCTCGATCTCACGCTTGAATCCGGTGAAGTGCTCGGCATCCTCGGCGCCAACGGCGCCGGCAAGTCGACACTGCTGACCGTGCTGGCGGGGCTCGCCGCGCCTGCGCAAGGCCGGGTCACGCTCGGCGGCAACGCGCTCGACACGCTGCCGCCGCTCACCCGCGCGCAGCACATCGGCCTGTTGCCGCAAGGCGACGAGGGCGGGTTTTTTGGCAGCGTGGCCGATTTCGTCGCGCTCGGGCGCTATCCCTTCGACGCTGCCCATGGCAGGCCCGGCGACCTGGCGCCGCATCTGGCGACCTGGGAACTGACCGAACTCGCCCGCCGCCCGCTCGATACGCTGTCCGGCGGCGAGCGGCAGCGCGCGCGGCTGGCGCAGCTGGCGGTGCAGGCGCCGCGCATCGCCCTGCTCGACGAGCCGCTGACGCATCTGGACCCGGCGCATCAGGCCCGGCTGCTGGCCTGGGCGCGCAGCGAGGCCGACGCCGGCCACAGCGTGGTGCTGACCCTGCACGACCCCAACTGGGCGGCCTGCCACTGCGACCGCCTGCTGTTTCTGCACGGCGACAGGCGCTGGCAGCTGGGTACGCCGGCCGATCTGCTCACCGCGGACGCGCTCGAAGCCCTGTACGGCCCCGGCACGGCGGCGCTGTGGCGGCAGAATGGTCGAGCCAAGCCTGTATAATCGCGATCTGTTTTTACATTCACTCGCCATCGCGCCCCCCATGATTCGTCGCATCATCAACAAAGTATTTGGCCGCAAGTCACGCGCCTCCAGTTCCGGCGCGAAGATCCTGACGCAGGCCGCGCACGGCATCCGCCGCGACCAGCTCGACGACTGCGCGCTGAAAACCTGCGAAACGCTGGCGCAGGCGGGATTCAAGGGCTACCTGGTCGGCGGCGCGGTGCGCGACCTGCTGCTGGGCAAGACCCCCAAGGACTTCGACGTCGCCACCGACGCCACGCCGGAAGAAGTGCGGCGGCTGTTCCGCCGTTCGCGCATCATCGGGCGGCGCTTCCAGATCGTTCATGTGATGTGCGGCCGCGTCACCATCGAAGTCACCACCTTCCGCGCCAACGGCCAGAAGGAAGCCGAGGACGAGGACGAGCGGCCGACCGACGAGCATGGTCGGCTGCTGTCCGACAACGTGTTCGGCAACATGGCGGACGACGCCGCGCGCCGCGACTTCACCATCAACGCGCTGTATTACGACCCCCTGAGCGAGGAAGTGCACGACTATTTCGGCGGCGTGGCCGACTGCAAGAAGCGCGTGCTGCGCATGATCGGCGACCCCGAGACGCGCTTCCGCGAAGACCCGGTGCGCATGCTGCGCGCCGCGCGTTTTGCCGCCAAGCTCGACTTCCACATCGACCCCGACACCCGCCGGCCGGTCGCCACGCTGGCGCCGCTGTTGGCCAACATTCCGCGCGCACGCATCTTCGACGAGGCGCTGAAGCTGCTGATGTCGGGCCACGCCCTGCGCGGCGTGCACCAGCTGCGCGCCGAGGGCCTGCACCACGGCATGCTACCGCTGCTCGACACCATCCTGGACGACACCACCGGCGAGCGCTTCATCACTGCCGCACTGAAAACCACCGACGCGCGCATCGCGCAGGACAAGCCGGCCTCGCCGGCCTTCCTGTTCGGCACCCTGCTGTGGCCGCAGGTGCTGCAGCGCTGGCGTGAACTCGAAGCGGCCGGCGAAAAGCCGCAGCCCGCCTTGTTCATGGCGATGGACGAGGTGCTCGACGCACAGCGCGGCCAGCTCGCCATCCCGCGCCGCTACGACGGCATGATCAAGGAAATCTGGGGGCTGCAGCCGCGCTTCGAGCAGCGCGGCGGACAACGCCCGTACCGCCTGCTGGAGCATCCGCGCTTCCGTGCCGCCTACGACTTCCTGCTGCTGCGCGCCGAATCCGGCGAGGTCGATGCCGAACCCGGCGAATGGTGGACGCGCTTCCAGGAGGTCGACGACGACGAGCGCGCCGCCATGCTGCTGGCCGACAGCGCACCCAAGGCGCGCCGCAAGCGCAAGCGCAGGAAGCCGGGGGATTCCGCCGGCGAGGCGCAGCCTGAATGAGCGTGATCGCCACCATCGGGCTGGGCGCCAATCTCAACGACCCGGCGGCGCAGGTGGAATACGCGCTGGCCGAGCTCGACCGTCTGCCCGCCACCCGCCTGCTTGCCCGCTCCAGCCTGTATGCCTCGGCACCGGTCGGTTACGTCGACCAGCCCGATTTCATCAACGCGGTGGCGCAGGTGGAAACCTCCCTCGCGCCGCGCGCGCTGCTCGCCGCGCTGCTGGACATCGAACACCGTCACGGCCGTGAGCGCAGTTTTCGCAATGCGCCACGCACCCTCGATCTCGACCTGCTGCTGTACGGCGATGCGCACTTCCATGAGGAGGGGCTAACGCTGCCGCATCCACGCATGTGCGAACGCGCCTTCGTGCTGCTGCCGCTTCTGGAAATCGCGCCCGCTACAGTGATTCCCGGTCGCAGTCGCGCCGCCGACTGGCTCGCCGCCTGCGCGGACCAAAATGTAGCCGTCCTTCCCCCTCCTGCCGCCGCCGTCAACGCATGACCCTTTCCCGTTACCGTTACGTCGTGGTCGAAGGCCCGATCGGTGCCGGCAAGACCAGCCTCACCCACAAGCTGGCCGAACGTCTCAATGCCGACACCCTGCTGGAAAACGCCAGTGACAACCCCTTCCTGCCACGCTTTTATCAGGAGCCCAGACGCTACGCGCTGCCGACGCAGCTGCATTTCCTGTTCGAGCGCTCGCGCCAGCTGCGCGAACTGGCGCAGGGCGACCTGTTTCGCGCCGCCATCGTGTCGGACTTCCTGATCGACAAGGACATGCTGTTTGCGCGCCTGAACCTGGACGACGACGAATTCGAGCTGTACCAGAAGGTGTATGCCGACCTCGCCCCGCAGGCACCGACACCCGACCTGGTGGTCTACCTGCAGGCGCCAGTCGATGCGCTGCAGGAGCGCGTCAAACGCCGCGGCGTGGATTTCGAGCGCGGCATGGACGCGGGCTACCTGCAGCGTCTGGCCAACAGCTACAGCGAGTTTTTCCATCGCTATGAAGCCGCCCCCCTGCTCATCGTCAACACCAGCAACCTCAACTTTGCGCAAAGCGAAGCCGACTTCGAGCTGCTGGTCGAACGCATGAGCAAGATGCGCGGCCCGCGCGAGTTCTTCAACCGGGCTGCATAAGAGGACCTCATGATCCGGCAGGGCATCTACATTCTTTTCCTTGCTATCCTGACTTCAGCATCCGCCACGGCCGCCCCTGAATCGGTGAGTGGGAGAGAGTTTCAGGCTTATCAGGCGCTCACTCAAACGAAGCTCGATGCTGCACAGGCCAGCGTCGGCAAAGATCAGCAAATCCTGCAAACGCGTTTGGATAGCCAGGACAAACGCCTGAATGATCTGCAATCCCGTATTAGCGATATCGGGCTTTATCTGACGCTTTTTGGAATCCTCATCGCTCTCATCGCTGCCACCCTCGGATTGATCGGTTATTTCAGCGTTCGTGCTCGCGCCAGCGAGGAAGCACGTAAAGAAGCACAAAGATGGTTCGATGAGAAGGCCCAATCCCTGACCCAGAAAATCAGCGACTTTGAGCAGCAGCTTGCATCCCAAAAGGAAAAACTTGATCAGCAAGCCGATCAACATAGCGCGAGTATGCAGGCGACGGCAGCCGAGGTCACGACTCTTGCCGAAATGCAAAAACAAATCTTGCAAGATCAAATGTCACGCTCTTCTGCCGAACCCAGACCAACCGACATCACAACCACGCCAGCTGCTATAGCCTTGGATCAGGTTGCCAACCAACTGCGCGGCAAAGCTGAATCTGAGTACAGTATTGGCGATTGGAATAACCGTGCCTTCGCAGCAATTCAAACTAATCAATTGGAAGAGGCAATCTATTTCTGGCAACGCGCCACTGAGATGACGAATGCCGAACCTTCGGATATTGCTCGCGCGCTGTACAACAAGGGAGTCGCTCTTGGACAGCTTGGGCGTAGAGAAGACGAAATCGTCGTGTATGACGACCTGCTGTCGCGGTTTGGTGAAGCAACCGAGTTGCCGTTGCGCGAGCATGTAGCCAAAGCATTGCTCCACAAGGGGGTCATCCTCGGCCAGCTTGGGCGTAGCGGAGACGAGATCGCGGTGTACGACGACCTGCTGTCACGGTTTGGTGAAGCCACTGAGTTGCCGTTGCGTGAAATTATGGCGATTGCAAATAACGGCAAGGGATTTGCCTTGCTCTGTCGTGCTAAAGCACAGTGGCATGACACGTCTGCTAGAACAGCCTATCTGTCATCCGCAGCGAACCATTTCGTCGCAGCGCTCGAAAAAACTGTTACACCAGATCAACGTGGAGTGATACTGGGCAATCAAGCTTATACAGCAGCATTGTCTGGCGAACCCGAGAAGCAGATACATAATTTATTGCAACAGGCGCTCATGCTGGGATGCGAAAGCCTTTATCAATCCACGCTCAAAGACCTTGAAATTTCGCCCGTAACGGAAGATGCAAAATTCCGTCTGTTGTTAGATGCAGTATGGAATGAAGTTAAACCTCATTGCGAAGTACACGAAAAAGCATGAGCAAGGTTGTCACCCTGACCACCCTCAAAGCGATGCGCGAACGCGGCGAAAGAATCGCCGTGCTCACATGCTACGATTCCAGTTTCGCGCGCGTGCTCGATGCCGCCGGGGTGGACGTGCTGCTGGTCGGCGATTCGCTCGGCATGGTGATCCAGGGCCATGCCTCGACGCTTCCGGTGAAGCTCGCCGAGATGGCCTACCACACGCGCTGTGTGGCAACCGGCACCGAGCGCGCCTTCATCGTCGCCGACCTGCCGTTCGGCAGCTACCAGCCCTCGCCCGAGCGCGCATTTTCCGCGGCGGCGCGACTGATGGCGGCGGGCGCGCACATGGTCAAGCTGGAAGGCGGCGCGGTGATGGTCGAGACGGTGGCTTTCCTGACCCAGCGCGGCATCCCGGTGTGCGCGCACGTGGGCCTGTTGCCGCAGTCGGTGAACCAGCTCGGCGGCTACAAGGTACAGGGGCGCGAGGACGCCGCCGCGGCGCAACTGATCGCCGACGCGCGCGCGCTGGAAGCCGCCGGCGCCGGGCTGATCGTGCTGGAAATGGTGCCGGCCGCGCTAGCGCAGGCCGTCACCGAGGCGCTCACCATCCCCACCATCGGCATCGGCGCCGGCGCCGACTGCTCCGGCCAGGTACTGGTGCTGTACGATATGCTGGGCCTGTATCCGCGCCCACCGAAATTCTCGAAGAACTTTCTGGCCGCAACCGACGGCATCGAGGCGGCAGCGCGCGCCTATGTCGCTGCGGTGAAGGACGGCAGCTTCCCGTCCGCCGAACACGCGTTCTGATGCAGGTTCTTCACACCGTCGCCGAGCTGCGCGCCGCCCTGTCCAGTCAGACCGGTACTGCGTTGGTGCCGACCATGGGCAACCTGCACGCCGGGCACGTGTCGCTGATCGAACTGGCGCGCCAGCATGGCCACCCGGTCGTCGCGAGCATTTTCGTCAACCCGCTGCAGTTCGGCGCCGGCGAGGACTTCGAGCGCTATCCGCGCACCCTCGCCGGCGACTGCGAGAAGCTCGCCGCCGCCGGCTGCACGTTCGTATTCGCGCCGGATGCCGCCGAAATGTATCCGATACCGCAGACCTTCACCGTGCAGCCGCCCGAAAGCCTGGCGAACGATCTGTGCGGCGCGTTTCGCCCCGGCCATTTCAGCGGCGTCGCCACCGTGGTGCTGAAACTCTTCAATCTGGTGCAGCCACGCGTGGCGGTGTTCGGCAGGAAGGATTTCCAGCAGCTGCTGGTCATCCGCGAACTGGTGCGGCAATTCAACCTGCCGATCGAAATACTGGCGGGCGCCACGCTGCGCGAAGCCGACGGCCTGGCGATGAGTTCACGCAACGCCTATCTCGGCCCATCCGAACGCATCCAGGCGGCCGCCTTGCAGCGCGAGCTCGCCGTCATCGTCGCGGCCGTGCAGGCGGGCGAACGCGATTTCGAGGCGCTTGCCGCCCGCGCCGGCCGCCACCTGAAAATGGCGGGCTGGCGCGTCGATTATGTCGCGCTGCGCGATGCCGCGACCCTGCAGGCGCCCACGCCCGACAGCGCGCGGCTGGTGGTTCTGGGTGCGGCCTGGCTGGGAAAAACCCGCCTGATCGACAATATCGAGACGGCCTTGGGCAATTTGCCCTGATGTTTTACTTGTGCCCTCTGAGTATAATGGTCGTCCTTAATTTGTGAGGGCACCGTCATGCAAAGAACGATGCTCAAGTCCAAGCTGCACCGGGCGACCGTCACGCATTCCGAGCTGCATTACGAAGGCTCGTGCGCGATCGATGAAACCCTGCTGGATGCGGCCAACATCCACGAGTACGAGCAGATCCAGATCTACAACGTCACCAATGGCGAGCGCTTCACCACCTATGCCATCCGCGCGGCGCGCGGTTCCGGCATCATTTCGGTGAACGGCGCCGCTGCGCACAAGGCGAACCCGGGCGACCTCGTGATCATCGCCACCTTTGCGGTCTACAACGAACTGGAACTGGCGCGCTACGAGCCGGAGCTGGTGTACGTGGACGCAGGCAACCGCATTCTCGATACCCGCCACACGATTCCGGTCCAGGCTGCCTGAACGTTCATACCGTCAGCGCTTCAGCCTTTCAGGCTGACTCTGCGGCCTTCGCCGCCGCCCGCAACTTGTCTTTCTTGCTGGGTCGTTTCCCCTTGACGCCGCCATTGCCGGGCACGGCGATGGCGGCCGTCTGAACCGACTCAAACCCTTCGATCTGCTCCCGTGGCAGGTCCAGGTTCTGGCGTTTTTCGATCAAGCGGAAATGCGCCTCGGTGTCGGCGCTCACAAAGCTGATAGCCAGGCCGCTTTCACCCGCGCGGCCGGTACGACCGATGCGGTGAACGTAGTCGTCGGCTGAGCGCGGCAAGTCGTAATTCACCACCACCGGCAGTTCCGCGATGTCGATACCGCGTGCGGCCAGATCGGTGGTGACCAGCACGTCCCAGCGCTTGTCCTTGAATTCATCCAGCGTCTGCTTGCGTGCACCCTGACTCAGACCACCGTGAAACGAGGTGGCAAACAGATCATCCCGGTTCAGTTTGGCGGCCACGTGCTCGGCGGCGTGCTGTGTGGCCACGAACACCAATACGCGTTCCCAGTCGTTGCTCAGGATCAAATGGCGCAGCAGTTGCGTGCGGCGCGGCGCATCGACCCGGATCACCCGCTGCACGATCACCGGTTCTGCGCTGGGTTCAGACTCGACTGCCACCCGCTGAGGATCATTCAGCAACGCCTGAGCCAGCGCCTGGACTGCGGGTGGGAACGTGGCCGAGAAAAACAGGTTTTGCCGCCGCCCGGGCAAAGCCGCCAACACCTTCGCCAACTCATCAGAAAAGCCCAGATCAAGCAGTCGATCCGCTTCGTCCAGCACCAGACATTCAACCGCAGCAAGCGACAAGGCCTTGTGCTGCAGCAGGTCGAGCAAGCGCCCTGGCGTGGCGACCACCACGTCGGCACCGCCACGCAGCCCCATCATTTGCGGGTTGATCGACACGCCGCCAAACACCACTGCCACTTTGAAAGAGGGAACAAGCTGATCTGCCAGACTCTGCAGCACATCGCCTACCTGAGCGGCCAGTTCGCGCGTGGGCACCAGAATGAGCGCACGCACACGACGTGGCGTTGCTGCTGTGTCGGCAAGCAAGCCTTGCAGCAGGGGCAGGACAAAAGCGGCGGTTTTGCCAGAGCCGGTTTGCGCGGTGGCCAGCACATCCCTACCGCTGAGAACGACAGGAATGGCCGCGCTCTGGATGGGGGTGGGCACGCTAAAGCCAAGTTTAGCGGCCGCGTGGGCAAGGGTGGGAACGAGCCCGAGAGCGGAGAATGGCATGCTGTTTGGGTGCAGGTTAACGCTGTAAGTGCAGCCACGCTGGCGCGTACAGCCCGACCAGTTGGCCCGTTTTCTTTACCAACGCAGGCGGGCAACCGCCGGGGGTGATCCGGGCACAAGCTACCCAAGCTGGCTACGATGGGCTGAGTTTCCAGATATCGCGGTTGTACTCAACCATGGTGCGATCGGTCGAAAAAAAGCCGCTCGACGCCGTGTTGAGGATGCTCATCTGCGTCCATCTGGCTTCGTCCTGCCAGGCCTGCGCCACCCGATCCTGCGCGTCGACATAATCGCGGAAGTCCGCCAGCACCATCCAGGGATCGTTCGGGCTCATCACGGCCCCGAGAATCATGTCGAAGATGCCCGGCTCGCAGGCATTGAAGTGGCCGGATGCCAGCAGGTCGATCACCTCGCGCAATTCGGGGTCATGCTCGATGTAGGCCAGCGGCTGATAGCGGCCGCGCAGCACCTCGACCTCCTCGGCGTGCAGGCCGAACAGGAAAAAGTTGTCCTTGCCGACGGCGTCGAGAATTTCAATGTTGGCGCCGTCGTAGGTGCCGATGGTGGCGGCGCCGTTCATCATGAATTTCATGTTGCCGGTGCCGGACGCCTCCTTGCCTGCGGTCGAAATCTGCTCCGACAGGTCGGTCGCCGGGGCGATGATTTCCATGCTGGTCACCCGGTAGTTGGGCAGGAAGGCCACCTTCAGGCGCCCGTTGACGTCGGGATCGCTGTTGACGATGTCGGCCACGCTGTTGACCAGCTTGATGATGCGCTTGGCCATCACGTAGCCCGGCGCGGCCTTGCCGCCGATCAGCACGCAGCGGTCCGCCCACCCTTCCAGGCGCCCGTGCTTGATGCGGTTGTACAGGTGAATCACGTGCAGCACGTTAAGCAGCTGCCGCTTGTATTCGTGGATGCGCTTGACCTGCACGTCGAACAGCGCGTCCGGATTGAATTCCACCCCGCATTCGGCCTTGACCAGCGCGGCGAGACGCACCTTGTTGGCGCGTTTCACCGCACGCCATTCGGCGTGAAAAGCCTCATGACCCGGGGCAGCCAGCGGTTTCAGCTTTTCCAGCTGCGACAGGTCGGCGACCCAGTCTTCGCCGATCTTGCTGCTGATGAGCGCGGTCATGCCGGGGTTGGCATGCGCCACCCAGCGGCGCGGAGTGACGCCGTTGGTCTTGTTGTTGAATTTGCCCGGCCACAGGTCGACAAAATCGCGGAACAGGCCTTCCTGCAGCAGGCGCGAGTGCAGCGCGGCCACGCCATTGACCGAAAAACTGCCGACGATGGCGAGGTACGCCATGCGCACCTGGCGCACCCCGCCCTCTTCGATGATCGACATGCGGCGCTGGCGGTCGATGTCACCCGGCCATTTCAGCGACACCTCGCGCAAAAACCGTGCGTTTATTTCGTAGATGATCTCCAGCGGGCGCGGCAGCAGGCGCTCGAACAGCGCCACCGGCCAGCGTTCCAGCGCCTCCGGCAGCAGGGTGTGGTTAGTGTAGGCCATGCACTGCGTGGTGATCGCCCAGGCCGCGTCCCAGCCCATGCCTTCCTGATCCAGCAGAATCCGCATCAGCTCCGCCACCGCGATGGTGGGGTGGGTGTCGTTCATCTGGAACACGTTGTGCTCGGCGAACAGGGCCAGATCGCTGTTGCCGGCGGCGCGCCATTGGCGCAAAGCGTCCTGCAGGCTGGCCGAGGCCAGGAAATACTGCTGGCGTAGGCGCAATTCCTTGCCGTTCTCGCTGCTGTCGTTGGGGTAAAGCACCATCGAGATGTGCTCGGCCTCGTTCTTCGACTGGACCGACTCGGTGTAGCTGCCGGCATTGAATTCGTTGAGGTCGAACACATCGGTGGCCGTGGACTTCCACAGACGCAGGGTATTCACGGCATGGTTGCGGTAACCGGTAATCGGCATGTCGAAAGGAATCGCCAGCACATCCTGGGTATCGACCCAGCGCACCCGTTCGACGCCATGGTCATCCCGATAGTGCTCGGTGCGGCCGCCGAAGGAAACGCGCTGGGTGAACTCGGAACGTTCGATTTCCCATGGGTTGCCGTCGCGCAGCCAGTGATCGGGTTCCTCGACCTGATAGCCGTTTTCGACGCGCTGGCGGAACATGCCGTATTCGTAATGGATGCCGTAACCCATCACCGGCAGGTTGAGGGTGGCACAACTGTCCATGAA
>DATMWS010000057.1:0-5179 GCA_035562135.1 Thiobacillus sp. | reverse complement strand
GCCGATTTCCTCTGCGAGGCCATCGATGTTGATGGTGGCGCTCACATAGTCGCGGCCGCTCCTGCGCAACCTCGGCAACTGCTCCATGCGTTGCCCTACCTCCTGCATCCATGCAGTCGTGCCGCACGCGGCATTCGTACGTCCCTGTACAGCACAGCATGGCGTTGGCGCCGAAGTCGGACAGCCAGGCGATGTCCTTGCTATCTACGTACGCAGCATACACCTGCGGGCTGTCGCCCCGCGATGCAGAGGCGCTCCCGCGCGCATCGGGACTACCGCTTCCCTGCACGTCGCCGGGAGCTTTCCAGGTGCGCCACTGTTTGGTCTTGAATGATTGATTTCGCCGTTCGGAATGGCACTTACTCAAGCGGTTACCTGGTCAATGTAGGGTGGGTTAGGCGCCAACGATTAATGTAGATTTACCACCAACTCCCCCTCTCCTGCATCAGCGGGAGAGGGCAAGGGGTGAGGGCGTGCCGTAACCCACCAGCTGTGCCGTCAGGCACTCATCAAATAAAGCGTTGTGTTGCTGCGCAACGGTTGGTGGGTTACGCAAAGAACGCTTAGTTAGTAAGCCTGCAATTCTGCACCGTCCAGATTCAACGAATGGCGCCAGAACTGGTCATCGCGATCGAACAAGCGGTAGGTACCGCGCGGCCCCCAGCTGCCGGCCGGATAAACATTGATGAAGCCGCGCTCCATCGCCCAGACCTTGAGGATCGGATCCACCACGCGCCATGCCGCTTCCACTTCGTCGATGCGCAGGAACAGCGAATGATCGCCTTGTATTACGTCCAGCAACAGCCCCTCGTACGCGTCATAATCCTGGTCGCTATCCTTGCGATAGGTGGCATCCAGGCTGATGGCGCGGGTGTGCAGATCCAGCCCGGGCACCTTGACCTGCATTTCCATCTTCAGGCAATCATTGGGCTGGATACCCAGCATGATCCAGTTCGGCTGCGATGGGCCGGGGCGTGTGTGGCGCAGCAAATCCTGCGGCGGGCTCTTGAAGCGGATACAGATCGCCGAGCTGCCTTCCGCCATGCGCTTGCCGGTACGCAGATAGAACGGCACCCCCGCCCAACGCCAGTTATCGATGAACAACTTCAGCGCCGCATAGGTTTCCGTGGTGCTGTCCGCCGCCACGCCCGCCTCTTCCAGATAGCCCGGAACCGTTTTGCCATCAATGCTGCCGCTGGCGTACTGGCCGCGAAAGGCGTGGGCATGCACCGAGTTCTGTGTGATCGGACGTATTGCTTTCAGCACTTTCACTTTTTCGTCGCGCAGATGTTCGGCGGACATGGTCACCGGTGGCTCCATCGCCACCAGCGCCAGTAGTTGCAGCAAATGGCTCTGAATCATGTCGCGCAGTGCGCCGGCGCCTTCGTAGTAATCGGCGCGTCCCTCGATGCCCAGGGTCTCCGAATGGGTGATTTGCACGTGGTCGATGTAATGGTGGTTCCACAACGGCTCGAGCAACAGGTTGGCGAAGCGGAACACCATCACGTTCTGCACCGTGCCTTTGCCGAGGTAATGATCGATGCGGTAGATCTGCGGCTCGTCCAGGTGTTTGTACATGCCGCCTTGCAGGATCTGCGCACTCAGCAGGTCGTAGCCGAAGGGTTTCTCGATCACCACGCGCCGCCAGCCGTTCTTCTTTTTGAGCAAGCCGACGTCACCGAGCTTGTCGATGATCGTCGGGAACTCTGACGGGCGCACCGCCATGTAATACACCACGTTGGGCGGAAAGTCGGAGTTCCCTTCCAGCAATTGCTGCAAACGCTGATAGGCCGCGTCATCACCGGGCGGACTGGCGTGGTAGTGCATGCGGGCACAAAAGCGTTCCAGCGCCGGCTTGTCGATGCCTTGCGGATAGACCGGCTGCAACATCCGGGTCACCTCGTCGATCCACGCCTCGCGCTCGCGCTGCTCGATGCTGCAGCCGAGGATGGCCATGTGTTCCGGCAAACGCTTCGCCATCTCCAGGCGAAACAGCGCCGGGATCAATTTCCGCCTGCTCAGGTTTCCGGCGGTACCGAATATCACCAGCGTGCAAGGTTCGAGAGTTTTCATTTTTGATCGCCGCTGGGTTTGACGGCATGGCCGCCGAATGCATTGCCTGTCGTGGACAACAAGCGATAGCCGTTCCCCGGTCGCCGCGCTCCGCCGGAGGTGCCGTCACGGCGCTGTCTACGCACCCTGTTGCCGCCCATCTTGTTGAGTCCGATCATCGTCAACCACATGGTTCCCTCCCGAAGAACAATAACAACAGCGCCAGCGCTGCATGCCGGCCGTAGTACCGCATTATTGTCAGCGCAACTGCTGTGCAGCAAATCAGTGCCGACATTCACCAGCGCAACGGAAAGGCAAACCTGCCCGCCTCCCCAGACTGGAAACCGCATCTGGCCCGGCGCGACATTCTGGCAATGGCAAGGCGCATTTCAGGAATCACCTCTATACTAGACTAGCAAATCGCCAGGGAGGAAGTGATATGTCGAAAAGGCCGATACCCGATCCGCACGCACCGCTCAATCTCAACCTGAACGCAGTCCAGCAGTCGATAACCAACCATCTTATTTTTTCCGTGGGCAAAGATCCCATCACGGCCACCGACCGTGACTGGTTCTTCACGCTCGCCCAGGTCGTACGCGAACACCTGATCGAGCGCTGGATGGCAACCATGCGCCGCTACTACAACAACGATGTCAAACGGGTGTACTACCTGTCCATGGAATTCCTGATCGGCCGCAGCCTGATGAATGGAATACTCAACATCGGCTTTGTCGAGGAAGTCCGTCAGGCCTGTATCGACGCGGGCATCGATCTGGACAAGGTCATGGAGATGGAATTCGATGCCGCACTCGGCAACGGCGGCCTGGGCCGGCTGGCGGCGTGTTTTCTCGATTCCATGGCGACCATCGGCCTGCCGGGTTACGGCATGGGCATCCGTTACGAATATGGCATGTTCAACCAGAAGATCGACAACGGCTGGCAGGTGGAACATCCGGACAACTGGTTGCGCTATGGCAACCCGTGGGAATTTCCGCGTGCCGAAGTTCTTTACCCGGTGAAGTTTCATGGCCGCGTGGTGCAATACAACGACGAGCATGGTGCTGTGCACAGTCACTGGATCGATTGCGACGATGTGATGGCGATGGCCTATGACACGCCGATTCCCGGCTATGGGCTGAATACCGTGAACAACATGCGGCTGTGGTCGGCCAAGGCCTCGCGCGACTTCGATCTCAAATACTTCAACGAGGGTAACTACATCAAGGCGGTGGAGGACAAGAACGAATCGGAAAACCTCTCCAAGGTGCTCTACCCCGATGACACCACCGCGATGGGCCGGGAACTGCGCCTCAAGCAGCAGTACTTTTTCGTCAGCGCCTCGCTGCAGGACATTCTGTTCCGCTTCCAGAAGCACCATGATTCCTTCGATGAACTGCCCGACAAGGTGGCCATCCAGCTCAACGACACCCACCCTTCCATCGCCATTCCGGAACTGATGCGCCTGCTGGTGGATACAAACCATCTGGACTGGGATCACGCCTGGGACATCGTCACCCGCACCTTCGCCTACACCAACCACACGCTCATGCCCGAAGCGCTGGAGACCTGGCCGGTCGCCATGTTCGAGTTCATCCTGCCGCGCCACATGCAGATCATCTATGAGATCAACCACCGCTTTCTGAATGGTGTCATGCACCGCTTTCCCGGCGACAACGAACTGCTCAAACGCATGTCCATCATCGATGAAACCCATGGCCGGCGCGTGCGCATGGCACATCTGGCGATCGTTGGCAGCCATCATGTCAACGGCGTGGCGCAGCTGCATTCCGAACTGATGAAGACCACGATCTTTTCCGACTTCGACCGCTACTACCCGGGCAAGCTCACCAACATCACCAACGGCATCACCCCGCGCTTGTGGCTGAATCAGGCCAACCCGGGGCTGGCCAGCCTGATCACCAGCCGCATCGGCAAAGGCTGGATCACCGACCTGTCGCAATTGCGTGCGTTGGAAAAGTTGGCCGGTGACAATAGTTTTCAGGCTGAATTCCACGGCGTGAAACAGGCCAACAAGGAACGTCTGGCCGCGATGGTCAAGGACCGGCTGGGACTGCAAATCAGCACGGACAGCCTGTTCGATGTACAGGTCAAGCGCATCCACGAATACAAGCGCCAACTCCTCAACCTGCTGCATGTCGTCACACTGTACAACCGTATCCGTTCCAATCCGTCACTGGATGTCGTGCCGCGCACCGTGATCATTGCCGGCAAGGCGGCACCTGGATATGCCACCGCCAAACTCATCATCAAACTCGCCAACAGCGTCGCCGACATCGTCAACAACGACCCGGCCGTGCGCAACCTGCTGAAGCTGGTGTTCGTTCCCAACTACGATGTTTCCACCGCCAGCGATATCATCCCGGCGGCCGACCTGTCGCAGCAGATCTCCACTGCCGGTACCGAAGCGTCCGGCACCGGCAACATGAAGCTCGCCCTCAATGGCGCACTGACCATCGGCACGCTGGATGGCGCGAATATTGAAATCATGGAGGAAGTTGGCGCCGACAACATCTTCATCTTCGGGCTCAACACGAAGGAAGTCAGCGCGCTGAAAAGCTCGGGTTACAACCCGTGGGACTACTATCATGCCAACAGCGAGCTGAAATGGGCGCTGGACATGATCGGTTCGGGATACTTCTCGCCAGAACAGGCCGATCGCTTCCGGCCTATCGTCGACAATCTCACGCATGGTGGAGACAACTATCTGCTGCTGGCCGATTATGCCGCCTACATCGCCGCACAGGAACGGGTGGATGCACTCTACCGCGATCAGTCACAGTGGACACGCCACGCCATTCTTAACGTTTCCGGCATGGGGAAATTCTCCAGTGATCTCACGATCAGCGAATATGCAAAAAAGATCTGGGCGGCCAAGCCGGTGCTCAAATAGATGCGCTTCTGGAAAACCTGTTTCAGAGAGGAATGGCACTTACTTAAGCCTGAATGTAGGGTGGGTTAGCGTTCTTTGCGTAACCCACCAACCGTTGCGCAGCAACACAACGCGTTATTCAATGAGTGCCTGACGGCACGGCTGGTGGGTTACGGCACACCCTCACCCCTTGCCCTCTCCCGCTGATGCGGGAGAGGGGGAGTTGGTGGTAAATCT
>DATMWS010000056.1:0-57739 GCA_035562135.1 Thiobacillus sp. | reverse complement strand
GTGCTGGGGCTGGCCAAGGGGCTGGTGATTCTGATCGGCCTGACGCTTGCAGCCGGGCTGACCTCGCTGCCGCGCACCGACTTCTGGAAACAGGCCATGCTGTCGGGCAGCCTGCAGGCAATGGCGCTTCGTGCCTTGCCGCTGGTGCCGGCCGATGTGGCGAAATACGTTCGTTTCGAATAATTTTATGGATAGGTGCGCAGCATGTGCGGGGTAATCGGAGTCGTTGCCAATACGGCGGCTAATCAGTTCCTGTACGACGGGCTGATGGTGTTGCAGCATCGCGGCCAGGACGCGGCTGGCATCGTGACCGCGGAGGAAAACCACTTTCACCTGCACAAGGGGCCGGGGCTGGCGCGCGACGTGTTTCGCACCCGCGACATGCGCAGTCTGCTCGGCGACATGGGCGTGGCCCATGTGCGCTATCCCACCGCGGGCAGCGCGTCGTCGTCGGCCGAGTCGCAGCCTTTCTACGTGAACTCGCCGTATGGCATCGTGCTGGGGCACAACGGCAACCTCACCAACACCCACGAACTGAAGGAATCGCTGTTCCGCACCGACCTGCGCCACGTCAACACCAATTCGGATTCCGAGGTGTTGCTGAACGTGCTGGCGCACGAACTGCAGGTGCGCGCCTCCGGCCGGCAGCTTAGCCTGGACACGATCTTCGGCGCCGTCGCCGGCGTGCATGCGCGCTGCAAGGGCGCCTATGCGGTGACCGCCTTCATTGCCGGCTACGGCCTGCTGGCGTTCCGCGATCCGTACGGCATCCGTCCGCTGGTGATCGGCGTCAACGACCAGGTCATGCCGCACGAATACATCGTGGCGTCGGAAAGCGTGGCGATCGACGCGCTGGGGTTCCGCCTGCTGCGTGACGTGGCGCCGGGTGAAGCGGTATTCATCGATTACCAGCGCCAGTTGCACAGCCGCCAGTGCAGCGACAAGTCGGTGCTCAATCCCTGCATTTTCGAATACGTTTACCTCGCGCGTCCCGATTCGGTGATGGATGGCGTCTCGGTCTACAGCACGCGCCTGGCCATGGGGGTGTCGCTGGCCGAAAAGATCAAGCGCGAATTCTCCCACCTGAAAATCGACGTGGTGATTCCGATTCCCGACACCAGCCGTCCTTCCGCGCTGCAGTTGGCCAACCATCTCAATGTGCCGTACCGCGAAGGTTTCATCAAGAATCGCTACATCGGCCGCACCTTCATCATGCCGGGGCAGGCGCTGCGCAAGAAATCGGTGCGGCAGAAGCTCAATGCCATCGGCGAGGAGTTCAAGGGCAAGAACGTGCTGCTGGTCGACGATTCCATCGTGCGCGGCACCACCAGCCGCGAGATCGTGCAGATGGCGCGCGATGCCGGCGCCAGGCAGGTGTATTTCGCCTCGGCCTCGCCGCCGGTGCGTTTCTCCAACGTCTACGGCATCGACATGCCGACGCG
The DNA here is from genome assembly GCA_035562135.1 of Thiobacillus sp. Lineage (GTDB taxonomy): Bacteria > Pseudomonadota > Gammaproteobacteria > Burkholderiales > Thiobacillaceae > Thiobacillus. Next base: position 56,297 of record DATMWS010000056.1, on the reverse strand, counting down.
CAACGAACTGATCGCCAACGGCCGCAACGACGAGGAGGTCGCGCGCGAGATCGGCTGCGACGCGATGATCTATCAGGACCTCGACGCCATGGTGGAAGTGGTCCGTGCGGGCAACCCGGCGATTCTAGACTTCGACACCTCGTGCTTCGATGGCCGTTACGTCACCGGCGACGTCACGCCGGAGTACCTCAACTATGTCGAGGCGGTGCGCCACGGCGAAACCCCGCCGCCGTCAGCGCTGTCCACCCAGCAACTTGACCTGAACCTGGCGGCGAACGGTTGACCGCGTCCGGCGCCGGGCGTAAATTGTTTTAGCGCCGATTTGAACTTCAGCTTGCGGGCGCTTGATAAATCCGGCTAAAGCGTCGCAAGGGGAACCCCGAACCGCGTTTGCCGTTCGGGGTTTTTTATTTTGGACTCAAACATGAACGACGATTACGACCTCGAAACGCTGGCGGTGCGCGCCGGCACGGTGCGCAGCCAGTTCAACGAGCACTCTGAGGCACTGTTTCTGACCTCCAGCTTTGTGTTCAGCAGTGCGGCGGAAGCCGCAGCGCGCTTCAAGGGCGAGCAGCCCGGGCCGATCTACGCGCGCTTCACCAACCCCACGGTCAGCATGATGGAGACGCGGCTGGCGGCACTCGAAGGCGCCGAGCGCTGCGTGGCGTTCGCTTCCGGCATGGCGGCGATCCTGGCGACGGTGATGGGGCTGATGAAGGCGGGCGAGCATGTCGTCGCGTCGCGTTCGATTTTCGGTTCTACCGTGCAGCTGTTTTCCAACATCCTCGGCCGCTTCGGCATCGAGACCACCTATGTGTCGCCGACCGACCCGGCGGAATGGCGGGCGGCGGTGAAGCCGAACACCAAGCTGTTTTTCGTCGAGTCGCCGTCCAATCCGCTGACCGAGGTCAGCGACATCCGCGCGCTCGCTGACATCGCGCACGAGGCAGGCGCGTGGCTCGCGGTCGACAACTGCTTCTGCTCGCCGGCGCTGCAACAGCCCTTGAAGCTCGGTGCCGACATCGTGATCCATTCCGCCACCAAGTATCTCGACGGGCAGGGCAGGGTGCTCGGCGGCGCGGTGCTCGGCAGTCAGGCGCTGATGGAAGGCGTCTACACTTTCCTGCGCACCGCCGGCCCCACGCTGTCGGCGTTCAACGCCTGGGTGATATTGAAAGGCATGGAGACGCTCTCGCTGCGCATGGAGGCGCACTCGCGCAACGCCCTGGCGCTGGCGCAGTGGCTGGAATCGCAGCCGCAGGTGGCGCGCGTGCTGTATCCCGGCCTGCCGTCGCATCCGCAGCATAGGCTGGCGATGGCGCAGCAGAAAACCGGCGGCGGCATCGTCGCGTTCGAACTCAAGGGCGGCCAGGCGGCGGCGTGGAAGCTGATCGACGCGACCCAGCTGCTGTCGATCACCGCCAACCTGGGCGACACCAAGACCACCATCACCCATCCGGCCACCACGACGCACAGCCGCATGACGCCGGAACAGCGGGCGGCGGCCGGCATCGGCGACGGGCTGGTGCGCATCGCGGTGGGTCTGGAATCGGTGGCCGATATCCAGGCCGATCTTGCACGGGGGTTAACGGAATGAAGTGGCTGCTGGGGTGCTTGCTGGGCATGATTTTTTCCGGCGTGGGCGCGGCCACCGCCGCCGACATGACGGTATTGCGCTATCTCGATCAGGACCCGGGTGATCCGCCTTATCTGACGCGCATCCTCGTCACGCCGGATTTCATGCGCATGGACAGCGGCGAGGATGATGACGACTTCGTCCTGCTCGACCGGCGCCAACGTCAGGTGATCAACATCATGCGCGGCAACCAACTGGCGATGGTGTTCACGCCCGGCCCAATGCCGCCCAAGCCGGCGAACTGGAAAGCCCGGCTCACCACGCAGCAGGCTGCACCCGGCACGCAGCGCTTCAGCCTGAGCATCAATAAAGTGGTGTGCAACGAAGGCGTGGCCGCCCGGCGTGGCGCGCCGGATGCGGCGCGCGCGATGGCCGAACTGAAAGCCATCCTGGCCGCTACCCAATACCGCGTGTGGAAGGATTCGCCGCGCGAGATGCAGCACGACTGCGATCTGGCGAATCAGGTGTGGGAATCGGGCGCGACCCTGAAGCTCGGTCTGCCGCTGGAAGAGCGCGAGTTCACCGGGCGGACGCGGCAGTTCGAAAGCGAAATCCGGCAGCCCCTGCGGCCCGAACTGTTCCGCGTGCCGGCCGGCCTGACGGCAATCAACGCGCCGTCATAAATTTTCAACCCTGAGCGCGCAACCGGCGGCGTCGCAGACCACATAGCCCCAGCGGGCATACCAGTCCGGCAGCACCCAGCGTTCGCAGTCGCGGCCATCGACTGCATGCAGATGCTGCGCCGGGCGATGGGTGTGACCGTGAATCAGGCGGCTGGCCTGTTGCGCTCTCAGCACGCGCACCACTGCATCCTCATTCACATCCATGATCGCGGCCGGCTTGCCGGCCTTGGCCGATTCGCTGCCTGCCCGCGCCTGGCGCGCGAGGCGGCGGCGTAAAGCAAATGGAAGACGCCGCAGCAACGCCAGCGTCAGCGGGTGCCGTGCCCGGCGGCGAAAGGTCTGGTAGGCGGTGTCGTCGGTACACAGGGTATCGCCGTGCATCAGCAGGGTGGGCACGCCATACAGATCGATCCGCTTGGGGTCGGCGAGCAGCGTCATGCTGGACTGCACGGCGTAGCGCCCGGCCAGCATGAAGTCGCGGTTGCCGTGCATGAAATACACCGGTGTGCCGGCATCCGCCAGCGCCTTGAGCCGTAGTGCGGTGGCGTGCGCAACCTGCTCGTCGTGGTCGTCGCCGACCCAGGCCTCGAACAGATCGCCCAGGATGTAGAACGCATCCGCACCGGCAACTTCTTCTTGCAAAAAGCGAAAAAAACGCCCGGTGGCGACCGGGCGTTCGTCGGTTAGGTGCAGGTCGGCAACAAAATAGGTGCGGCCCGTTTTTACAGACGAGATCAGGCTCACCGAGGGCTTTAGACGATTTCCGCCTTGGTGATCACCACGTCTTCCAGCGGCACGTCCTGATGCCCGGCGCGGTTGCCGGTTTTCACCTTCTTGATCTTGTCGACCACGTCCGTGCCTTCGACCACGCGGCCGAACACGGCATAGCCGTAGCCCTGCGGGGTGGGGGCGGTGAAGTTGAGGAAGCTGTTGTTGGCGATGTTGATGAAGAACTGCGCGGTGGCCGAACCGGGGTTGGAGGTGCGTGCCATGGCAACGGTGTAGGCCTCGTTCTTGAGGCCGTTGGCGGCTTCGTTCTCGATCTGGTCACGGGTGGGCTTTTGCGTCATGCCGGGCTCGAAGCCGCCACCCTGGATCATGAAGCCGTCGATCACGCGATGGAAAATCGTGCCGTCGAAAAACCCGTCGCGCACGTATTGCAGAAAGTTTTCCACCGTTTTCGGCGCTTTCTCGGCGTCGAGTTCGAGGGTGATGATGCCGTGATTGGTGTGCAGCTTGACCATGTGTGTCCTTAAAGTGAGGTTACGTGAATGATTTTCCGGCGGCCGTTTTCGCGGCACCGGGACGGCTGCATGGCTTTATCTGGCCGGTGCGGGCTGCCTGGAGTCTGGCACGGGCTTGGCGGTTGCCGGCTTGCGTGACTGTTCCCCAAGCATGTTCTGGATCAGCGTGAGCTTGGTTTGCGCAGTCGTGTTCTTGCTGTCCAGCGCCAGTGCCTTGCCATACGCAATCGACGCCATTTTGGCATAGATGTCGCCGAGGTTTTCATGCGCGGTGGCGTAGTTGGGATGGCTGCGGATCGCCATGTCCAGCGCATGCTTCGCCGCTTCGTATTTGCTTTGCGAGGCATACAGCACGGCCAGGTTGTTGTAGGGCTCGGGCAACTCGGGGTAGTCCTCGGTCAGCCCGGTAAACACGGTGATGGCATCGTTGGTCTTGCCCTGGTCGGCGAGGATCAGCCCCTTCAGGAAGCGTGCCTGCGCATCTTGCGGGTTTTTGGCGAGATAGCGGTTGGCGCGGTCGAGTGAACCGGTCAGGTCGCCCTTGCGGAACTGCTGGTTGATTTCCTGGATTTCATTGGCCAGCACGGGGGGGCTGACGAGGATGACGCAGGCGGCAACGGCGGCGGCGAAACGTGACAAAGCCATGTGATATGCTCGGATCATCTTGGGAAGCTGGCATTCTAGCAATATCACCCCGGCTGAGACAGTCGGCGCGCCGCTTGATTCCCGTATGTCGCCATTCCGTTCGTAGCCCGTTCGCACCCATGCTGCACATCACCAACTCCCTTACGCGCACCAAGGAAGAATTTGTTCCGCTCACCCCCGGCCAGGTCCGTATGTACGTCTGCGGCATGACCGTGTACGACCTGTGCCATCTGGGGCACGCGCGGGTATTCGTGGTGTTCGACATGGTGACGCGCTGGCTGCGCGCGAGCGGCTATCAGGTCGAGTATGTGAGAAACATCACCGACATCGACGACAAGATCATCAAGCGCGCTGCGGACAACGGCGAAACCCCGGCTGCGCTGACCGGGCGCTTCATCGTCGCGATGCACGAGGACGAACGCGCGCTCGGCGTGCTGCCGCCCGACCATGAGCCGCGCGCCACCGAATACGTGACGCAGATGCTGGGGTTGATCGGGCAATTGATCCACAACGGCCTGGCCTACCCGGCGCCGAATGGCGACGTCTATTACAGCGTGCGGGCGTTCCCCGCCTACGGCCGCCTGTCCGGCAAAAGCCTCGACGAACTGCGCGCGGGCGAACGCGTGGGGGTCGATCCCAGCAAGCGCGACCCGATGGATTTCGTGCTGTGGAAAGCCGCCAAACCGGGCGAGCCGGCGTGGGAGTCCCCTTGGGGATTGGGCCGCCCCGGCTGGCACATCGAATGCTCGGCGATGAGCGCTGACCTGCTCGGCAAGCATTTCGACATCCACGGCGGCGGCCAGGACCTGCAGTTTCCGCATCACGAAAACGAGATTGCACAGTCCGAAGGCGCGAATGGCTGCACCTTCGTCAATTACTGGATGCACAACGGCTTCGTGCGGGTGGACAACGAAAAGATGTCCAAGTCGCTGGGCAACTTCTTCACCATCCGCGAGGTGCTGGCGCAATACGACGCCGAGGTGGTGCGCTTCTTCATCCTGCGCGCGCACTACCGCAGCCCGCTGAACTATTCGGATGCCCACCTCGACGACGCCAGGGGCGCGCTGACGCGCCTGTATACCGCGCTGAAAAACGCACCGCTGGAGACAGCCGCGCCCGACTGGAGCCAGCCTGCGGCGGCGTCCTTCCGCGCGGCGATGGACGACGACTTCAACACCCCGGAAGCCCTCGCGGTGCTGTTCGATCTGGCCGGCGAGGCCAACCGGGGCGATGCTGCCGCGGCGCAGACCCTGCGCAGCCTCGGCGGCGTGCTCGGCCTGCTGCAGCGCGATGCGGCCGACTTTCTGCAGGCGGGAACCGCACCCGGCGGCCTCTCCGAAGCCGAAATCGAGACCTTGATCGTGGCGCGCCAAGCGGCGCGCCAGGCGAAGGACTTCGCCGAATCCGACCGCATCCGCGATACGCTGACGGCGGCGGGCATCGTGCTGGAAGACGGGGCAGGCGGCACCACCTGGCGCCGCGCCTGAAGCGTCGGACGCCATCGCCTCGACATGACCTCCAACCCCCTGGTTCTGGTCGGCGCCAGCGGCTGGCGGCATCCCGCGTGGCAGGGCGGGTTTTATCCCGATGATCTGCCGAATGACTGGCTGTTGTCGTATTACAACACGCAATTCCAGGCAGTCTATTTGCCGGCAGCTGTCTGGCAGGCCGCATCCGAAGCGACCTGGGCGCAATGGCTGTACGACACCCGGGACGGCTTCTATTTCGTGTTGGAGCCGGGTGACGCGGCGTCGGTGAAACCCGCTTCGGAGCGGGTGCTGCTGGCTACGCCAGCGTGGGAAGCAGAGCATGTCTGGTGGCTGGATGAGGCCCCCGATCTGCGTGTGCTGGCGCAACGCATCACGCAGCAGGCGGCGACGGGTGAACCCCTGTTTGTATTCAGTCGCAGCGGCGACCTCGGTCTGCTGGAACAGGCCAACACCTTGAAGCAGGTGATGGGCTACTGAATATCGGGTTAAAAACGCCTGCATTGTTGCGGTGGCGCGGGCGTGCTTCGGTAAAATAGCAGCCCTCAACAAAAACACAGGCTGGATTTCTTGCACAACGACAATCTGGTCGAAATCGAAGATGTCGAATTTGGCTATGGTGACCGGCCGGTTTTGAAGGGCATCAACCTGACCGCCCGGCGCGGGCAGGTCATCGCCATCATGGGCAGCAGCGGTTGCGGCAAAACCACCCTTTTGCGTCTGATTGGCGGGCAGATCAAGCCCGGCCAGGGGCGGGTGCGGGTGGCGGGCGAATCAGTGGGCGAGCTCGATTCGGCGGGCCTGTACCGCCTGCGCCGCAAGATGGGCATGCTGTTCCAGTTCGGCGCGCTGTTCACCGACATCTCGGCGTTCGATAATGTGGCGTTCCAGCTGCGCGAACACACCGATCTGCCGGAGGACGCCATTCGCGATCTGGTGCTGATGAAGCTGCATGCCGTCGGCCTGCGCGGGGCCGCGCACCTGATGCCGTCCGAACTGTCTGGCGGGATGGCGCGGCGGGTGGCGCTGGCGCGCGCGATCGCGCTCGATCCCATGCTGGTGATGTACGACGAGCCGTTTGCCGGGCTCGACCCGATTTCGCTGGGCGTGACCGGCAACCTGATCCGCCGCCTGACCGACACGCTGGGACTGACCTCGCTGGTGGTGACGCACGACGTGCAAGAGTCGCTGAAGATCGTCGATTACATATATTTCGTCTCGGAAGGCGTGATCGTCGCCGAGGGCACGGCAGCAGAGATCCGGGCGTCCGACTTGGCGTACGTGCACCAGTTCGTGCATGGCGAGGCCGACGGCCCGGTGCCTTTCCATTATCCGGCGCCGTCCTATGCCGACGACTTGCGACTGGGAGTGCAGCGTGCTTAAGCAATCGATTGAAAACCTCGGGAATCGCACCATACAGGGCGTGTGGCGCATCGGCTTTGCGGCCCGTTTCTTCGTGGCGGTCCTGCTGCACTCGGGCACCGCATTTCGCCGCTTCGGGCTGACCATCCGCGAGATGTACTTCACGGGCGTGCTCTCGCTCATCATCATTCTGGTGTCGGGGCTGTTTGTCGGCATGGTGCTCGGTTTGCAGGGCTATGAAACGCTGCAAACCTACGGCTCGGAAGAAGCGCTGGGCATCCTGGTGGCGCTGTCGCTGGTGCGCGAACTGGGGCCGGTGGTCGCGGCCCTGTTGTTCGCCAGCCGCGCAGGGTCCGCGATCACCGCGGAGATCGGCCTGATGAAGGCGACCGAGCAGCTGGCGGCGATGGAAATGATGGCGGTCGACCCGATCGCCCGCGTGGTGGCGCCGCGCTTCTGGGCGGGGGTGATTTCGATGCCGCTCTTGGCGGCGCTGTTCTCGGCGATGGGGATTTTCGGCGGCTATCTGGTCGGCGTGCAGCTGATCGGGGTGGACGAAGGGGCGTTCTGGTCACAAATGGAGAGCGCGGTCGATTTCGAGCAGGACATTCTCAACGGCGTCATCAAGAGCGTGGTGTTCGGCATTGCCATCACTACCATCGCGCTGTTCGAAGGCTACGACGCACCGCCGACCGCCGAAGGCGTGTCGGGCGCCACCACACGCACCGTGGTGACCTCCAGCCTGGTTGTGCTGGCGCTGGATTTTATTTTGACCGCATTCATGTTCCGGGGACTTAACTGACATCATGAACAAGACCGTACTCGATCTCTGGGTGGGATTATTTGTCATTGCAGGCGTTGTCGCGCTGCTGTTCCTGGCGCTCAAGGTCGGCAGCACGAGCGCCGTAAGCGCGTCGAATAGCTACGAAGTTGTCGCCCGCTTCGACAATATCGGTGGTCTCAAGCCGCGTGCACCGGTTAAAAGCGCCGGGGTGGTGGTGGGCCGGGTGGCGGATATTCATTTTGACAATGAAACATTCGAAGCCGCCGTCACTCTTCGCCTGGACAAGCGCTATGCTTTCCCCAAGGATACCTCTGCCGCTATCATGACCTCGGGTTTGCTGGGCGAGCAATATATCGGGCTGGAAGCGGGCGGCGACAGCCAGACATTGAAGGACAAGGACCGGATTCTCATCACCCAGTCAGCCGTGGTGCTGGAGAATCTGATCGGACGGTTTATATACGGCCAAGCTCAGGAAGGAGCGACACAATGAAACTCAACGCACTCCCCCGCACATTGCTGGCAGCCGGCATGCTGCTGGCCACCCTGCCCGTACAGGCAGAGACCGTCAACCTGCAACAGGCGGTGGAAATGAGCCTTGCCGCCGATCCGCGCATCAAGGAACGCGAACAGGTGGTCGAGGCCGCACGCGGCCTGCTGCAGGAAGTGCAGGGCAACGCCGGCTGGCGGGTCAGCGCCAATGCCTTCATCGGGCTGGCGCCGGAAGTTGAGGGCGGTTTCTATCAGGGCGGCGCCCAGTCGTGCACCGCTTTTCCGTGCACCCCGCGCTCCGACGGCGACAGGATTGAGGGCATTTCCGACTGGACCCATCTGGATTTCGCGCTGATCAAGCCGCTCTACACCTTTGGCAAGTTCGAACGTTACGGCGAGGCCGCGCAGGGCAATGTCGACCTCAGGCGCGGCGAGCTCAAGCAGTCGCGCACCGACACGGTGTATGACACCAAGCGTGCCTACTTTGGCTATCTGACTGCGCGCGATACCCGGGTTTTCCTGGAAGACATGCAGGGGCGGCTGAATGGGTCCATCGAATCGGTCGAGCGCAATCTCAAGGAAGAAACCGGCGAGTCCAAGCAATCCGACCTGTATGCGCTGCAAACCGCCAAGGGCCTGCTTGCCAAGTATGTGTACCAGGCGCGCGCGGTCGAAAAAATCAGCCTCGATGGTCTGAAGGTGCTGACCGGCGCCGGCTTGAAGTCCGACCTCAAGGTGGCCGACGAACGGATCGAGCCGGTGCCCTTCCCGCAGGTGGATCTGGCCGAGTTCCAGGCACGCGCCCTGCAGGATCGCCCCGAGATGCAGCAGCTCGAAGCGGGTCTGCGTGCCCGCCGTGCCCTGGTGGCCGCCAAAAAGGCCGACCGCATGCCGGACGTGTACGCCGGCGTGATCGGGCAGTTCAACTATGCCTCGCAGCGTGAGCGGCTGGACAACCCCTTTCTCAACGACCCCTTCAATGGCGGCGGCCTCACCCCGGTGGTCGGGGTGAAATGGGACAGCGTGTTCGGTGTCGCCAGCGCCCGTGTCAATCAGGCGCAGGCCGATCTGGAAGCGCTCAACCACAAGAAGGCGTTTGCAGTGGCGGGTATTCCGTTTGAAGTGGGTGAGGCCTATGCCAACGCCCAGGCGAACCATGATGCGCAACGCGAACTGGCCGAAGGCGCGGCGGCGGCACGGCGCTGGATGGTGGCGTCGCTGGCCGATTTGTCGGCCGGGCTCGAAAGCGCCGACAAGGTGGCCGACGCGATCAAGAACTATGTTCTGGTGCAGACCGAATATCTGCGCACGGTTAACGACTACAACATGAACGTGGCGCAGCTGGCGCGCCTGACCGGTGAACTCAGGTAAGCAACGGGCGTCTACTCCTAGCCCGATTGGTCCCGCCCCGGTTTGTACCATCCCGATTTTCTCGAACAGGATTACCTTGACTATGTTGCGCACATTTTTTTTGCTAATGGTACTGGTGCTGGGGTTCAATCCCCCTGCGGCACTGGCGGCCAACGATACGCTGCCCGACGTGCTGGCACGCACCACCACGCAGGAAGTCATCAGCATCCTGAAACAGGACAAGGAGCTTCAGAGCGGCAACCTGTCCAAGGTGTACCAGCTGGTCGAAGCCAAAATCCTGCCCAACTTCGACTTCAACCGCATGACGCAGCTGGCCCTCGGCAAGCACTGGCCGCGTGCCACAGCCAAACAGAAACAGGAGCTGGTGACCGAATTCCGCAACCTGCTGGTGCGCACCTATTCCAGTTCGCTCACCGCGTTCACCGACCAGACGATCGAATTCAAGCCGCTGGTGATGAAGCCGGACGACACCGATGTGACCGTGCGCTCCGAAATTCGCCAGCCGGGCGGGCAACCCATTCCGATTCACTACAGCATGTACAAAACGGCTTTCGGCTGGAAGGTCTACGACGTGACGATCGACGGCGTCAGCCTGGTCACCAATTACCGGGCTTCCTTTGCCAGCACCATTCGCCAGGACGGGATTGACGGGCTGATCAAAACGCTGGCTGCCCAGTCTGCACGCGGTGAGACCAAGCCGGCGCCGCGTCCCGGCTCGTGATTGTATGTGAGGGCAATGGCTGCCGCATCAGCGGTGCGGTAACCGTCGACAGCGTCGGCGACCTGTTGCGCGAATTGCAGCCGCAGCTTGCCAAGGGGGTCGACACCCTGGATTTCAGCGGGGTCGAAACCGCCGATTCGGCTGCGCTCGCGCTCATCTTCAGCGCCATGCGGCAGGCCCGGCAAGCCGGGCGCACGCTCGCCTGCAGCGGCCTGCCGGCCAGTTTCACCACGCTGGCCGAGCTGTATGGGGTGTCCGAGCTGTTGCCCGCATGAGCCAGGCAAGCCCCGCCATCCGTGTCAGCGATCTGCGCAAGCGTTTTCGCACTACCCAGGCGCTCGATGGCGTTTCGCTCGAAATCCAGCCGGGCGAGTTTTTCGGCCTGCTGGGCCCCAACGGCGCCGGCAAGACCACGCTGATTTCCATCCTCGCCGGGCTCACCCGTGCCGATTCCGGCCAGGCCGCCATCATGGGCCACGACGTGGTGCGCGACTACCGCCAGGCACGCCGCGCGCTGGGCGTGGTGCCGCAGGAACTGGTCTACGATCCCTTCTTCAACGTGCGCGAAACCCTGCGCATCCAGTCCGGCTATTTCGGACTCAGGCACAACGACGGCTGGATCGACGAGATCATGCACCACCTCGATCTCGCCCCGCACGCCGACAAGAACACGCAGAGCCTGTCGGGCGGCATGAAGCGCCGCCTGCTGGTGGCGCAGGCGCTGGTGCACAAGCCGCCGGTCATCGTGCTCGACGAGCCGACCGCCGGGGTCGACGTCGATCTGCGCCGCTCGCTGTGGGAATTCATCAGCGGTCTCAACCGCGAGGGGCACACCATCCTGCTGACCACGCATTACCTGGAAGAGGCCGAGGCGCTATGCGGCCGCATCGCCATGCTGAAAAGCGGCCGCGTTGTCGCCTGCGACACCACCCGCAACCTGCTGCAGCTCACCAACGAGCATTGCGCGCAACTGCGGCTGGATAGCGAAAGCGTTCCGGGTATTTGGCAGACCCGCCTGCAGCACGACGCGGACGGCAGTTGGCGCATCAATTTCAGCGAGTACGACGATCTGGAAACCCTGCTCGCCGACCTGCGCGGCGCCGGCATCCGCGTGCTCGAAATGCAGCTGCAGGAACCCGATCTGGAGGATGTCTTCACCGACATCATGAAGCGCACATGAGCGGGTTGCCGGCGCTGTTCTACAAGGAAATGCTGCGCTTCTGGAAAGTGGCAGTGCAGACCGTGGTCGCCCCGGTGGTGACGGCGCTGCTGTATCTGCTGATCTTCTCGCATGTGCTGGAAGCGCATGTCGAGGTCTATCCAGGCGTCTCCTACACCAGTTTCCTGGTGCCCGGGCTGGTGATGATGAGCATGCTGCAGAACGCGTTTTCCAACAGCTCGTCCAGCCTCATCCAGTCGAAGATGCAGGGCAACATCGTGTTCGTGCTGCTGCCGCCGCTGTCTTACCTCGAATTCTTCCTGGCCTATCTGGGGGCGGCGGTGATTCGCGGCCTGGTGGTCGGCCTCGGCGTGTGGGCGGTGACCCTGTGGTTCGCGCCGTGGCAGATGCCGCATCTGGGCTGGCTGCTGGCGTATGCGCTGCTGGCCTGCGCCATCATGGGCGCGGTCGGCATCGTCGCCGGCATCTGGGCGGAAAAATACGACCAGTTGGCGGCATTCCAGAACTTTCTCATCCTGCCGCTCACCTTCCTGTCCGGCGTGTTCTACTCGATCCATTCGCTACCGCCTTTCTGGCAGGCCATTTCGCACGCCAACCCGGTGTTCTACCTGATCGACGGCTTCCGCTATGCGTTTGTCGGCCAGTCCGACACCGATCCCTGGCTCGGCCTGCTGGTCGCCAGTGCCTGCTTTGTGGCAATATCCGCGCTCACCCTGGCGCTGCTCAAGAGCGGCTACAAACTCAGACACTGAAGAGGCACGACACGCATGGTTACCCCCGACGACATCAAAGGCTGGATCACCGAGAAACTGCCGTGCGACTACATCGAACTGGACGGCGACGGCCAACATTTTCAGGCGGTGATCGTTAGCCCGGCCTTTGCCGGCAAGAACATGATCCAGCAGCACCGGCTGGTTTACGATGCCCTTGGCGCGCGCATGCACGCACAAATCCATGCGCTTTCGATGAAGACCTATACCCCCGAAGACTGGGCTAACCGCTGAATGGACGCCCTGCTGATCCATGGCGGCAATCCGCTTGCCGGCGAGGTGCGCATTTCCGGCGCCAAAAACGCCGCGCTGCCGATCCTGACCGCCAGCCTGCTTGCCGCCGAGCCCCTGCAGCTCGGCAATGTGCCGCATCTCAAGGACATCAGCACCATGCTGGCCCTGCTCGGCCACATGGGCGTGCGTGTCACCCTCGACGACAAGAATCGCGTCACCCTGTGCGGCGAATCCATCCCGCACAAGGAAGCGCCCTACGAAATGGTGAAAACCATGCGCGCCGCGATCCTGGTGCTGGGGCCGACGCTGGCGCGCTTTGGCGAGGCACGCGTCAGCTTGCCGGGCGGCTGCGCCATCGGCTCGCGTCCGGTCGACCTGCACGTCAAGGGCTTGCAGGCGATGGGCGCCGACATCCAGATCGAACACGGCTACATCCACGCGCGCTGCAAGCGTCTGCAGGGCGCGCGCATCGTGATGGACATGGTGACTGTGACCGGCACCGAAAACCTGATGATGGCTGCCGCGCTGGCCGAAGGCACCACCGTGCTGGAAAACGCCGCGCGCGAACCCGAAGTGGTCGACCTGGCGCGCTGCCTGATTGCGATGGGCGCCAGAATCGAAGGCGCGGGCACCGACATCATCACCATTCACGGTGTCGACACGCTGCACGGTGCGGAATATTCCGTGATGGCCGACCGCATCGAGACGGGCACCTTCCTGGTTGCCGCTGCCATGACCGGCGGGCGTGTGCGCACCACCCATGCGCAGCCCGATACGCTGGACGCGGTGATGAGCAAGCTGCGCGATGCGGGGGCGAAGGTCGAGGTGGGCAGCGACTGGATCGAAATCGAATCCGACGGCAAGTTGCAAGCAGTGGATGTGCGCACCGCACCCCATCCGGCGTTTCCCACCGACATGCAGGCGCAGTTCATGGCGATGAACGCCATCGCGGTGGGCGCGGCCAGCGTCACCGAAACCATTTTTGAGAACCGCTTCATGCACGTGCAGGAGCTGCGGCGTATGGGCGCCAACATCGAAGTCTCCGGCCACACCGCGCTGGTGCGTGGCGTGCCCCGGCTGGACGGCGCCATCGTGATGGCGACCGACCTGCGCGCGTCGGCCTGCCTGGTTCTGGCAGGCCTGGTGGCGGCGGGCGAGACCACCATCGAGCGCATCTACCACCTCGACCGCGGCTACGAACGCATCGAGGAAAAGCTCACCCAGCTGGGCGCGCGCATCAAACGCGTGCACTGAACACAGACATTGAACATGAGCTACTCCGGCATCACGCTGGCCTTGTCCAAGGGCCGTATTTTTGAAGAAACCCTGCCGCTGCTGGCGGCGGCGGGCATCACCCCGACCGAAAACCCCGAGTCCTCGCGCAAGCTCATCATCGGCACCAACCGTGCCGACGTGCGGCTCATCATCGTGCGCGCCAGCGACGTGCCGACCTACGTGCAATACGGCGCCGCCGACCTCGGCATCGCCGGCAAGGACGTGCTGAATGAACACGGCGGCAACGGCCTGTATCAGCCGCTTGACCTGCAGATCGCGCGCTGCCGCATGATGGTCGCGGTGCGCGAAGGTTACGACTATGCCGGCCAGGTTAAGCAGGGCGCGCGCATTCGCGTTGCCACCAAATACGTCAACGCGGCGCGCGACCACTTCGCCAGCAAAGGCGTGCACATCGACCTCATCAAGCTGTATGGATCGATGGAACTGGCACCGCTGGTCGGGCTGTCCGATGTCATCGTTGACCTCGTTTCCACCGGCGGCACCCTCAAGGCTAACGACCTGGTCGCCGTCGAACACATCAGCGATATCAGCTCGCGCCTGGTGGTGAATCAGGCCGCACTCAAACTCAAGCGCAGCCTGATCCAGCCGGTGATCGACGCGTTTTCGGCGGCAGTCGGCACACGTGTCGCGGCTTAACCGTGCCAGCAGTGTTCAACCCCGCCTAGTGGACGCCCGTTTTCCTCGCCTGGTCATTTTTGCTGTTGTTGCCATTCGGCCGTCCGTCCGAATGCCCATCTTCATCATGGCCATCCCGGGTGGGGCTGATCTAGCTGCTGCGTGAAGACCTCGCGCGCCTGCGCCTGCTCAAGTTGACTGCTTGGCTGCTACTGTTCTGGGTGTTTGACGCCCTGTTTCACACCCGTTCCTGACCAACCCCCTTGGCATGTCAGTCGTAATGATCGCAATGGTTGCTGTCAGGGTAATTTGCTACTCAAGCAGCACGGATCAATTGGAACCAACGCTGTGTCCGAGATGAGATTGTTGAGCTTTATGTTTTTCAGACTCGATTCGGCCTTTTCATTGCTGAAGGCGCTGGAGCGATGGAGGTGAAAATATCCGTCTGCATGGCCGTCTACAATGGCGCGGCCTATCTTCAGCCGCAGATGCGCTCTATCTTGGCGCAATTGCAGGCAACTGATGAAGTCGTGGTCGTGGATGACGCCTCGCAAGACAATTCGGCAGAATTGTTGCGCAATCTCTCGGATGCAAGGGTGCACGTGTATCGCAATGAGCGAAACCTGGGCGTGTTGGCTTCGTTTGAAAAGGCCATGAGGCTGGCGCAGGGCGACATCCTGTTTCTGAGCGATCAAGATGACGTTTGGCTTCCGGGAAAAGCTGACAAAATCATCGAAGCATTTTCGTTAAACCCGGAAATAACGCTTGTGGCCAGCGATGCCAAGATAATTGACGAGTCGGGTTTCGTGGTGGCCGATTCTTTTTTTGCGCAACGCGGGCGTTTTGCCGCGGGTGTTTTGCACAACCTGCTTAAAAGCAAGTATCTCGGCTGCACCTTGGCTTTCCGGAGGTCAATGCTGGACCACTTTCTCCCAATTCCAAAAGATGTGCCTATGCACGATATGTGGTTTGGCTTGATCAATGATATTTACGGCAAGACGCATTTCATCAACCAGCCACTCATCGCTTATCGCCGCCATGGAAACAACTTAAGTCCATCCGTTGGCGCACCTGGTGTGCAAAAGCTTGTTTGGCGCTGGCGCCTGGTCAAAAATCTGCTTCTGCATATCCTTCGTCATGCATTGAACAGGCACCAGCCCCATGAGTCATGAATCCGCACCTGAGCCGGAAATCCTCAAACATCATGAAATTTTCCATCGTCACGGTTTGCTACAACAGCGCGCAAACCATCGAAGGCACCCTGCGTTCGGTAGCTGCCCAAACCTGGCCGGGGATTGAACATATCCTCGTTGATGGAGGATCCAGTGATGGCACGCTGGCTATCATCGAGCGCTATCGTCAATCGCTATCCAAGGTGATCTCAGAACCAGATCGTGGCATCTATGACGCGATGAATAAGGGGGTGCATGCCGCGACGGGTGATGTGATCGGTTTTCTCAATTCAGACGATGTTTACGCCCACGATAATGTGCTTAACGATGTCGCCAAACTCATGAGGCAGGATCACCTGGATGCTTTATTTGGCGACGTTGAGTTTTTCCACCCGGAGAATCCGGCGCTAGCGGTGCGCCGTTATACTTCAGCCCGCTTCCGGCCGGAGCGCATCGCATGGGGCTGGATGCCGGCTCACCCGGCGCTGTTTTTACGGCACAAGGTGTTCCAGAGAGTCGGGCCCTTCCGCACGGATTACCGTATCGCTGGCGATTTCGAGTTTATCGCCCGTGCTTTTTGGCGCCAGCCTCTGCGCTATCGTTACCTACCCGAAGTGCTGGTGCGCATGCGTACAGGGGGTATCAGTACTAGCGGTTGGCGCAACACCCTGGTTCTGAATCGGGAAGTGCTGCGAGCCTGCCGGGAAAATGGTATTCCAGCTAGCATGCTGAAGATTCTTTCAAAATATCCAGCCAAGCTTTTGGAATACCTTCATAAATGAAAGTATTGGTAACCGGGGCTGCCGGTTTTGTCGGCCGTGCCTTGTGCGACCAATTGACCGTCGCGGGGCATGTCATTGTTCCGACTGTGCGACGTGCTTCGGGTTTGAGGAATGAGCGGGTAATCGGCGAAATCGGGCCGTCGACGGATTGGCAGACGGCGCTTGTAGGTTGCGATGCGGTCGTGCATCTGGCTGCGCGGGTCCATGTGATGGACGACACGACACAGAATCCGCTGGCGCTGTACCGGGCAACCAACACCGAAGGCACGCTCAATCTTGCCCGTCAGGCGGCTGAAGCCGGAGTGAAGCGCTTCGTTTTCATCAGCACCATCAAGGTCAACGGCGAGGGGCGCGATGCGCCTTATCGTGAAACCGATGCAGCAGCCCCCGAAGATGCGTATGCGATTTCCAAATGGGAAGCCGAACAGGGCTTGCAGCGGATTGCGCAGGAAACCGGCCTGGAAGTCGTCATCCTGCGTCCACCGCTGGTGTACGGACCGGGGGTGAAAGCGAATTTCTTGCGGCTGATGCGTACTGTCGAGCGTGGCTGGCCGCTACCGCTGGAGGCAATTCGCAACTGCCGCAGCCTGCTGTATCTGGGAAACTTTGTCGATGCGATCCGGCTGTGTGTTGAACACCCTGCCGCTGCCGGGCAGACCTTTTTGCTGGACGATGGCGTGCCGGTTTCGACACCCGAACTCATTCGCGCGGTAGCCCTTGTCATGCGTCGTTCCACGCACTTGCTGGCGGTGCCGGTGGGCGTGCTTGAACTGGCCGGCGTGCTGCTGGGCAAACGCGCAGCGGTGGCGCGGCTCACCGGTTCACTTTTTGTGGATAGTTCGGCCATCCGCTCGCGGCTGGGTTGGGTGCCGCCGTATACCTTGCAGCAGGGCCTGGCTGCGACGGTTGCGGGCTGGCAGCAGTACCCGAAGGATGGCAACTGAGTCGATGCAGCCAAACCTTTGTTTGGCCCGCTCTTTGGTGCCGTGATAAACTAAGTCTAGTTAAGTTCAGGAGGGCGCCATGCAAACCATTAACATCCATGAGGCGAAAACCCATCTCTCACGTCTGCTGGAACAGGTGGCGGACGGCGAGGAAATCGTTATCGCAAAAGCGGGCAAGCCGATCGCCCGTTTAGTGCCGCTTGAGGCCCCACCGAAAAAGCGCCAGCTTGGAATGTTCAAAGGCAGGCTCAATGTCCCCGATGATTTCGACACGCCGTTGACTGACGACGAGCTTGCCTTGTTCGAGGGGCGCTAAGTGGTTGTTCTGCTGGATACGCATATTCTGCTGTGGGCGCTGGACGCCCCTCAACGTTTGCCACAGGATTTTGTTGCGCAGATTGAGTCACCCGAAACCACGGTCTATTTCAGCGCCGCCAGTATTTGGGAGATTGCTATCAAGACGGCACTGGGAAAGATTGATTTCCATTACTCGCCCGGGGACATCGCTCAGGCAGCAAAAGAAACCGGCTTTGTTGAACTGCCCGTCAGCGCAGCGCATGGCGCGAAGGTGGCACATTTTCCCTTGCACCACCGTGACCCGTTTGACCGCCTGCTGATTGCGCAAGCTCTGCTCATGCCTGCGCAGTTGCTCACCGCCGATTCGGCACTGGTCCCCTATTCGGAGCTGGTGCGGCTGATCTGATATGCAACATCACCCCTGCATGGCACCCCTATTGCTTCCGTTGAGCCGCACGGCAACGGCCGTGCCGGCAGGGCTGTTGTGATGGCGCCTGCTGAATGGATGGCCCCGCTTGCTGCTTTTCCGGTGTGCTGGCTGACGCTGTCCTGGCTGCTGCGGCGTGATCGCTTGCCAATGGATCACCCCAATGCCCGCTCGCTGCATGCGACGCCGACGCCGCGCATCGGCGGGCTGGGGATGATGGCCGGTGTGGGGGTGGCCAGCGTGTGGCTGGCCGACGCAGGTTTGCTGCCGGTGATTCTGGCGGCATTCGCGCTGGCTGTGGTGTCGCTGCTGGACGATGTGAGGGGGCTGCCGGCGGCATTGCGCTTTCTGGTGCATTTCGTTGCGGCAGTGGCGTGCCTGCTGGCGCTTGGGCTGACCGGCTGGGCGTTGCTGGCGGGTACGCTGGCCAGCGTCTGGATGACCAATCTATATAACTTCATGGACGGTTCGGATGGGCTGGCGGGCGGCATGGCCGCAATCGGTTTTGGCGCGCTGGCGCTGGCTGCGTGGCTTGGCGATGCGCCGGGGCTGGCCGCGTTTTGCGCGGCCATTGCGGCGGCAGCCCTGGCGTTCCTGCGCTTCAACTTCCCGCCTGCACGGGTGTTCATGGGCGATGCGGGGTCGATCCCGCTGGGGTTTCTGGCGGCCGCGCTCGGCATCCTGGGCGCGCGCCAAAACGTATGGCCGTGGCTGTTTCCGCTGCTGGTGTTCTCGCCATTCATTGTCGATGCCAGCGTGACGCTCGCGCGACGTGGCTTGCGTGGCGAAAAAATCTGGCAGGCGCATCGTTCGCATTATTATCAGCGGGTGGTGTTACTGGGCGCGTCGCGTCGTCAGCTTGCATGGGCCACCTATACGCTGATGCTCGCAGGTGCCGCGCTGGCATTCACACTGCGGGCGCTGCCGCAGCACACTGCATCCCTGCTTACACTGTGGTCGGCAACGTATCTGCTGATTTTTCTGACCATCGACCGGCGCTGGAATCGACTTCGCAATGAACATTAATCCCCGCACCGTCACCATCATCCTGCACGACATTCTGGCGGCAACCTTCGCCTGGCTGGGCGCGCACTGGCTGCGTTTCAATCTGGAGATTCCCGCGGAGTTCCTGGCTGCGGCCTTGTCCACGCTGGCTTGGGTGGTGCCGCTGCAGGCGCTGGTGTTCTGGCGCTTTGGTTTGTATCGCGGCATCTGGCGCTTTGCCAGCCTGCCCGATCTCAAGCGCATCGTACTGGCGGTTGGGCTGGCAGCGCTGCTGATTCCGCTGGTGCTGGTCCTGTTCCACATCAGTACTGTGGTGCCGCGTTCAGTGCTGATTCTCGATCCGATGCTGCTGGTGATCCTGATGGGCGGCAGCCGCCTGGCCTACCGCGCCTGGAAGGAGCATCGGCTGGCCAGGGTGCTGCATCCGCACAGCAAGCCGGTGCTGGTGGCGGGGGCGGGCTCGGCAGCGGACTTTTTGCTGCGCGAACTGGCGCGCAATCCATCGGGGTTTCATGTGGTGGGTCTGCTGGACGACAGCCGCGACAAGCAGGGGCGGCTGGTACAGGGCATACCGGTGCTGGGGGCGCTGGATGATGTCGTGGCCCATGCGCTGAGAATGGAGGTTGACGATGTGGTGCTGGCGCTGCCGTCGACCGCGCACGAGGTGCGCAAGCGCATCACCCAGATCTGCACCGAAGCCGGGCTGAATGTACTGACCGTGCCTTCCCTCGAAGACCTGGTGGCAGGCCGGGTGTCAGTATCAAACCTGCGGCCTATCGAACTTGATGACTTGCTGGGGCGTGACCCGGTGGAACTCGACGACAGCGGCCTGCACCAGTTGCTGACCGGCCAGGTGGTGATGGTGACCGGCGCGGGTGGCTCGATCGGTTCGGAACTGTGCCGCCAGATTGCGCATTTCGCGCCTGCCAAGCTGGTGTTGTTCGAGCAGTCCGAACTGGCGCTGTATGCGATGGAGGAAGAATTGCCGGAGCGTTTCCCTGGGTTGCAGATTGCACCGGTGATCGGTGACGTCAAGGACGCTGTCTGGGTGAATCGGGTGATGGCCGAACATCGGCCTGCCGTGGTGTTCCACTCGGCGGCTTACAAGCACGTACCCTTGATGGAGAGTGGCAATGCCTGGGAGGCAGTGCGCAACAATGTGCTGGGCACGCAGGTTGTTGCGGCAGCTGCGCAGGCGCATGGAGTCGGCAAGTTTGTGATGATCTCCACCAACAAGGCGGTCAACCCGACCAATGTCATGGGCGCGACCAAGCGGCTCGCCGAAATGACCTGCCAGGCGATGCAGCAGTCGACCGGCACGCGCTTTGTGTCGGTGCGGTTCGGCAATGTTCTGGGGTCATCCGGCAGCGTGATTCCCAAGTTCCAGAAACAGATCGAGGCGGGCGGGCCGGTGACAGTGACGCATCCTGACATCACGCGCTTTTTCATGTCGATCTCCGAAGCCGCGCAACTGGTTCTGCAGGCCGGCCTGATGGGCGAGGGCGGCGAAATTTTCGTGCTGGATATGGGCGAGCCCGTCAAAATCGCCGAACTGGCCAAACTCATGATTCGTCTGTCGGGCGCCGATGAAGAGCGCATCCGCATTGAATACACCGGCCTGCGCCCCGGCGAGAAACTCTACGAGGAACTGCTCGCCGATGACGAGCCCACGCTGCCCACGCCGCACCCCAAGCTGCGGGTGGCGAAAGCGCGCGCCGCCGATGCCGGCTGGTACGCCGAATGTCTGGCCTGGCTGGCACACCCCGACACCTACGATGAAGCGACGGTCAAACGCCAGCTGAAGACCTGGGTGCCGGAATACCAGCCGGGGTCGTTAACGTCGTGAACACTGCGCATCAATTGTTCCGGTATGGGAGCGTATCAATGCCATGCGCACTGAGCCTGCTAAAGGGTGAATCGGCTTCGACAAATTCAGCCCAAACAAACACCAAAAACCATCTGACCGGCATTGATCGAGCGGGGTAATGAAGTTGTTACCGCGCCGGGGCCAGACGAAATCGAACTGGCCAGGCGCATACCGGGGCGCACACTACGGCGGCGCGCACCGGTATCTGTCGTGGGGAATTTCGCGCGATCGAGGTGCCGGACCTTGCCGGGCTCTCAGCCGGGACCGTGCTTGAGGCGGTCGTGCCCAAGCGGCCGCCTGCTCAGGAAAATTCGGTGTAAGACTTTTCCTCGACGATGCTGGAGCCGCAGCGTTCGTTGATCGATTTCTTGATCGCCGCACGCTTGTCGTTCTGGATGTATACAGAGCGGGCCAGTTCGATGAATTTGGGTCCGAAATCGCGCGCCGCCTCACACGCGCGGATGTCGTCCTCGATCACCCACAGCGCCTCGTTGACCATACGCAACGCTTCTTCCAGCCGGTCAAGTTCATCGGACTGATCGAGGTTCTCGGCGCGAGCCCGGCTGAGCACATCCAGTTCATGTTTCACATTTCTGAGCTTGGCCGGGTCGGTCATGCGAACCGCCTTGATCTTGAGTATGGTGATTTTGTCGATCAGTTCACCCGCACCCACCTCAATCATCAGCGAACCTTTTGTTGTGTTGGCCATTACGTTTTTTCAAATCAAGTGAATGAATAGTCTGTCCCCGCGCTTGCGAGCCGGTTCCCTTTATGGCGATCTAATATTGATTGCCCTGTCTGCGCGGCGTCCGTGCAAGTTGCCCATACAAATCCAGGGTTTGCGACAGCATGTTGCGCAGCGGAAAAAAGTCGTCGTCAGGCACTGGGGTGGGCTGCAGCAACAGGGTGGAGATGCGTTGTGTTGCCGCGCCGAGATCCCCCAGCGGCAACAGCCCGGCAGGATACACAGAACGCAGGATTTCACCCACGCCACCGTGGTCGTAGCCTGCCGTCGGTACGCCCAGCCGCAGCGCCTCCAGCGTGGTGCGGCCAAACGATTCTGGATGGGTGGAGAGCGACAAGACCAGATTCGAGATTGCCAGGATGTTTTTCAGGTCATCGCGCTGGCCGGTGAAACTGATGTCGGCTTCCTGCCCCATGCTGCGCACGCGGTAGCGCAGCTTTTGCAAATAGCGCTGCTTGGAGGACGACGCGCCGCCGACGATCAGGCCATGCACGGGCAGCCCGCGTCGTTTCAGCCGCGCAATCAACTCGATGAAGTCTTCATGCCCTTTGAGCCGGGTGATGCGCCCCGGCAGGGTGACCAGTTGCTTGCCCACGGCGTGCGGAAACTGCGCGAAGAATGCCTGCTGCCAGACCGGATCGGGCTTCCAGCCGTGCGGATAAGCCTGGCCATCGACGCCGCGATGGATGATCTGAATGCGCCACGGCGGCGTGTCGGGGTATTCGCGCAGGATGTAGTCGCGTACGGTGTCGGACACCGCAATCACCCGCTCGCCCTGCGTCATGATGCGGCTGTAGCGATTGACGCCATACAGGCCATGCACGGTGGTGACAAAATGCGGGCGCGTGGCCGAATCCATGCCGCGCCAGGCCAGCCAGGCGATCCAGGCCGGCACGCGCGAACGCGCGTGGATGATGTCCACCTTTTGTTCCTGCAAAAACTTTCTCAGCTTGCCGACGAGCAGCAGCGTTTTGAAAATCTTCTGGCCAATCGGCCAGGCGAAGTGCTCGGCGCCCGATGCAGCGAGCGGCACGACCAGCCGTCCGCCTGCCGATATCACCAGCGCACGGTGGCCGTGTTCAACCAGTGCCTGGGCCACTTCGAGGGTGCCGCGTTCAACCCCGCCGGATTCCAGCGCCGGCAGCAGTTGCAGGACAGTCAGTTTTTTTTCTTCAGCCATCCAAGTATCCATTCAGCACAGCGGTCGGCCTCGGCCAGGGGGTGTCGGTTGGGGCGCAGTAAACCGCTTGCGCACCAGCTCACGAAGCGGGTGATGCGCTGCGCGTCGACGAGATGCGCGATCGCCCGGCCGACGCGGCTTGTCGGGTTGACCGGCAGATCGAACACGCCGACATCCGCGCCCGCCGACAGCGCCTCGAACACCATCGATGCGCTGTCGGGCGTTACCCACACCGTGCCGCATCGTGCAAGCTGGGCGGGCAGCCAGTCGGGCGACGTGGCCGTGTGCGGGATAACAGTCAGGTTGGGAGCCGGCGGCAGTTGCGCCAGAAAATCCGCCGGGGTGCGGCGCGAGGTGGTGAGCGTCCAGTGCGTTTCCGGCGTGCGCGCGAGAATGCTCCTGATCTGCACCTGGATTACGTCGCTGTCCCAATCGAAATGCGGCGAGACGCCGCCGATCAGCAATAAACCGTGGTGCGCATCGCTGTGTTCAAATTGGGACAGCATCGCCGGGCGGATGCGGTTCAATGCCCCCTCGGTCACCAGCGTATGCGCGTCTGCCGCGACGCCATCGTGTTCGGGAAGAATGCACAGATCGAACCAGTGGCGCGGCAGGCTCGGCTTCATCAGCACCACGGCACGCCCGCCGCGCGCGCGCCGCGCCGCCAGCAGCGTCAGGTGCGTGGCGTGCCCTGCGCCCACGATCAGATCGGGTTCGGGGAGCGCGTTGTCGGGAAAGCGTTTCAGCAGCAGTGCCAGCCAGGCGCGCCAGGCCGGCAGGGCAGGGAGGAGGTGAAACGTGGTTGGGGTGGCGCGCGCCAGCGCCTCGGCCAGTCCCAGCGACTGGTTCACATGCCCCGGCTTGCTGTCGCTGGCGATCCAGACAACCCGTGGCGGGTGCTTGCCGGCCGCGTCAGACAACGAGCAGTCCCGTGTCCTCGTACAGATCGTCCAGCGTCAGCGTCAGTCGCGTACCGTCGCATGCCACGTCGATCCGGTCGTCGGCAGACAGTTCCTGCTCGAACCAGGGGTCATGCTCATCGCGAAAAAAAACCTTGGCCCACAGCCGTTCCGATTCGACCAGCAGGTAATAACGCGGGCTGGCCAGCCCGCGATAGGCCGCCCATTTTTCACGCACGTCCACACTGGCGGTGGCCGGGGAAAGCACCTCAGCGATAAAGCAGGGCGATTGCTTGTAGATGGGGTGATCGTCGGTCGCGTCGCACACCAGCATGGCGTCGGGATAGTAATAGGTCGTGCCGCCCGCCAAGCGCAGCTTCATGTCGGCCATGAAGGCACGGCGGCAGGGCTTGCCGCGGGTGGCGCTGCGCAGGTGGAAGGCAATGTTGAGCGCGATGCGGTTATACCGCTCGCTAGCCCCGGCCATGGCGTAGATCTCGCCATCCACCAACTCATGCTTGCTGGATGCGGTTTCTTCCAGACGCAGGAAGTCGGTTTCATCGACGGGCGAATGGACGTGGGCTTGGGACATGGTATGGGCACAGGTGGCGATCGGTTGATTGCGATTATGAACCGTCTGTCCATTGGCGTTCAAGCGCCGCCTGCCAGCGATACGGCGCGGGGTCCAGCGCCGGCGCCTTGCCTTCCATCAAATCGACCAGCAACTCCGCCGAGGCGGGCGCCAGGGTGACGCCGTAGCGGAAATGCCCGGTGTTGACGAACACGTTATCGAAATCAGGATGGCGGTCGATGATCGGGATATTGTCGGGCGAGCCGGGCCGCAGCCCGGCCCAGTGCTGCACCGGTTGAACTGCAGCCAGTGCCGGCAGCAGTTCGGTGGCGTCGCTGTGCAGGCGCCGGCGCGTGGCAGCGTCGGTCGATTTGTCGAAGCCGACGTCCTCCAGCGTGCTGCCCACCAGCACATGGCCGTCGCGGCGCGGAATCAGATACAGCCCGTTGCGATACAGAATCGTGTCCAGTACGCCCGGCTCCAGCTTGAACAGCAGCATCTGGCCGCGAATCGGGCGGATTTGCGGCGTGGCCGCCAGTCCTGCCAGCCCCAGGCCAGACCACGCCCCGGTGGCCAGTACCACGCTGTCCGCAGGGAAAGTGTCCGCTGCTGTCTGCACCGCCGTCACCCGTCCGTCCTGCGTCAGCACCCCGGCGGCCGGGCAATGTTCGCGTATCACCCCGCCAAGCTGCACCACCGCCGCGTGCAATGCTGCCACCAGGCGCGGATTGCGAACCTGCGCGATATCCGGCAGCCAGAGGCTGTCGCCGGTATTCGTGTGCATGAGTTGTGCCGTCAGGCCGTGTGCCTTGCACCAGGCGAGTGACGTATCGGCCTGGGTTGCTTCCAGTACGCGCATCCCGCACTGCCAGTATTCAGCAATGCGTCCAGACCGCGCTTCGATATCCGCAACCCAGTCTGCATACGCCGCCATCGAGCGCAGCGCCAGTCTGGACAGCGGCTCCGGGTAATCCCACGGCAGCAGCGGCGACAAAATGCCGCCCCCCGCCCACGAGGATTCGCCACCCACCGCGCCACGATCCAGAAGCGTGACGTCATAGCCATGCTTGAGCAACGCCAGCGCCGTGCTCAGGCCAGAAACTCCGGCGCCCAGGATGAGGGTGGACGCCTTCAGCCCCGGTGTGCCCCGCTCACGCATAGGCTGCACCTACAACTAAAGTTGTATAGATACGCCTCCAACAGAGTGGCAAGCTGACAGCCCTGAATAAAAAGACGAAGGGGGAGGAAATGAATGGGCGTGGATTCACACTGGTGGAGTTATTGGTTGTGCTTGCGGTGGGGGCAATTTTATTGACGATTGCTATTCCCGGCTATGCCTTTTTCATGAACGCCAGCAGGCTGACAGCCTTGACCAATGATCTGGTTACTGTTCTGCACCTGGCACGATCCGAAGCGATCAAGCGGGGCATGCGCGTCACGGTATGCAAGACCAGCAACGCCATGGCGGCGACGCCGGCCTGCGATACCACAGCCAACTGGCAGCAAGGCTGGCTGGTATTTGTCGATGGCGGAACACGAGGGGTGATTGATTCAGGCGACACCCTGTTGCGGGTGCAAGGCAGTGTTTCCCCGGCAGCAACCATCACGACCAGCAATTACAGCAGTTTTGTCAGCTACCAGCCCAGTGGCGTCAGCCAGGGGCCAAATGGGCTCCCCAATGGCGCCCTGCACATTTGCGTGGCAGGCAATCGACGCGACATCATCATCAACTCCACCGGCCGTCCACGGCTCAGTTCCAACACCTGTTGATTGTCCCCGCAGGCTCAAGTTGGCCTCATTCATGACGTTAAACATTGTGCATTTTTGAAACACAATCGGGTGGGGCTTGGCCGTTCATAAACCCAATTCCGCCATTCGTCTAGTAACGCTGGACATCACTCGTTCCCTTTTTTAATGTGGCAGTGTGAAATGCGAGAACCTGAATACCATGGTTGATGCCCCGGCCTCAAAGCGCGGTTTTACCCTGATCGAATTGCTGGTCACGCTGGCTGTGGCGGCGATTCTGGTCACCATCGCTGTTCCGAATTATCAGATGTTTGTGCTGAACAACCGTATGACAACGCAGGCGAACGATCTGATCACCGCGATCACTTTGGCCCGCAGCGAGGCCGTCAAACGCGCAGCCAATGTGACCGTGTGCGCCAGCAGCGATGGTGCAACCTGCACAGGTGGCTGGGCGCAGGGTTGGATCGTGCGGGACGCGGCAGGCACGCCCATCCGGGTGCAACAGGCTTTGGCGGGGTCCAGCACTTTGACTGGCGGAACGAATGTGGCCAGCTCGATCACCTTCACCTCAAGTGGTCGCACGACCATTCCGACTACAGCCACCGTTGCGAGCACCACCCTCACGCTCTGTCCCAGCCCCGCTAGTGTCCAGGGGCGTGTCATTCAAATCGAACGAACCGGGCGACCACGCGTTGCCGGTGTCGCATGCCCATGAGAACACCCATGAAACAGTCCGGATTTACCCTTCTCGAAGTGTTGGTCGCCATGTTGGTGCTGTCGATCGGCCTGCTAGGCCTGGCGGGATTGATGGCATCCAGCATGCGCAACAACCTCAGTGCCAGCCACCGCACCCAGGCCACCTGGATGGCCTACGACATCATCGACCGCATGCGCGCCAACCGCGCAGGCGCGCTTGCAGGGAGCTACGCAACGGCAATGGGCACAGCAGCAGCCTGTGCAACGGCCGTTCCCACCGGGACCGTCCCGGTGCAGGACATCGCAGCGTGGAAAAACCAGCTTGCCTGCGCACTCCCCGCTGGCAACGGTTCGATAGCGGTCAATGCGGGTACCCGGGCGGCAACCATCATGATTCAGTGGAATGACAGCCGGGGCAGCCAGGGATCGGCAAACGAGACCTTTACCGTGGACACACAATTATGAAACCTGTGCTTATCTCCTCCCGTGAGCAGACAGGTTTCGGCCTGATCGAACTCATGATCGCCATGACGCTGGGCCTGGTGCTGCTGGGCGGGATTGGCTACGTGTATATCGGCAGCCGCGGCGCATTTCGCACCACCGACAACC
This sequence comes from Thiobacillus sp., assembly GCA_035562135.1. Classification (GTDB taxonomy): domain Bacteria; phylum Pseudomonadota; class Gammaproteobacteria; order Burkholderiales; family Thiobacillaceae; genus Thiobacillus. The sequence continues at coordinate 28,900 of DATMWS010000056.1, read as the reverse complement.
TTTCGCGCATTCAGGAAAACGCGCGTTACGCCCTGGATATGATGAGCCGTGACATCCGTATGGCAGGTTATGTCGGCTGCGGAAACCTCGCCTCCATGCCCGTTAAAACCATCGCCAAACCGCCCGTTCCGCCTATAACGGCTGGCAACGCATTGATTGGCTACGACAATGGCACGGGCTGGACCAACCCAACCAGCATCGTGCGGGCGGCCGGCGATGTGTTGTCGGTCATGGGGGCGTTTAGCAGCGGCGCCAACCTGACCGGCAACCTGATTCCCTCAAATGCCAACGTGCAGGTCAATGGCAATCCGGATGGTTTCGAGCAGGGCGACGTGCTTATCGTCACCAATTGCTCCCAAGCCGATGTGTTCAAAGTGACCAATCACCCCAACAATTCAGGCATTGTTACGTTGACCCACGGCAGTGGCAGCAACACGGGCAACCGCGTGGGCACCTATGGCAAGGATGCCTTCGTCATGCGTATGAATCAGTACTCGTATTTCATCGGGGACACCCTCATTTCAGCTTCTAGGCCTGTAAGTGTTAGGGCTTTATATCGTGTGGGGCTTAACGGAGTGGCAGAAGAACTGGTCGAGCATGTGCATGACATGCAATTACGCTATGGCCTCGATACCAGCGCCACACCCGATGGTAGGGTGGATAGCTACAGCAACGCACCGGGAAACTGGAAACAAGTGGTGAGCGTCACGGTAAACCTGCTGATGCGCAGCCCCGATAACAATATTTCAACGGCAACACAGTCCGTCACCTTCAACAACGGCACCTTTGCCGCGCCCGACCGCAGGCTTTATCAGGTGTTTTCGGCAACCGTGGGCGTGCGCAACCGCCTGCCGGCAATGTGAGCGATGGATACCCCGAAGGGCATAACTACCATGCATACCCCTAATACCACTTCCCAGAACGGCGCAGCGCTCATTACCGGGCTGATTTTTCTGGTCGTGCTGACCCTGATTTCCCTGTCCGCAATCAAGTCCACTTCGCTCGAAGAACGCATGGCCGGTAATGCGCGTGATCAGGATGTCGCGTTTCAAGCAGCCGAGGCGAGCATACGCGAAGCCGTGAAGTATATTTCCAATAACATCGCAAGCTTTCAAGCTACGGGATTTTCGGGTTTTACGGCTGGGTGCACGGCAGGGCTGTGCTTGAACAATCCCGTCACACCGGTATGGACCACGATTACCGCCAACAATGATTGGGAAACGAGCAAAACGAAAGCTTACTCAGGGCTCACCCAAGTTTCGGCCCAGCCGCGTTACATCATCGAATTGATACCGTATTCTCTTCCGCCCCCCGGCTCCCCTCTGACGATCGGAAAAGGGAATACGGGCGCGCAGTTGACCCCATTTCGCATCACCGCACGTGGCTGGGGGGTGACTCAACAAGCCCAGGCCACCGTGCAAGCCGCTATTAACTATTGACGCGCAGGGAGCATTTAATGACGACCTTCAACCGTAAACCCTTGTCACTGGCGCTATTGGCCGCTTTTTCCGTGGGCTATTACGGAATGGCTGGCGGTGCATTGCTCAGCCTGAGCCAGGTTCCCTTGTTCGTCACCACCGCACAAAAAGCCAACGTGTTGTTGATCCTCGACAACTCCAACAGCATGGACGAAGACGCCAGCGGGGCGGCAGTGGGCAGTGCCAGCGCCAACAGCAAATCTGAAATCGCCCGCAATGCCGCCAAGTCGGTCGTCACTAATTACACCGGCAAGATCAACCTGGGGTTGATGGCCTATCAGCAATACACTTCGGGTGGCAATGCCGTCAGCCTCATGCAGTTGCATAACTCGCCTTATGACGTGAGTTACGATCCGGCGAACTACCTTTCCACCTACTCGGGTTCGCGTGACAGCCTGACCAAGCGTTACCGTGTTCCCAACCCCACCAGCGCAGGGAATTACATCCATTACAACGTGGCGCTGCCGTTTTACGCAGGATCCAATCAGGGCAATGGTTTTTGCTACACCCAAACGGCCGATTTCGATAATGGCAGCGAGACTTACCCCGGTGGTCCGTGGGATTCCTACAGGTGCTACAACACAAAAACGGGGACTTCCGATACTTTACCGGCGGCAAACGACACAGCAGCGGCAACGCAGGGTTATACCGGCAACTTTTATAATGGCCAACTCTCGCCGACAGACAGTGATCTCGCACAGGGGATACTCGATTTCGGACGTTTTCTCACCTGGAGTCATATAGGGCCAACCTGGTTCTCGAACAGCAACCCCGGGCGCGGCTATCTGCATGTTCCGGTCGGCAACCTGGATGCCGCCAAGGCAACGGCCATCAACACCAAGCTGGGCACCAGCCAGTTTGCGACCAATGGCCCAATCAATGCGACCTTGCCTTTGCAAAATGCCGGCCTGACACCCATTGAAGGTACTTTGCTTACAGCCAAGGATTATTTTTCTGGCAACCTTACGGTCACAGCAGAAGGCGGTTCGCAACCCGCTCCGCCCAATGCCTGCGGCAAGGATTTCGTCGTGTTCATGACTGACGGCCTGCCTTCGATCAGCGCAACGGGCACTGCATTGACGAATCCGACAACAGCCATTGCTGCCGCAGCCTCAGCGGCGGGCAATCTGCATACGGCGACTCGACCGGTTAAAAGCTATATCGTGGGGTTTGCGCTGCCTTACGGTACTACGCCGGGAATCCTTAACACGATTGCGGCCGCAGGCGGCACAACTACAGCATTTGATGCCAGCGATACCACCACGCTCATCACCGCGTTCGATACAATCTTCAGCGATATTCTTGCGCAATCCGGATCTGCTGCTGCGGTTGCCCTGACATCCGGCTCGGTCGTTGCGGGCGGAAAAATCTACCAGGGGCAATTCAACTCATCCGATTGGTCGGGTGATTTGATCGCCTACAACACCAGTACGGCAACCGGCGCTCCCTCCAGCGTTGCGTGGCGGGCGGGGACTCAATTAAATGCCCAGAACTATGACACCGGGCGGAAAATCCTCACCTACAAGCCCAGCAATTCCACGGGCATTCCCTTTCGGTGGCCGGCTGCTCCGGCAAGCCCAACCGCAACCGAGCTGGACGCCAGCCAGGTAACTGCGCTGAACACCAATGTCAGCAATGTGAATGATGGTAATGGGGGAAGCCGGCTAAATTACCTGCGGGGTCAAACCGGTATTTCCGGCTTCCGCCCGCGCCTCCTCAGTGTACTGGGTGACGTGGTCAACTCGGCACCGGCCTATGTGGGCGCCCCGGCATTCAACTATCCGGATGATCTGGAGGCGGCAAGCTACAATTCCTTTCGGTCCGGCAATGCAAGCCGGACGCCTATCATTTACGTAGGGGCCAACGACGGAATGCTGCATGGTTTTGATGCCGCAACCGGGGATGAAAAGCTGGCCTATGTACCCAGCAAGGTTTACCCGAACCTGTCCGCGCTGACTTCGACAGCCTATTCTCACAGATACTATGTCGATGGTTCCCCGACGGTTGTCGATACTTTTTATTCGGGCGCCTGGCACACCACGCTGGTTGCCAGCCTGGGAGCAGGCGGCCAAGGGTTGTTTGCGCTGGATGTGACGAATCCGAGCACGTTTAGCGAAACCAATGCCAGTTCGATTGTGAAATGGGAATACAGCGATAACGACCTGGGTTATGTCAATGGCCAGCCCAGCATTGTGAAACTCAATACAGGCGCGTGGGCCGCAGTATTCAGTAGCGGGTATAACAATAGTGAGGCGGACGGAAGCGCCAGCACCACGGGTTACGCCTATCTTTACATCGTGGATATTGCAACGGGGACACTCATCGAGAAAATCTCCACAAAAACGGGATCCGTAGCTACACCTAACGCTTTGTCTGCCCCTTCGCTTATCGATATAGACGGCGATGGCGATGTGGATTACGCCTATGCGGGGGATTTGCTGGGCAATATGTGGAAGTTTGACTTGTGCAATGCAGGCGGCAGCGGCTGCTCGACCAATTCGTCGGGCTGGAAGGTTGCATTTGGTTCGACGGGAACGCCCCTGCCGCTGTTTGTGGCCCTCGATTCCAGCGGCAATGCACAGCCGATTACCGGTACGGTCGAGGTTACCCGTCACTTCAGTGGGGATGGCTTTCAACTGTATTTTGGAACGGGGAAATATCTCGAGAGTACGGACATTGCGACGACCGGGACTCAAACCTTTTATTCGCTGTGGGATAAGGAGTTGTCGCCGTCAACCATCTCGGGGCGCAGCGTATTGCAGGAACAGACGATTACTACGACAGCCAGTGTATCAGGTAACAATTATCGTAGGTCGAGCAACAACCCGGTAGAGTGGGATGGCCTTGTGCCATTGGGGACAAAACGCGGATGGTTCATGGATTTGCCAACCTCAGGAGAACGTATTGTTACCGCCCCCGTGCTATTTAGTGGCCGCATACTTTTCACTACCCTAATCCCGAGTACCGGGGTGTGCTCTGGCGGTGGAACAGGATGGCTGATGGAACTTGATTCCGAGACAGGTTCTGCTCTGGTAGGCCCTACTTTTGACGTGGACGGGGATGGAGATGTCGATGAGGACGACCATCTCGGTACGGTTGGTGACAGTCCTTCCGGTGTGAAGTCTGACGCCATTCCGAGCTCAGCGACCTTGCAGAAAAATCCAGGCGGACCTAAGGGTGGTACTGTAAATAAACTAAAAAGCAAGAGTTCGAATACGGCTACGACGGCTGTCGCGGGTTCACTTGACATTACCGTGAATAAACTTCCCAGTTTATTGGACCGTTCCAGTTGGCGGCAGATTTTTGAATAAGGAGTGATGATGAAACTATTTGCTACGGTATTTTTGACGGCCATTTTCTCTTGTGGTCAGGCGTATTCAATGACCACGGTTGAAAAATCCAACGCTGGAAGCGGCACTGCGACAACGACCACGAGTCAAGCGCAGCAAAGCGGTAAGGTTGATGCCATTCATGCAGGCGCCAGCAAAATGGTGATTGGCGGCGTGACCTATGCGTATAACCCTTTGAGTACAACAGTCACAGTGAATGGAAAGCGTGCCACGATCAGTGATGTGCGCAGGGGTGAAGTCGTTCAGTTTCAGGCTGCACCACAAGGCGCGAACAAGGCGGCCTTGTTGACGACGGTTAACGTGCAGAGATGATGGCTCAGGAGATAGTCATGATGAACCCGAAGCCTGATCTCAAATCCCATTTGGGTTTCACTTTGATCGAGTTGATGATCACCGTGGCCATCATCGGCATCCTCGCGGCCATTGCGTATCCGAGCTACACACAATATGTGTTGCGAGCGAATCGTGCGGAAGCGAAGGCTGTTTTGACGGAAACGGCGCAGTTCATGGAGCGCTATTTCACGACCAACGGCACCTATGTTGGTGGGACCGTAGCGTCGGTATCGGCGGTGTCGCCAAAGGGAGCGAGCGGGACAGCAGTTAAGTACAACATTACTCCCGCAACAGTAACAACAGCTACAACCTTTACGCTTACGGCAACGCCTGCAAATAGCCAAACCGCCGATACTACGTGCGGCACGCTGACCTTATCCAACACGGGAGCACAGACACCGGCGACAGCCGGGTGCTGGTGATTCCGGAATGATTCGTTGCTCGGTGAAGCTGGCGCAAAGCCACCCCAGTCCTTTGGGCAGTGCAAACCATGCCTTCTTTTGCACCCCATTTAGATCGGCCACCGAGCCGATACCCGAGCGCTAATCAGACAGGAGCAAGAACCGAATCGGGAACAGGTCGTTTAGGAGATTACTCGCGGAACTAACCTGGCTCCGGATCCGGAGCCAGTAATGACTGAGGGATGTTAATTTATTTCTTTTTGTTGCGCTTCTTTGCCCAGACCACAAAACCCGCAACAGCACCAATGCCCAGAAGTGAAAGCGCTCCCGGTTCGGGGATGGACGAGGGTGCAACAGCAGTAAAAGCGAAAACCGGAAATGCAGTTGTGGCAAGAATAATCCCTAATGTTTTGCGCATGATCGCCCCTTTGTTTATAAATTTGAGTTAAAAAACCTAATCAAAGCCATGCGATTATTTTTAATCTCATTTGGCCTGCCATTTATGAAGCATAATTCGAGCCTGTCTAATCGAGTATAAAAAACCGTTTAATAACAATTGGTTGTGGTTTGTGTGGCAAGCCGCATTATTTCTTTGATTGTGCGATCTGTCTGAAGTGTAAAGAAAACCGACGGAATTGCGCCAGCGTTGTACCGTTGGGCACCTCTAAATGTAACCCTCCTTTAAAATCGGAAGCCTCTGGCATCAAGCGCCTGCGGGAATGTTAAGATGAGAACCGCAAGCTCAAGCTGATGTGGGGACCTGGGCCCGGAGAAGGAGCCATCAAGGAAGCCCTGAATGTAAAGCGCTGCACTCGCGCTGTTCGGCCGGATGGTTCAGGGCGTTCAAGCCAGGCCTTTCGGCAGGGCGAAAGCCACCTTCTCCTGGGTGCCGTCGAGGTTCGTTACCGTGCCGATGCCCAGATGATTCAGCCGCTCGATCACGGCGCGCACCAGAATTTCCGGTGCCGAGGCGCCGGCGGTGAGGCCGACCCGGTTTTTGCCTGCCACCCATTCGGGACTGATTTCACTCGCGTTGTCCACCATATAGGCTGGCACGCCGAGATTTTCGGCCACTTCTCTCAGTCGGTTGGAGTTGGAACTGGTCGGCGACCCCACCACGATCACCACGTCGCATTGCGGCGCCAGCGCCTTGACGGCGTCCTGGCGGTTTTGCGTGGCGTAGCAGATGTCGTCCTTTTTCGGCCCGGTGATATGCGGAAAACGTTTGCGCAGGGCGTTGACCACGCGTGCGGCGTCGTCGACCGACAGCGTGGTCTGGGTGACGTAGGCGAGTTTGTCGGGGTCGGCCACCTGCAGGCCGGCGACGTCCTCCGGCGTTTCGACCAGGTACATGCCGCCTTTCGACTGCCCCAGAGTGCCTTCGACTTCGGGGTGCCCCTTGTGGCCGATCATCACGATTTCGAGTCCCTTGTCGCGCATCTTGCTGACTTCGATGTGCACCTTGGTGACCAGCGGACAGGTGGCGTCGAACACGTTCAGCCCGCGCGCTTCGGCTTCGGCACGCACAGCTTGCGAGACGCCATGGGCGCTGAAAATGACGGTGGCGCCCGCAGGCACCTCGTCGAGTTCATCAACAAAAATTGCGCCCTTGGCCTTGAGATCGTTGACGACGAAGGTGTTGTGGACGACTTCGTGTCGCACGTATATCGGCGCACCGAATTTTTCCAGCGCGCGCTCGACGATGGCGATGGCGCGATCGACGCCGGCACAGAAGCCGCGGGGGTTGGCGAGAAGAATGGTGGGGGTCATGGAGGTAGGCTTAAAAAGAAACTTCTTTCTGGTGCCGCAGTGCCAGCACGGTGACGAGTTCGCCGTCATGGCGGTACAGCACGACGTAGCCGCTGTCGCCAAAGCCGATCGGCAATTCACGATACGTGTGTCCTTCAGTGTCGTCCACGTCCACGTCGGTTTCTTCGACTGGCCGGCCTATCTGTGGATGCTGCCCGAGTACTTTAACGGCCTTGGTGATGGCGGCGGCGGCCCGCTTTGCCGCCGCTGGATTTTTGGGGCGCAAGAATTCGCGCAATTTCTCCAGGTCGCGCAGCGCGGCGGGCGCAAATTTTACTTGTGGCATACGGGCGCGGCCTGCTCATTTTCTTCGCCCCACGTATCAAGCCACTCAATCACTTCATCTCCGGTTACGTGCAGGCCGGTGGCCTGGTATTCATTCCATGCGTTGATGCCGTCCTGCCGGTAGGCCTCGCGCTTTTCTTCACGTTCGACGTACTGGCGGATGGCCTCCAGCATCATCCAGTGCGAACTGCGTTGACGCGCCTCGGCAAGGCGCTTGATGCGTGCGCGGGTGTCTTCGTCGATTTTGATCGCTACGGGGCGAATGGATGTCGCATTCATGGCGCACTCCAGTGGGTATGTACAAGTATTACCTTAGCATAAGTCGGGCCCAAAACCCGGCTCGTTTCAACCATGGCACAGGAGCTGGGTTTCCCGCGGACGGGTGTCACAGGATGCGGACGATTTCCACTTCGAATTCGATGCACAGATCGGCGAGCGGGTGGTTGAAGTCGACTTTTACCACGTCGTCGCCGATTTCCAGAATGTGGCCGGCCATGGTCTGGCCGTTCGGCATCGCGAATTCGACCAGTTGATCGACTTCAAGCTTCATGTCGGCGGGCAGGTCGGATTTGGGCAGGGTCTGGATCAGCGCGGGCTGGCTTTCGCCAAAGGCTTGCCAGGGGTCGAGCAGGAATACATGGCGTTCGCCGGGGTGCAGATCGATCAACCACTGCTCCAGCATCGGCGCCAGGGTGCTGTCGCCGAGCGTCACGGTGTCTGGCTCGGGGTCGTCGAAGTTGGAGATGATGTCCTCGCCACCGCGCGGGCGTAGCGCGTAGCGGAGGAGGAGGGTGTCGCCCGCGGCGACGGCACGCGCGTTCATGATGCGTTTTTCGGCGCCGCGGGTTTGCCGAACAGGCTGTCCCAGATCAGCAGGGCGGCGCCGACGCTGATGGCGGAATCCGCCACGTTGAATGCCGGCCAGGCAAAGCCGTGGTAGTGGAAATACAGAAAGTCCACCACATGGCCCAGCACCACGCGGTCGATGACGTTGCCGAGCGCGCCGCCGAGCACCAGCGCCAGCGGAAAAGCCAGTCGCGGTTCGTCGACGTGGCGTTTTAAGAGGCGCACGATAATCGCGGTGGCGATGATGCCCACCGCGATGAAGAACCAGCGCTGCCAGCCGCCGGCGTCGGCCAGGAAACTGAATGCCGCGCCGGCGTTGTGCACCCGCACCAGCGAAAAGAACGGCAGCACCGGGATGAATTCCTGATAGTCGAGCGTGGATGACACCCACCATTTGGTGAGGTGGTCGACGACGATGACGGCGAGGGCCAGGCCCAGCCATTTGCGCAGGGCGGGAGTCAGGACATCAAGCATGGATGCGTGCCTCGCCTTCGCCGTGCAGATTGCTGACGCAGCGCCCGCACAGGCCGGGGTGGTCGGCGTGCGCGTCGACGTCGTCGCGGTAATGCCAGCAGCGCTCGCATTTTTTTGCGGTGCTGGGGGTGACGTCGATGCGGTCGGCCTCGGCGGGTACTAGGCGTGCCTGCGAGGTGATCAACACGAAGCGCAGGTCGTCGCCCAGTGGCGCATATATCGCATAGGTGTCGGGGATGGCATACAGCGTGACTTCGGCCTGCAACGAGGAGCCGATGCCGCCCGCGATGCGGACCGCTTCGAGTTCCTTCTGTACAGCGGCACGGCCAGCGCGGATTTTGGTCCAGCAGTCGAGCAGACCTGCCTCGTCGGCCTGCGCGGGCAGTTCATGCCAGGTATGCAGGAACACCGAGCTGTCCTTGCCTTCCAGTTGCGCCCACACTTCCTCGCCGGTGAACGACAGGATCGGCGCCATCCAGCGCGCCAGCGCGTGCGTCAGTTGATGCAGGGCGTTCTGCGCAGCACGCCGGGCGCGGCTGTCGGCGCCGCTGGTGTAGAGGCGGTCCTTCAGGATGTCGAGGTAGAAGCCGCCGAGGTCCTCCGAGCAGAAGCTCTGCAGCTTCTGCACGATGAAGTGGAATTCGTAGGCGTCGTAATGCGCCTGCAATTCGCCCTGTAATTTTCGGGTCAGCGCCAGCACGTAGCGGTCGATTTCCAGCCAGCTCTCGACCGGCAAACCATGAACCTCGGGGTCGAAGTCCGACAGGTTGGCGAGCAGGAATTTCAGCGTGTTGCGAATCCGCCGGTAGCCTTCCACCACGCGCTTGAGGATTTCGTCCGAGATGGTGAGCTCGCCGGAGTAGTCGGTGGTCGCCACCCACAGCCGCAGGATGTCGGCGCCGTACTGGTCCATCACCTTCTGCGGCGCGACCACGTTGCCCTTCGACTTGCTCATCTTGTGGCCACGGCCGTCAACCACGAAGCCGTGGGTGAGCAAGGCCTGGTAGGGCGCGCGGCCGTCGGTGGCGCAGCCGGTGAGCAGTGACGACTGGAACCAGCCGCGATGCTGGTCCGAGCCTTCCAGATAGAGATCTGCGGGGTGGGCGAGCTCGGGGCGGCGCTTCAGCACGCAGGCGTGGGTGACGCCCGAATCGAACCAGACGTCGAGCGTGTGGCCGGTCTTGTTGTAATGCGCGGTGTCGGCGCCCAGCAACTCGGCCGGGTCGAGCGCGAACCAGGCCTCGATGCCGGCCTGCTCGACTCGCTGGGCGACGGTTTCCAGCAGTTCTGCCGTGCGGGGATGCAGTTCGCCGGTTTCCTTGTGGGTGAAGAAGGGCATCGGCACGCCCCAGTTGCGCTGGCGCGAGACGCACCAGTCGGGGCGGTTTTTGATCATCGCCTCCAGCCGCGTGCGTCCCCATGCCGGGAAGAACTGGGTGGCGTCCACCGCCGCCATGGCTTGCTCGCGCAGCGTTCCCTGCCCCCCGATTTCCATGCCGATGAACCACTGCCGCGTTGCGCGGAAAATGATCGGCGTCTTGTGGCGCCAGCAGTGCGGGTAGCTGTGCAGCAGCTTTTCGTGCGCCAGCAGGTTGCCGCTGGCGGCGAGTGTGTCGAGAATCAGCGGGTTGGCCTGCCAGATGCTCATGCCGCCGACCAGTGGCACGTTGGCGTAAAAACGCCCGTCGTCGCCCACCGGGTTGTCGACTTTCAGGCCGTAGCGGCTGCCGATGACATAGTCGTCCAGGCCGTGGCCGGGGGCGGTGTGCACCGCGCCGGTGCCGGCATCTGCAGTAACGTGATCACCCACGATGACCGGCACCTGGCGTTCCTGGAACGGGTGCCACAGCAGCACGCCTTCAAGCGCCTGGCCGGTGGTGTGCGCAATGACTTTAGCGCCGTCACTCAGGCCATAACGCGTCAGCGCCGCGTCCGTCAGGCTGTCGGCCAGGATCAGCAGGCCTTTGGTGGTGCGCACCAGCGCATACTGAAAGTCGGGGTGCAACGCCACTGCCTGGTTGGCCGGCAGCGTCCACGGCGTGGTGGTCCAGATGACCATTTGAACGGGTTCGTCGATGCTGCTCAGGCCAAATCGGTGCGCGAGATCGGTGCGGTCGGCCACGGCAAAGCCGACGTCGATCGCGGGCGAGGTCTTGTCCTCGTATTCGACCTCGGCCTCGGCCAGCGCAGAGCCGCAGTCCACGCACCAGTGCACCGGCTTGGCGCCCTGATAAAGGTAGCCCGCTGCCTGGATCTGCCCCAGCACGCGCAGGGTGTCGGCCTCGAACTGGAAATCCATGGTGCGGTAGGGATGATCCCAGTCGCCCAGCACGCCCAGGCGAATGAAGTCGGCCTTCTGCCGTTCGATCTGCTCGGCGGCGTAAGCGCGGCACAGTTCGCGGAACCTGGCCGGGGGGATGGCCTTGCCGTGGGTTTTTTCCACCTGCAGTTCGATCGGCAGGCCGTGGCAGTCCCAGCCCGGCACGTAGGGCGCATCGAAGCCCGACAGCGTTTTGGCCTTGACGATGATGTCCTTGAGGATCTTGTTGACAGCGTGGCCAATGTGGATGTCGCCGTTGGCGTAGGGCGGGCCGTCGTGCAGGATGAACTTGGGGCGACCGGCCGTGGCCGTGCGGATGGCTTCGTAGCGCTTTTTCTCTTGCCAGCTTTTGACCCAGCCCGGCTCGCGCTTGGCGAGGTCTCCGCGCATCGGGAAGGGGGTGTCGGGCAGGTTGAGCGTGCTTTTATAGTCAGGCATGACGTTGCTTCAAGAATTGTTTGGCGTTGTCCACATCGCGCTTGATCTGCGCGACGAGGCTGTCGAGGTCGGGATATTTCGCTTCGTCGCGCAGCTTGTGCAGGAAATCCACCCGCACGCGACGGCCGTATATGTCGGCATTGAAGTCGAGCAGATGCACTTCGAGCACAGGTGCGGCGTCGGGTTTTTTCACCGTCGGCCGCTTGCCCAGGCTGGCCGCCCCCGGCAACGGCTCGCCATTGAGGCCGTAGAGTTCGACCGCAAAAATCCCCAGCAGCGGCGGCCGGTTGTGCTTGAGCTGGATGTTGGCGGTGGGAAAACCGATGTCGCGTCCCAGCTTGTCGCCATGCACGACGCGCCCCGAGATGCTGTAAGGCCGGCCCAGCAGGCGCGCGGCGTGCTCAAGCTCGCCCGCGGCCAGCGCGCTGCGCACCGCGGTGGACGAGGCGCGCTCGCCGGCGACTTCGACCGTGGGCAGGAATTCGGCGTCGAAGCCGAGCGACTGGCCCAGCGTTTCGAGCAGCGCGAAGTCGCCCGCGCGTTTGGCTCCGTAGCGGAAATCGTCGCCCACCAGCACATAGCGCGCCTGCAGGGTGCGGCCCAGCACCTGCTCGATGAAGGCCTCGGCGGACAGGGCCGAGAACGCGCGGTCGAAACGGAACACGTGCAGCCGGTCGATCCCCTGCCGCTGCAGGCACTCGGCTTTTTCGCGCAGGCTGGACAGGCGCGCGGGCGCCTGCTCGGGGGTGAAGAATTCGCGTGGGTGCGGCTCGAAGCTCAGCACGCAACTCGGCAGGCCACGCGCCTGCGCCACGTCCTGCAGGCGGGCGAGCATGGCCTGGTGGCCGAGGTGCAGGCCGTCGAAGTTGCCGATGGTGACCGCGTGGGGCGTGCCGAGGGGAGTGAAGCCGTGGGAAATGCGCATTGCCTGATGGGTGCAAAAATAAAGCAGCGGGCGCCGAAAGGGGTCAATTCTAGCCGATTCGGAGCCTTATTCGGCCGCGCGCCGGGCGAACTGGCGCGGGCGGAAGCCCATCAGGCCGAGTGCGGCGAAATACAGTGCGATGCCGCCGCTAACCAGCAGCGCCAGCCGCATCATGCGGTCGAGGAAGCCGGCCGCCAGCCACCACTGTGCTTCGCCCATGGCATAGAAAAGCATCGCCGCCATCAGCGCGGCGGCCAGCAGCACGCGCAGGAAATAGCCGGTCCAGCCCGGTTGCGGCTGGTAAATCTGCTGTTTTTTCAGCAGATGCAGCAGCAAGCCGGCGTTGAGACAGGCCGCCAGGCCGATCGACAGCGCCAGCCCGGCATGGCCGAGCGGGATGATGAAGGCGAGGTTCATCATCTGGGTGGCGAACAGGGTGAAGAGGGCGACCTTGACCGGGGTGCGGATGTTCTGCCGGGCGTAAAATCCGGGCGCCAGCACCTTGACCAGGATCAGTCCGACCAGCCCCAGGCTGTAGGCGACCAGCGCCCGCTGGGTCATGGTCACGTCATTCGCGTTGAAGGCCCCGTAGTGAAACAGCGTGGTGATGAGCGGCACCGCCAGTACCGCCAGCGCAGCGGCAGCGGGCAGCGCGAGCAGCAGGGTCAGGCGCAGGCCCCAGTCGAGCAGCTTCGAATAGTCGGCTGGGTTATCGTCGGCATAGTGCTTGGCCAGGCTGGGCAGCAGGATGGTCCCCAGCGCCACCCCCAGCATGCCGGCGGGGAACTCCATCAGGCGGTCGGCGTAATACAGCCACGACACACTGCCGCTGGCGAGGAAGGAGGCGAAGATGGTGTTGATCAGCAGGCTGATCTGGGCGACCGAGACGCCCAGCGTTGCAGGGGCCATCAGCTTCAGGACGCGCTTGAGGCCGGGATCGTCGAAGCGCCGGGTGGGGCGCGGCAGCATGCGGATTTTCAGCAGATGCGGCAGCATCCAGGCCAGTTGCAGCACCCCGCCGATCGCCACACCCCAGCCCAGCGCCAGCACCGGCGGATCGAAGTAGGGCGCCAGCCACAGCGTGGCGGCGATCATGGCGACGTTGAGCAGCACCGGCGCAAACGCCGGCACCGAGAATTTGCTGTGGGTGTTGAGAATGCCCGCTGCCAGCGCCACCAGCGAGATAAAGATGATGTAGGGAAAGGTGATGCGCAGCAGGGTGACGGTGAGCTCGAACTTGTCCGGGTCGGCGCGGAACCCTGGCGCGCTGACATAGGCCACCCACGGCGCGCCCACCACGCCCAGCAGGGCGACCACGACCAGCGCCAGCGTCAGTGCGGTGCCGACCTGGTTGACCAGGGTTTGGGTGGCGTCATGGCCGCGGCGGTTCTTGTACTCCGCGAGGATGGGTACGAAGGCCTGCGAGAATGCGCCCTCGGCAAACAGGCGCCGCAGCAGGTTGGGGATTTTGAAGGCGACGAAGAACGCGTCGGTCAGGAGTCCGGCGCCGAACACGCGGGCGATGATGGCGTCGCGCGCGAATCCCAGGATGCGGGAAAGCAGGGTCATGCTGCTGACCGCAGCGAGGGCTTTGAGAAGGTTCATGGGTGGTGGCGTTTTGCGCGCATTGTGGGGGGCGGGCGGGCCAACTGCAACCTCATGGAAAATCCGCTTGATTTGTGGCGGGGGTTTCCCGTACAATCGCGGGCTTTGGTGAATCTGCCTCGTGGCAAACAGGGCGACAGATTCAAGATTTAATTGCCTCGCCTGAAGGGCGGGGTGCCTAGATTAATTTTTCCCTGCCCATTGTGCAGGGTGCTTAGTGATCAAATGCCCCGCCTCCGGCTGGGCTTATTAGGAGCAGAACATATGGCGAACTCCGCCCAGGCGCGCAAGCGCGCACGTCAAGCCAGCGCCCAGCGCGACAGCAACATGAGCCAGCGTTCGGAATTGCGCACCGCCATCAAGAAAGTGCGCAAAGCGATCGAAGCCGGCGACAAGGCCGCGGCGCAGCAGGTTTTTCAGACTTCCATGAGCCTGATCGACAGCATCGCTGACAAGAAAATCGTTCACAAGAACAAGGCTTCACGCCACAAGAGCCGCCTGTCTCTGGCGGTCAAAAGCATGGCCTGAGCGCCTGGCGCTGCAGCGCAGCACAATAAAAAAACGCCGCATTTGCGGCGTTTTTTATTTTCCGTGCCTGGGTACCGAGGGTTCAGTCAGCGTTTTCGGTTAGCAATTCGTTGCTCTCGGCAAAGGTCTGCAAAAAACGATAGGCGGTGGGGTCGGACGCCTTGAGCTTTTTGTCCACCACCACGCAGGGGATGCCGTCCAGCGTGGTGGGTTGCACGTACGGTGAATAATTGGTGCGGTTGTTGGGATCAATCACCGCGAACGCACCCGCCAGGCGATCGGCCCAGTCGCTCGGCCGAAAGCGGCTGCCCTTGGTGGTGAGGCCGCGAATGATGAAGGGGGCGTTGGCGGAAGCGTCATCCATGAGTGGGCAGGCGGCGGTAAGGAGTTGCCGGATTTTAGCACGCAGCCAGAAGGGTAAATTGGAGGTGTCGCTTGCGCGGGCGTGAGATTTTTAAGATACTGGCGCCGGTTTATCCGACCAAAATGGTCAACAATTCAAAGGAGGAGAGAACCATGAAAAACCCGCTGGATTCACTATGGGGCACCGTCATCGCCGGCGTTGTGCTCACCGCCGTGTTGTATGTCTTTGCCAGAAACTTTTTGGGATAAGGGGATAAGCAATGGAAAACATCGATCTGGTTGCCGCGCTGTCCCGCTGGATTCATTTCATGGCAGGCGTGATGTGGATTGGCCTGCTGTATTACTTCAATTTCGTGCAGGTGGCGGCACTGAAAAATGCCGGCGCCGACGGCACTGCCGCCGGCATCACCAAGCACGTCGCGCCGCGCGCCTTGCTGTTCTTTCGCTGGTCCGCGTTGGTGACCTGGCTCGCCGGCGCCGCGCTGTTGGGGCCGCTGTTCGTTGATGCCTTCCTGCTGCGCAACGGCATGGGCCCGATCGGCATCGGCGCCTGGCTCGGCACCATCATGCTGTTCAACGTCTGGGTGCTGATCTGGCCGAACCAGAAGAAAATCCTGGGCATGACGCCGGCTTCCGACGACGAGAAGAACAAGGCGCGCCGCATAGCCTTCCTGGCATCCCGCACCAACACCATGCTGTCGATTCCCATGCTGTTCTTCATGGCAGGCGGGTGGTCTCACCGGGCGCTTTTCGGCCTATAATCAAGGCGCTGCATGACAAGTACGGCGGCTTTGGCCGCCGTTTTCTATTCCAAGTACAGCTATTCGGGACAGCCTGGTTGGGGACTGCCATGACTACACATTTGATGAACACCTATACGCGGCAGCCGGTTGCATTCGTGCGCGGCGAAGGCGCCTACCTGTGGGACGAATCCGGCAAGCGTTATCTCGACGCGGTCGCCGGCGTGGCGGTGAACGGGCTGGGCCATGCCCATCCGAAACTGGTTAAGGCGATTGCCGACCAGGCCGCGACCTTGATCCATTCGTCCAACCTGTATCGCGTGCTGCGCCAGGAAGAACTGGCCGACCGGCTGTGCGCGCTGTCGGGCATGGACCGTGCGTTCTTCTGCAACTCGGGCTGCGAGGCCAACGAGGCGGCGATCAAGCTGGCGCGCCTGTATGGCCACGGCAAGGGGGTCGAAGTGCCGACCATCATCGTGATGGAAAAGGCCTTTCACGGCCGCACCATGGCGACGCTGACCGCGACCGGCAGCCGCAAGATCCAGGCGGGATTCGAGCCGCTGCTGTCGGGCTTTGCGCGGGTGCCGTTCAACGACCTGGAGGCGATTCGCCACGTCGCCGAGCACAACAAGAGCGTGGTCGCAGTACTGGTCGAAGTGGTGCAGGGCGAAGGCGGCATCAACCTGCTGGCGCCCGACTATCTGGCTGAGTTGCGCGCCATTTGCGACGCCCACGGCTGGCTGCTGATGCTGGATGAGGTGCAGACCGGCATTGGCCGCACCGGCACCTGGTTCGGCTTCCAGCATTCCGGCGTGATGCCCGACGTGATCGCGCTGGCCAAGGGCCTCGGCTCGGGGATGCCGATCGGCGCCTGTCTCGCGCGCGGTGCGGCGGCCGAGGTTTTTCAGCCGGGTAATCATGGCTCAACGTTTGGCGGTAACCCGCTGGCTTGCGCGGCGGCGCTGGCGACGCTCGATGCGATCGAGGAAGAGAAGCTGCTCGACAACGCGCGCGTGCGCGGCGAGGCCATCCGCAGCGGCCTGCGCCAGGCGCTTGGCGGCGTACACGGCGTGGTCGACATCCGTGGCGAAGGCATGATGATCGGCATCGAACTCGACCGCCCGTGTGCCGAACTGGTGGCGGTGGCGCGCGACGCCGGCGTGCTGATCAACGTCACCGCCGACACGGTCATCCGCCTGGTGCCGCCGCTGATTTATGGCGCGGCCGAGGTCGATGCGCTGGTCAATGCGGTGTCCGGCATCGTCAAAAACTACCTGCAGCAGGCGGCGTGATGCTGAAGCATTTTCTGCAATTCAAGGATCTGACGCGCGACGAGCTGCAGTACCTGTTCGAGCGCACGCGGGTAATCAAGAGCCGCTTCAAGCGCTATCAGCCGTATCACCCGCTGGTCGACCGCACGCTGGCAATGATTTTCGAGAAAAGCTCGACCCGCACCCGGCTCTCGTTCGAGGCGGGGATGCACCAGCTTGGCGGCACCGCGATCTATCTCAACACGCGCGACACCCAGCTGGGGCGCGGCGAGCCGGTGGAAGACGCAGGCGAGGTCATTTCGCGCATGGTCGACATCGTGATGATCCGCACCTACGAGCAGGAGATCATCGAGCGCTTTGCCGCGCACTCGCGGGTGCCGGTGATCAACGGGCTCACCAACGAATATCATCCGTGCCAGATCCTCGCCGACATCTTCACCTTCATCGAGCATCGCGGCTCGATCAAGGGCAAGACCGTGGCGTGGGTCGGCGACTCCAACAACATGTGCAACACCTGGCTGCAGGCGGCCGAAGTGCTCGATTTCAACGTGCACGTGTCGACCCCGCCGGGTTATGAAGTCGAACCGGAACGCGCGGGACTCTACGGCACCGATAATTTCGAGAGCTTCGCCGATCCGATGGACGCCTGCCGCGGCGCTGATCTGGTGACCACCGACGTGTGGACCAGCATGGGCTGGGAAGCGGAAAACGACGAGCGGATGAAAGACTTCGCCGACTGGCAGGTCGATGCCGAGATGATGCAGGTGGCGAAATCCGATGCCGTCTTCATGCACTGCCTGCCGGCGCACCGTGGCGAGGAAGTCACCGCCGAGGTGATCGACGGTCCGCAGTCGGTGGTGTGGGACGAGGCCGAAAACCGCCTGCACGTGCAGAAGGCGCTGATGGAATATTTATTACTCGGAAAAATAGAAAGCTGAACATGAACATCGCCTACTTTAAGGACATGGATTCGCTCTATGTCGAAATCAGTCCTGAAAGCCCCGCGCAGGCGTGGGAAGCGCACAAGGGCATCGTGCTCAACCTGTCGGAAGACGGCCGCGTGGTCGAAATCGAAATCGAAAAAGCCAGCCAGGCCACCAACCTCGATATCCTGAAGATCGGCGGCTTCCCAGGCCAGGTCGAAATCATCGACAAGAACACCTCCGGCTCCACTCACTGAACCCACACACCATGAGCGACATCAAGAAAGTTGTGCTGGCCTATTCCGGCGGCCTCGATACCTCGGTCATCCTCAAGTGGCTGCAGGACACCTACCAGTGCGAAGTGGTGACCTTCACCGCCGACCTCGGCCAAGGCGAGGAACTCGAACCGGCGCGCGCCAAGGCGCTGCAGTTCGGCATCAAGCCGGAGCAAATTTACATCGACGATCTGCGCGAGGAATTCGTGCGCGATTTCGTCTTCCCGATGTTTCGCGCCAACACCGTGTACGAGGGCGAGTACCTGCTCGGCACCTCGATCGCGAGGCCGCTGATTGCCAAGCGCCTGATCGACATCGTCAATGAAACGGGCGCCGACGCCATCTGCCACGGCGCCACCGGCAAGGGTAACGACCAGGTGCGCTTCGAGCTCGGCGCGTATGCTTTGAAGCCCGATATCAAGGTGATCGCCCCTTGGCGCGAATGGGATCTGCTCTCCCGCGAGAAGCTGCTTGCCTACGCCGAGACCCACGGCATCCCCATCGACATGAAGCATCGCCAGGGTGGCTCGCCGTATTCGATGGACGCCAACCTGCTGCACATCTCCTACGAAGGTCGCCATCTGGAAGACCCCAATGCCGAGGCGGAGGAAGACATGTGGCGCTGGACCGTGTCGCCGGAAAAGGCACCCGATGCATCCGAATATGTCACGCTGGATTACGTGCGCGGCGACGTGGTGGCGGTCAACGGCGAGGCCATGAAGGCGCACGAAGTCCTGGCGAAATTGAACGAGCTCGGCGGCAAGCACGGCATCGGCCGGCTCGACCTGGTGGAAAACCGCTACGTCGGCATGAAGTCGCGCGGCTGCTATGAAACCCCCGGCGGCACCATTCTCCTGAAGGGCCACCGCGCCATCGAATCCATCACCCTCGACCGCGAAGTCGCCCACCTGAAGGACGACCTGATGCCGCGCTACGCCAGCCTGATCTATAACGGCTACTGGTGGGCGCCCGAGCGGGTGGCGCTGCAGACGCTGATCGACCACACCCAGGCCCATGTCAACGGCAGCGTGCGGCTCAAGCTCTACAAGGGCGGCGTCAGCGTGGTCGGCCGTGACTCGAAAACCGACTCGCTGTTCGACGCCACCATTGCCACGTTCGAAGACGACGCCGGTGCGTACGATCAGAAGGACGCGGGCGGCTTCATCAAACTCAACGCGCTGCGCCTGCGGATAGCGGCGAAGCAACGGTCTCGTCAAGGGTAAGCGCCACTTTTTAAGGGATTCAGAATTAGCATGAGCCAGTTCAACAATGTATCGGTCGTGTCCAAGGCCAACGTCTATTTCGACGGCAAATGCGTGTCGCACAGCCTCACGCTTGCCGACGGCAGCAAGAAATCGGTGGGGGTGATCCTGCCGTCCACGCTCACCTTCAACACCGGCGTGCCGGAAACCATCGAAACGGTCGCGGGATCATGCCGGGTCAAGCTGGCGGGCGAGAGCGGGTGGAAAACCTATGGCGTCGGCGAGTCGTTCTGTGTGCCGGGCAATTCGAGCTTCGAAATTGAAGTCGCCGGCGAGCCGTATCACTACGTCTGCCATTTTGCTTAGGCAATGACCACCGTCACCGTCGTCAAGAAGGATGGCCGCATCGCGATTGCGGCGGACACGCTGACGAAGTGGGGCGGCGGCAAGGAGTCGGCTGACTACGTGGCGAACCACGAAAAGATCATCCGCTTCAATGATAGCTATATCGCGATCACCGGCTCGGCCACCTTCAAGCTGATCCTCGCAGACTATTTCTCCTCGCTGGATGTGCCGCCGCAACTGGATTCGGTGGCGAACATCTTCCGGGTATGGAACACCCTGCACGGCGCCCTCAAGGAACACTATTACTTGCAGACCGGCGAGGACAAGGAAGAGGACCTGGAATCCAGTCGCATGGATGTGCTGATCGCCAACTCGCGCGGGATTTTCGGCGTGGCGGCGCATCGCACGGTGCAGGAGTTCTCGCGTTTTTATGCCTATGGCAGCGGCAGCTCGTATGCGCTGGGGGCGATGTATGCGGCCTACCGTGCACCTTCGCTCGACGCCGAGGCGTTGGCGCGGCTGGGGGTGACGGCGGCGGCCGAGTTCCATGATGAAACCGGGCTGCCGGTGCAGTCATTTGTGATGGATATGAACCCGGGTTTTAAGGAGCAATCAAGTGCCAAGTTTTGATATCGTGTCCGAAGTCGACAAGCAGGAAGTGCGCAACGCGGTCGACCAGGTCAACAAGG
Source organism: Thiobacillus sp. (assembly GCA_035562135.1). Classification (GTDB taxonomy): domain Bacteria; phylum Pseudomonadota; class Gammaproteobacteria; order Burkholderiales; family Thiobacillaceae; genus Thiobacillus. The sequence goes on along the minus strand of DATMWS010000056.1, from coordinate 8,300 downwards.
AAGTGTCCACCCGTTTCGATTTCAAGGGCTCCGACGCACGCATTGAGCAGGCCGATTACGTGCTGACGATTCACGCCGACACTGAATTTCAGCTTGATCAGGTGTACGACATTCTGACGCAGAAGCTCGCCAAGCGCGGCGTCGACGTGAAGTGCCTGGATATCGGCAGCGTCGAAAAAGTCTCGGGCAACAAGGTCAAGCGCAGCGTGACGGTGAAGACCGGCGTGGAAACCGAGTTGGCGAAGAAGATCGTCCGATGCATCAAGGACAGCAAGCTCAAGGTGCAGGCCAGCATCCAGGGCGACGCGGTACGCGTGTCCGGCGCCAAGCGCGACCTGCTGCAGGACACCATCGCGCTGGTGAAGAAGAGCATCACCGATTTCCCGCTGCAGTATCAGAATTTCCGCGACTGAGCCTGGAGTCCTGTTTGGACATTCGTGATACGGAGGCGAGCATGACCAAGGTTCTGGTTCCCCTGGCGGAAGGCTGCGAAGAACTCGAAGCCGTCACCATCATCGATCTGCTGCGCCGTGGCGGCATCGAGGTGGTGACGGCCGGACTCAAGCCCGGCATCGTCAGGGCCAGCCGTGGCGTGCAGCTGGTTCCCGATGTCACGCTCGATGTGGCGCTGCAGGACGACTACGACATGGTGGTGCTGCCGGGCGGCATGCCGGGGGCGACGCATCTGAAGGACGATGCGCGCATCCTCGAGCTGCTGAAGAAAATGGCTGCGGCCGGCAAGTACACCGCCGCCATTTGCGCCGCGCCGATGGTGCTGGCCGAGGCGGGTGTGCTCGACGGCAAGCGGGCAACCAGCTACCCCGGCGCGCTCGACGGCCTGCCCGGCGTGACTGTCAGCGCCGCAGCCGTGGTGCAGGACGGCAAGGTGCTGACCTCGCGCGGCCCCGGCACCGCGATGGACTTTGCGCTGGCGCTGGTCGAGACGCTGACCGGCGCCGAAAATCGCCGCCAGGTTGAAGCTGCGCTGGTCAGACCATAGCCTGCCGCGCGCCATCGTTCTATCATTACGTCATTACGCACCCCCAAGCCGACCCCGGAGATCACCATGCAGATTCGCGAAATTCTCACCCTCAAAAGCGACACCATCTACAGCATTGCACCGACCGATTCAGTGGAAAGCGCCGTCGCCAAGCTGGTGAGCCTGGGCGTGGGTTCGCTGGTGGTGCTGAAGAACGGCGAGATGGTGGGATTGCTGACCGAGCGCGACGTGGTGCAGGGGATGGTCAAGCAGGGCTGTGACCTGAAGGATGCACAGGTCAGCACCATCATGGTGACCGAGCCGGTGGTGGCCGATGCCGACGATTCGGTGGACTATGCGCGCGACGTGATGACCAAGTCGCATATCGGCCACCTGCCGATTCTCGACGGGAACAAGCTGCTCGGCATCATTTCCTTCCACGACGTGGCGCGCGCCTGTCTGAAGGAAGCCAACTTCGAGAACAGCCTGCTCAAGCGCTACATCAAGCACTGGCCGGAATAAGGCCAGTCGTCAGCGGATCGACTCGATGTTGATCGTCTTGCTCATGATCTGGGGGATGATCAGCGCATAACCCTGCTGCTGCCAGTGCGCCAGTTCGGTGATGGCGTTGGGCACGACCTCGATGAAATCCTGGAAGTCTTTCAACGCGTAGCCGTAATCCTCGGCCGCCTGCCCGCACACCTTGAACGACACCCCCAGGTCGGCGTAGTAACGCATGCGGTCGACCGCTTCCTGGTATTTTGCCTCGTTCTTTTTCGCTACCGTGACGATTTCGGTGCCGTGGATCACCACAACGATTTTCATGTCTTCAGGAGAATAGTTGTAGGGCGCTGCCTGCAGGGGATTCATCAGCGAGCGCACCCAGAAGAGCGCACTGCCGATTTTCTGCGGGTCGTCCAGATAAAACTCGAACATGACCCTGGCCGGTGCGTAGGGCGTCGTTACCCATTTTCCCGCGGCCTGTACTGGTATGGTCAATCCCAGACATAGCCCCATTAACGCAACCAGAATTGATTTCATGGCCGCTCTCCTCGTGGTGTGAACCAGTTGGTTTTATAGCCGCTGGGCGGCGTTTTGCTGCAGGCGGCGCAGGGTCTGGAACAGCTTGAGCCGTGCCGGGTCGATTTCGCCCGCCGCCACTGCTTCCTGGAGGCGGCAACCTGGCTCGGTCTCGTGCATGCAGTCGCGGAAACGGCACTGACCCAGAAACGGGCGGAACTCGACGAAGGCGTGCGCCAGGGCGCCGGCGTCCAGGTGCTGCAGGGCGAATTCCTGCAGGCCAGGGGAGTCGATCACCGCCGAGTCGGCATCCAGCCGGTGCAGGCGGGTGTGGGTGGTGGTGTGGCGCCCGCTGTCGAGCGCCTCGGAATACTCGGCAGTTACCACGTCGGCGCCCGGAAACAGCGCGTTGATCAGCGTGGATTTGCCCATGCCGGACTGCCCGATCAGCAGCGTGGTGTGACCGTGCAGGGCCGGACGCAGCGGCGCCACATCGGTCAGCGCCGACAGCATGACGAGCGGATAGCCGATGCGGGTGAGCAGATTCAGGCGTTCGCGTGCATCCGGGGTTTCCGGCAGGTCGGCCTTGTTGAGGATGAGCAGGCTGGCGAGGCCCTGGTCTTCGGCGGCGAGGACGCAGCGCTGCACCAGTTCCATCGAAAAACTCGGCCGCGCCGCCACCACCACGGCAAGCTGGGTGACGTTGGCGGCAATGGCCTTGGATTTGAAGGCGTCGGAGCGGTACAGCAGGTTGGCGCGCGGCAGCACCGCCTCGATCACCCCCGCGTCGCCGTCGCGCCGGACTTCGACCCGGTCGCCGCACACCACGCGCAGGTGGCGTCCCTTGACCTGACACGGCAGCTTGCCGTCGGCGGTCGCGACGATGAAACGGCGGCTGAATGCGGCGACGACCTGGCCGGTCAGGACGGTCACAGGATCAGATGTCAAACAGCATGTCGACCTTGGCGGCGCAGATGAAATCGTTCTCGGAAAGCCCGCCAATCGCGTGCGTCCAGTATTCCACGCGGCAGGTGTTGTAGCCCACCAGCAGGTAGGGATGGTGATCTTCGCGGTGCGATACCCACATCACGGCGTTGGTAAAGGCCTGGGTCTGGTAGTGGTCCTTGAACTTGAATTCCTTGGCGATCTTTTCGCCGTCGCGCTGCCAGCCGGACAGCCCCTTCAGCAGCGGCCCAATCTGCGCATCGGTCAGCGGGGCGACGCCGCCTTCGCAGGGCGCGCACTTCTTGCGGACGAGTTCTTCAACAATGGTGGTCATGGGATGTCCTTACTTGAATTTGTAATACTGCTGGTTGAGGTAGGCGGCGACATGCGCCTCGTCTTCCGGGAACCAGCCGGCACCGGTGTTGGCGTTGCAGCCGGAGATGCGGGCAGCCAGCTGCTGCGCGGTTTTGGTCTTGCGGTCGGCGCGCGCGTAGATCTTGCTGCCGTCGCCGCCGAACATGCTGGTGTGGCAGTTGATGCAGGCCTTGTCGTGCAGGCCTTTTCCGGTCTTGGGGTCGCCCTTGGCAAACGGCGCGGCGTGGGCGCCGCTGGCCAGCAGCGCGCCACAGAACAAAATGGTCAGGATTTTCATGATGGGACTCCACTCGGGGCTATTTGCGCATTATCGTCACAGGGCTGCAATTGCGCCAGCACCGGACGCGTCGTGTGCGAGAATGGCGGCCTGTTTTTGAAGGAACGCTGATATGGCCCTGAATCCCACACATCTGCTCTGGCTGGACATGGAAATGACCGGCCTGTCGCCCGACACCGACTGCATCATTGAACTCGCCATCGTTGTCACCGATGCTGACCTCAACACCGTGGCCGAGGGTCCGGTGCTGGTGGTGCATCAGCCCGACGAGGTGATGAATGCGATGGACAGCTGGAACAAGGGCACGCATGGCAAATCGGGGCTGATCGATCGCGTCAAGGCCTCGCAGCTGAACGAAGCCGAGGCCGAGGCGCAGATGCTGGAATTCGTGAAACAGCATGTGCCGGCCAGGACCTCGCCGATGTGCGGCAACTCGATCTGTCAGGACCGTCGCTTCATGGCGCGCTGCATGCCGCAGCTGGAAGCGTTCTTCCACTACCGCAACCTCGACGTCAGCACCCTGAAGGAACTGGCCAAGCGCTGGCGGCCCGGGCTTTCCGAGGCGTTCAAAAAGTCCAACAAGCACGAGGCGCTGGCCGATATCTACGAGTCCATCGAAGAACTGAAGTATTACCGCGAGCACTTCATCCGCAGCGCATAAAAAAAGCGGCCGGATGGCCGCTTCAGGAAGTGTCCTTCGATGTGGGTCAGAAGAACCAGGTCAGCTGCAGGCTGGCGCGGTCGCCCAGATTGTCGGCAATCAGCTGCGCGTTGTTGCGCTGCGCGCCGGCGGGAATAGCCAGGGGGTTGGGCACATCGAGGTCGCGCCACTCGTAGTTCAACGTCAGCCGCGTGTTCTTGTAAAAATACCAGTTCGCGCCCAGCGTGGTGCTGGTGAACTGGCGCTCCAGCGCAGCGGCTTCGGTCATGCGGTTGTACACGTCGTGGCGCAGGTCGACTTCCCAGTCCTTGTGAAAGCGCCAGCCGCCCTCGAGATACCAGCCGTCAGCCTTTTCGTTGACGCCGATTTGTGTGGGCTGCCCGGGAAAGGGCGGATTGGGGCCGGCGACGATCATGCCGTCACCACGCAGGAATTCCGCAGTGGCACGCCACGGGCCTTTCTGATAACGCGCACCGATGCCTTCGCGAATGCGGTCGAAGTCCTGCCCGCCAAATTCGCGCTCGCCGTTTTGGTGCCAGATCCAGACCGAGGCATCCTCGCGATTGGGGCCTTTGCTCTTGTCAAACACGTAGGACGCCTGCAGACGGCCGGTGATGTCCTTGTTGCCGTCGTCGTCGGAGAACTCCTCGATTTCGTTGCCGTTGGAGACCATCAGCGCATAGGAAAACTCCCACGGCCCCTTGTTGAACCAGTCGAAGACCTGCACCCCCCAGTCGCGGAAACCGGAGCCGGCGCTGACGGTGGCGCCGTTCGACGCCCCCGTCAAGCTCACTGCGCCCGTCGATTTGACCTGATTTTCGACCAGCAGATTGGTGGCGGCGTTGCTGAAATAGATGTAGGGATAAGAGGTGTGCACCGCCACCAGTGCTTCCTCGCTGGTGGGGAGCTTGAACAGGCCCGCGCGAATACGCGCACCGGGGATGTAATTGAAGGTGACCGAGGCGTCGGTCATCATCAGATCGCGCTGCGAGGTGATCGCATTTTTGCCTGCCTCGGCAAGCAGGAAATAATTGATTTTTCCGGGCAGGATATTGCCGCGCACACCCAGGCGGGCGCGGAAGAAATGGAGTTCGTGGTTGGCTTCATTCTCGGGACCCACGCGGTTGGGCAGGGTGAACTGGCCATTGAAAGGCGCGGCAGCACCAGCCAGTCCCTGAATCGGGTCGGCATCGATATAGGTATAACTCGGCTGCAGAAAGCCGAACAGCTTGAAGTAACCGCTGTCAGCGGGTTCGGTGCCCTGTAATTGAAGCCAGTTGGCGGCATGCGCGCTCACGGGCAAGGCGGCGATCAGTAGCGCCACAAGTATTTTTTGTTTCATGTGTTCTCCTCCCGGGGGTATAAAAATACCGACCCACTATCAGGGTCGGCATGATGCACTACAAGAATTTCGATTCAGGGCATACGATTCCACGCCTTTTAGCACGTAGTGGATCGGAGTCCTTTAGGGCATACGACTCCACACGTGCTTTAGCGCGTAGTGGATCGGAGTCCTTTAGGGCATACGACTCCACACGTGCTTTAGCGCGTAGTGGATCGGAGTCCTTTAGGGCTTCAGGTAGACGTAGCCCTCTTTGGCCTGCAGTTTTCCGATCTCAGCCACGCCGGACGGCACGATGGAGGCGTCCACAATCACAGCGCTGTCCTCAAGCTTGCGACTTTTCAGGGTGTTTTGGCAGACGCGGAAATCGACCCCCTTTTCCTTGAGGCCGGCCACCTGGGTCAGGTAGGCTTCGCCTTTGTCATCCTTGGCGTCGTTGAGCAGGAAATCAATGCCCTTGCCATGGGTGACCACCACGATCTTGGCGTCGGGGCTGGCAGTGATGTGGTTCTGGACGTTGCGCAGGGCGACACGGGCAACCGACGCGTCATTGATGTGGTAAACCACTTTTTCCTGGACCACAGCCGGGGCGGCGGCTGGTGCAGACGCCTTTGCCTTGGCATCGGCCATCGGGGCGGCGTGGGCCATGGGGGCGGTCGCCAGCAGCAAGGCGGCAAACAGAGGGGTGAGGGTGCGTGTCATGATGAGTCTCCTGATTGATAATGGATAAACTGGCTTTATCGAAGCCTACAGGGTAGACGCGGGGAATGGCACGCTTATTCCATTCCGACAGGTGAATTTTTCTGGAATAAATGAACTACTTTCCGCGTCATACCCACATGAACATGATCAGCCGCTTACTGTTTGGCCCGTTTCGTCCCGGCATCGAGTCGCAGCGCCCGGTGCTCTACCGCATCGCCTATGCCTGGTGCCACGACGCCGCGCTGGCCGACGATCTGGTGCAGGAAACCCTGTCCAAGGCCTGGGCGCGGCGTTCCCAGCTGCGCGACGAGGCCGCGCTGAAGGCCTGGATGGTGGCGATCATGAATCACTGCTGGCTCGATCACCTGCGCGGCCGGCGCGACTTCGACGATGTCGAGGACTGGCAGGATGAACTCGAATCCGGCGCGGATACTCCCGATGCGTGCTGCAACCGTGAGCAGGTGATCGCCTGCGTGCGGGCGGCAGTGGCGCGTCTGCCACTGGGACAGCGCCAGGTGCTGACGCTGGTCGATCTGGAAGGCTTTGGCTATGCCGAAGTGGCCGGGATATTGAATATCCCGGTCGGTACTGTGATGAGCCGTCTGTCGCGCGCGCGCGCAAGCCTGAAGAATTTGCTGGATCCGGCGACGCAGCAGCCTGCGGTCCGGACCTTGCTGAGGAGCGTGAAATGAACCCCGTCGTTTCGGACGAATCCCTGCATGCCTTTGTCGATGGCGAACTCGACGTGACCGAGAGTGAAACGCTCATCGCGCGGATACGCGACGACAAGGAACTGGCGCAGCGTGTCTGCTCGTTGCGCACCCTGCAGAGCATGGTGCGGCTGGCCTATGCCGAACCGCCGGTTGCCGCTGGCCGGGAGCTGCGCACTGCCCCCCGGCGCCAGTTCATGCAGCGCTGCGCTTACGGTTGTCTCGTCCTGGTTGCGGGATTGAGCGGCGGCTGGGCCTTGCGTGGCCTGGAACCGCAAGCGGTGGCAACCATTCCGGTGGCCGTCCAGGGCGGTTTTCAGACGGTCAGCCTGACGCGCGAGGCCGACCCCAATCGGCTCATGCTGCACCTCGACAGCGCCGCGCCCGACAAGATGCTGTCTGTGCTGGACCAAGCCGAGCATCTGCTCGACGAGGCAGAGCGGCAAGGCCGGGCGATGCAGCTTGAAATCATCGCCAATAGCCGCGGCATCGATCTGCTGCGCGCAGGGGTCAGCCCCCATGCGTCGCGCATGGCGCGCATGACGCAGCGCCACGCCAACCTGCATTGGGTGGCGTGCAGCCAGTCCATCGCCCGTTTCACGAACGACGGTGAAAAGGTCATCCTGCTGCCCGCCACCCGGACTGCGCCGACCGCCATCGGCGAAATCGTCACCCGGCTCCAGCAAGGCTGGACCTATGTCCGGGTTTGAACGCGCGATAGCATTCACCACCCTGCTGCTGATTCTGCTGCTGCCCGCTGCGGCAGGGGCAGCCGACCCGGTCAATCGTCTTGTAGACCATCCCTCGCCCTATCTGGCGCTGCATGGCAGCGATCCGGTGGCCTGGCAGGAATGGAATGCCGACACCCTCGCCCGCGCCAAACGCGAAAACAAGCTGCTGTTCGTTTCGGTGGGCTACTTCGCCTGCCACTGGTGTCACGTCATGCAGCGCGAAAGCTACAAGAACGCGCAGATTGCCGCGCTGCTCAACCGCGATTTCATCCCGGTCAAGGTTGATCGCGAACTCAACAGCGGCCTGGATGATGCCCTGCAAACATTCTCGGCACGGCTCAACGGCGTAGCGGGCTGGCCGCTGAATGCCTTTGTCACCCCCGAAGGCTACCCGGCGTTTGGCGTGCTGTATGCGCCGCCGGACGATTTCCGCAAACTGTTGACCCATCTCTCGGGGCGCTGGGCGGCAGATCCCGCCGGCATTCGCCGCCTGGCCCGGCAGGCGGCGCCCCCGCCCGCCCTGCGCCCCACCAGCGCGCCGCTGACGGCAACCCGCAC
>DATMWS010000055.1:0-19562 GCA_035562135.1 Thiobacillus sp. | reverse complement strand
GTGTCGCCGGCCGCCAGCAGCACCGACAGGCCCTGCGCCTGATACAGCTTGGCGAGCTTGCCGATGGTGGTGGTCTTGCCCGCGCCATTGACACCGGCCAGCATGAGAATGAAGGGCTTGTGCGCGGTGACGTCGAGCGGCGCCTGCAGCGGCGTCAGCAGGTCGACCAGCGCCTGCTTCAACGCGGCCTGCAGGTCGGACGCCTCGGTCAGCCCCTCGCGCCGCACCTTTTTCTGCAGGGTGTCGAGCAGCGACTGGGTGGCATCGACGCCGACGTCGGCGGTGAGGAGGATGGTTTCAAGCTCATCGAACAGTTCGGCATCGATCTTGCGTCCGACACCGAACAGGCTCGACAGTTGGCCGCCGAGCTTGTCGCGGGTTTTGGCGAGTCCCTGCTTCAGCCGTTGCGCCCAGCCCGGACGAGGCTCGACCGGCTGAGGGGCGACGGCGTCGGTCTGCGCGTCAGGCGTGGCCGGTTCAGCGGCGGATGGTTTGGGCTTGAAGAAACTAAACACGGATAAAGGCAGTCAGCACAGCTGTTTGACGGACGCTGTATCTTATCATTCAGGCAGTCGACTCCACACGGGCTTCAGCCCGGAGTGGATCGGTGTCCTTTAGGGCTCATTCAATCAGAGGTGAACTACATGCGTAGCCTATGGGCAATCGGTTTGGCGCTGCTGGTGGGCAGTGCACAGGCGGCGGTGACGGATGTCACGCTGGACAATGGCATGCGGGTGATCGTGCACGAGGATCGCCGCGCGCCGGTGATGGTGTCGCAGGTGTGGTACCGCGCCGGCTCGATGGACGAATTCAACGGCACCACCGGGGTGGCGCACGTGCTCGAGCACATGATGTTCAAGGGCACGCAGAATGTGCCGCCGGGCGAATTCTCCAAGCGCATCGCCGCCGCGGGCGGGCGCGAGAATGCGTTCACCAGCCGCGACTACACGGCCTATTTCCAGCAGATGCAGAAAGACCGGCTGGAGTTGTCGATGCAGCTGGAGGCCGACCGCATGGCCAATCTCGTCATCAGTGACGAGCTGTTCGCCAAGGAAATCCAGGTGGTGATGGAAGAGCGCCGGCTGCGCACCGACGACCAGTCGCAATCGGTGCTGTACGAGCGCCTGATGTCGACGGCTTACCAGGCGCACCCCTACCGGCGCCCCATCATCGGCTGGATGGACGATCTGCAGCACATGACCGGGCAGGATGCGCGCGACTGGTATGCGCGCTGGTATGCGCCCAACAACGCCACCCTGGTGGTGGCGGGCGATGTGGAGGCCGACGCGGTGATCGCGCTGGCCAAACGGACTTTCGGTGCGCTGCCCGCGCGCGCGCTGCCGGAACGCAAGCCGCAGGATGAGCCCGCGCAGGTCGGCGCGAAGCGCATCGTGGTGAAAGCGCCCGCTCAAGTGCCCTATCTGCTGATGGCCTGGCATGCGCCCACGCTGAAGGACTGGCAGAAGGACACCGCGCCTTACGCGCTGCAGATTCTGGCCGGTGTGCTCTCCGGCAACGACTCGGCGCGGCTGCAAAAAACGTTGGTCAAAACGCAGCAGATTGCGGTGAACGCGAGCGCGGGTTACGACGCCGTTGCGCGCGGGCCGGGCCTGTTCATGATCGACGCGACCCCCGCGCGGGGCAAATCGGTGGCCGCGCTGGAGCAGGCGATCCGTTCGGAAGTGGCACGTGTCCAGCGCGACGGCATCAGCGAAGCGGAACTGGCGCGGGTCAAGGCGCAAGTCATCGCGGCCGATGTCTACCAGCGCGATTCGCTGTTTTATCAGGCCATGCAACTGGGCGAATACGCGACCGCCGGGCTGCCGCCCGAAGCGCTGGCGCGCCGGGTCGACAAGTTGCGTGCGGTGACCGCCAAAGAGGTGCAGGCCGCTGCGCAGCAATGGCTGCGGGACGACCGGCTGAGCGTGGCCGAGCTCGAGCCGCAAGCCCTGAATGCGCAACCCCGCCGCGCCAACGTGCCAGGAGTGCGCCATGCCAATTAAGACCTTCTTTATTGCCCTGTTGCTGGGCTTGCCGCTGTCGGCACAGGCCGCGCTGGCCATCCAGCACTGGCAAACGCCGCAGGGCGCGCGGGTGCTCTTTGTCGAAAGCCACGAGCTGCCGATGCTCGACATCGCGGTGGATTTTCCTGCCGGCAGTGCGCGTGATCCCGCTGCCAAGGCGGGCCTCGCCCAATTGACCCATGGCCTGCTCGATCAGGGCGCAGGCGGCCTCTCCGACTCCGCCATCGCCCACCGCCTGGCCGATGTGGGTGCGGTGCTGTCGGGCCATTTCGACCGCGACCGCGCCGGCGTGACGCTGCGCACCCTGTCGTCTGCAGGCGAAAAGGACAAGGCGCTGGAACTCCTTGCGCGCGTGCTGCAGCGCCCCGATTTTCCTCAGGCGGTGGTCAAGCGCGAAAAACAGCGCCTGATCTCATCGATACGCGAGGCCGAAGCCGACCCGGGCGATGTCGCCAGTAAGGCGTTTTACCGCGCGCTGTATGGCACGCATTCCTACGCACACGATGAAGCGGGCGACCCCACTGCCATCGCGCAGCTGACGCGGGGTGACCTGCAGGCGTTTTATCGCACGCATTACAGCGTGCCCAACGTGGTGATTTCACTGATGGGCGACGTCACGCGCGCCGAAGCCGAAGCCATCGCTGTCCGTCTGACAGACGGTTTGTCCCGGACGGCGGCGGTGCCGGCGTTGCCGAAGCCTGTCCCGGCAGCGGCCTCCGATACGCGCATCGCCCATCCCTCGACGCAAAGTCATGTGCTGGTGGGGGTGGTGGGGATGGCGCGCAACGATCCCGATTTCTTTCCACTGTTTGTCGGCAACTATGTGCTGGGCGGCGGCGGCTTCGATTCGCAGTTGATGCGCGAGGTGCGCGACAAGCGTGGCTACGCCTACAGCGCCTACAGCTATTTTCTGCCGATGATGGAGGCCGGGCCGTTCCAGTTGGGCCTGCAGACCAAGCTGGAGCAGACCGACGACGCCCTCAAGGTGGCGCAGGCAACCCTGCGGCAGTTCATCGCCGACGGTCCCTCTGAGGCCGAGCTCACCCAGGCCCAGGCCAACCTCACCGGCGGGTTTCCGCTGCGCATCGACAGCAACAAGAAAATTCTCGATTACCTGTCGGTGATCGGTTTTTACAAATTGCCGCTGGATTACCTGGATACCTGGGTCGACCGGGTTAGCGCGGTGGATGTGGCGGCGGTGAAACAGGCGTTTGCCCGCCGTATTGACCCCGACAAACTGGTGACCGTGGTGGTGGGCGCAGGCCGTGCTCGCTAAGCGCGCGTCGCCGCAACGAGCCCACGGCGCGGCCAATTGCGTGCGCATCATCGGTGGGCAATACCGCCGCCGGCTGCTGAATTTCCCCGATAGTGCCGGCATGCGCCCCACGCCCGACCGCGTGCGCGAGACGCTGTTCAACTGGCTGGGACAGGACCTGCCGGGCTGGGTCTGCCTGGACCTGTTTGCTGGCAGCGGCGCGCTCGGTTTCGAAGCCGCCTCGCGCGGCGCCGGTCGGGTCGTCATGATCGAACGCGACCGCGCCGCGCTCGACGCGCTTGAAAAAAACCGTGCCGTGCTCGGGGCAAACCAGGTCGACAGTCTGCGTGCCGACGCGCTGGCCTGGCTGGCGAACAGCCGCGAGACTTTCGACCTGATCTTTGTCGATCCGCCGTTCGACAGCGAACTGGCCGCGACGGTGCTCACCGACCTGGCGCGCCATCTGAAATCCGGCGGCCAGGCCTATGTCGAACAGGGAACGAAGGTGATCGCGCCGCCGGGGTTTATCATTCACCGCAGCGGGCGCGCGGGGCGCTCGCATTTTGCGCTGCTGATCAAGGAATAATTAAAAGATGCTAACCGCAGTCTATCCCGGCACCTTCGACCCCATCACGCGCGGCCACGAAGATCTGGTGCGGCGCGCGGTGCGGCTGTTTGATCATGTCATCGTCGCGGTGGCCGAATCGCGCAACAAACAGCCTTTTTTCAGCATGGAGGAGCGGGTGGCGATGACGCGCGACGTGCTGGCCGACGTGCCGAAGGTGCGGGTGGAAGGCTTCTCCGGCCTGCTGATCGACTTTGTCGCCGAGCAGGGCGCGATCGCCGTGTTGCGGGGGCTGCGTGCGGCGTCCGACTTCGAATACGAATTCCAGCTGGCGGGAATGAACCGCAACCTCAGGCCCGACATCGAAACCCTGTTCCTCACGCCATCGGATCAATACATGTTCATTTCCGCCAGCATGATCCGCGAAATCGCGCAGCTGGGCGGCAACGTGACGCCCTTTGTCCACCCATTGGTGGCGCAGCGATTAAATGAGAAAATAATTAAAAACTGATATGACCCGGAGAGCCCCATGGCCTTGATGATCACGGACGAATGCATCAATTGCGACGTCTGCCTGCCCGAATGCCCCAACGAAGCCATTTCCCAGGGCGACGAGATTTACATCATCGACCCCAACAAGTGCACTGAATGCGTCGGCCACTTCGACACGCCGCAGTGCGTGGAGGTGTGCCCGGTCGACTGCATTCCGTTCAATCCGGACTACCCGGAAACCCGCGAACAACTGCAGGAAAAATTCCTGCGCCTGACTGCCGGCAAGTAATTCAGGCGGTTTTGGCCAGTCGTGCCCCGTCCAGATTGTCGGACAGCGCATCCACGATGCGCGTGTTGATGCGCGCCAGCTGGTCCATTTGATCGCTCACCGTTCCCATTGAGGTTTCGAGCTCGGCAATCCGTTCGTCCAGCGTTTCGGTCGCGGCGTGAATGCGGCTGACGCTTTCCAGCCGACGCTTGAGCTGGATTTTGTGCTCGCGCACCTGGGTATCCATCGGCGCGATCAAGGCCTTCAGCCAGGCTTCGGTCTCGCTGTTGGCGAGTTCGAACACCTGCACCACCTTGCTGGCCAGCGTTTCAAAAAACCGTGCGGTCAGCTGGTGCTGACCCAGCGTCAGCATCTTGAAAATGGTGTTGAAGCGTTCCTCGAAAATGCCTTCCAGCCGCGCCATTTCCTTGCGGTATTTGCGCAGGCTGTGATCCGGCGGGTTGACCGCCGCCAGCCCATGCTCGTCGCTGAATTTCTGGTACATCGCCGTCATCATGGCGCGGATTTCCTGGATGGATTCCGCCGAAGCCTTGAGGTTGCCATCCACCTGACGGAAGAAACGTCCCATCGCCTCGCGCAGGCCCGTACTGAAATGGCTTTTTTCCATTGCCAGCCGCGTCTGGCGCACCTCGTCGCGCAGTGCCTGCATGCCGAGTTGCCGGCGCAGCGTATCGACCTGTGAGGCGAATACGCTGCGTAGCGCATTGAACTGCTGCAGGCCCCGTTCGAACTGCTGTTTGTCCTCGTTGGCCTTGACCATCATGTGCTGGATCACGTCGCGGTTCTTGCCGCGCAGCCCCTGCAGTTCGTCGACCTGATCCTGGATGTTGGCGAGCCGGGTTTCCAGCAGTTCGGTGGTGTTGACCACCACGTCTTCCACGCTGGCCTGGGTGGATTCGCTCACCAGCGCCTGCTTGCAGGGAATGAGTTCCTGCGTCAGCGCGGCTTCCAGTTCGGGCAGGCGGCTTTTCGCCAGCAGGGCGGGGTCGTTGCGCACCTTGGCAACGAGCGCTTTTTGCGCCGACACCGGGTAGACCTGGCTGGCGGGCAGGTCGAGCAATGCCGCGCTGCTGGCGACCTGCTTGGCGATTTCGGCGTCGATTTCGGCCGCTGTCCTGAGTTCATCCCACAGCCCATCGATCTTGTTCAGCACCACCAGCCGCGCGCGGCTGGCGCCCTGCACCGGCGCGATGTACTGACGCCAGATTTCGATGTCGGACTTGGTGACGCCGGTGTCGGCGGCCAGCAGGAACAGCACCGCATGGGCGCTGGGCAGCATGTTGAGCGTCAGTTCCGGTTCGGTGCCGATGGCATTCAGTCCCGGGGTGTCGAGAATGACCAGGCCCTGCTTCAGCAGCGGATGCGGAAAATTGATCAGCGCGTGGCGCCAGCGCGGAATCGCGATGCTGCCGTCGCGCGCCAGGCTGCGCGCGGTTTCCTCGTCGTCAGGATTGATCAGGCCGTAGGCTTCGGCAATAACCGCGTCGACCTGGACGGTATCGGCCAGGCGCATCAAGGTTGCGCTCATCTCCTCGGCAGAATCGAGGTTGAGCGGGAATTCGCTCCAGGCATCGGGATCGCGCTTGAAGTCGGCAATGCTGCCTTCGCGGGATTTGGTGTCGATCGGCAGCAGGCGCAGCGAGGGGCGCCGGGTGGGGGTGTAGTACAACTCGGTGGGGCACATGGTGGTGCGCCCGGCAGAGGACGGCAGCACGCGCTGCCGGTAGTCCGAAAAGAAAATCGCGTTGATCAGTTCGGATTTGCCGCGTGAAAACTCGGCGACGAAAGCCACGTTCAGCGTGTCTTCCTGCAGGCGGCCCAGCAACTGGTTGAGGCGCAAATCGGATTCGGCATCGCCCAGTTCCTGCGTGTTGAGCCAGTCGCGCAGCACCTCGACGCGGACGTAAACGGCGTCGCGCCAGGCACTGTAATGCTCGAATTCGTCAACCAGGGTCGTGGGTTTCATCGGGGGATCCACCAGGTAAGGCATCGTCATTTAACGACATGTTAATGACAAACTTGATTCAGCACAGTCAGGTTCAGCGCTGGCAGCCCGGACAGTAAAAACTCGCGCGCTGGCCCTGCACGATGCGACGGATCGACGTGGCGCAGGTTTTGCACGGCAGGCCCTCACGATCGTAGACCCGCGTCTGCAGCTGGAAATAGCCCAACTCGCCGCTGCTGTGGACATAATCGCGCAGCGAGCTGCCGCCGGCGGCAATCGCCGCCGTCAGCACCTGCTGGATCGCCGCCACCAGCCGGGCACAGGCCGGGCGACTGAGGCGGCGCGCGGCGGTGGCGGGGCGGATGCCGGCATGAAACAGCGACTCGGAAGCATAGATGTTGCCGACACCGACCACCACCTGCCCATCCATGATGACCTGCTTGATGGCGGCGTTGCGGCGCTGGCACTGCGCATGCAGATAGGCAGCGTCAAATGCCGGCGTCAGCGGCTCCGGCCCCAGATGCGCCAGCAGCGGATGCCGCGCCACGTCGTCGGTCCACAACACCGCGCCGAAGCGGCGCGGGTCACGCAGCCGCAGCGTGATGCCGTTGTCGAACAGCCAGTCGACATGGTCGTGCAGGGCGGCGGGCTCATCGGGCTCGACAAAGCGCAGGCTGCCCGACATGCCCAGGTGCACGATCTGCGTGGCCGCGCCAAAGTCGAACAGCAGGTATTTGCCGCGCCGGGTGAGTCCCGTGAGCGTCTGCCCCGCCAGCCTTGTTTCCAGGTCGTCCGGCACCGGCCAGCGCAGGCGAGGATCGCGTACCACAATGCGCTTGAGCGCGCGGCCCTGCAGGCGCGGCAGCAGGCCCAGGCGGGTGGTTTCGACTTCGGGTAATTCGGGCATGGGGCGGGCTTCGATCAAGGAGAAGTCGGCGCCACGCATGGCGCCATAACAATGTTTTGCTCCCGCAAGCGGGAACCGAACCGATACACTGCAATTCTATATACCGCACTTCAACCCCTGAAGCCTTCCCCGATTTTGAATATTCGCCTCTCTTTGCTGCTGGTGATGCTGTTCAGCAGTGCGGCTTCGGCTGCGGATCCTTTTAGGGTACTGACGCGCACGCTGCCGTCGCCGGCGGCCGAGCTGCGCCCCGAGGCGGCCTGCGAGGCGACGGCCGTTGCCGGGGTGCTCACGCTGGCGCGCGCGGTTGAGCGCGCGCTGTGCGCCAATCCCGCCACCCGCAGCGCCTGGCTCACGGCGCGGCTGCGCGCCGCCGAACTGGGCCAGGCGCAAAGCGCCTATCTGCCCGAAATTTCGCTCAGCGCCCGCCTGGGGCGTAACGGCGACGATCTGCTGACGACCGACCGCACGGCCTGGCAACTCGGTCTGGATGCGCAATACCTGCTGTATGACTTTGGCGGGCGCACGGCCCGCCGCGACGCCGCCGAAGCCTTGCTGGCCGCCGCGCGCGCCAGCCACGATGCCAGCGTGCGCGTGCTCTACCTGCAAACCGTCACCGCCTATTTCAGCCTGCTGACCGCCCAGGGCGCTGTGGTGGCTGCGCGCGAGACGGAAGCGTCCGCGCTCGAGGCGTTTAAAGCGGCATCGGCGCGGGTGGAGGCGGGAACGGGGATTCCGGTCGACCGGCTGCAGGCGAAAACGGTTTATATCCAGCGCGAGATCGAGCGTATTCGTGCCGAAGGCGAGGCCGCGCGGCTCAGGGGGGAACTGGCGGCCTTGATGGGCGACGTCAGCCAGACATCCTGGATGCTGGCGGAGGATGAGGCCGCCTTCAGTCAGACGCTCGATCCCAGTCGCGCGGTGGACGCGCTGATCGACGCTGCGCGCAACCGCCGGGCCGAATTTCGCGCTGCCGAAGCCACAGTGCTGGCGCGCGAGGCCGGGGTGCGCAGCGCCGATGCGGCGGGCAAACCGAGGCTATCGGCTTTTTTCGGTAGCGGCCGGCAGGATAGCGGCAGCCAGGCTGCCAACAGTTCCAGTCTGGGCGTGAATCTGACCATTCCGCTGTTCACCGGCTATCGCAGCACCTACGAGATTGCCGCTGCGCAAACCCAGGCCGACCTGGCGCGGGTCGAGCGTGACCGCGTGGCCAATCAAGTGGCGCTCGAGGTGTGGCGCGCGTATTACCGTCTGCAGAGCGAAACCGAGGCGGATCGCCGCAGCGCAGATCTGGTGGAAAGCGCGGCAGCGGCAGAAAGACTGGCGCTCGGACGTTATCAGGCGGGGCTCGGCATCCTGCTCGACGTGCTGACTGCGCAGGCGAATCTGGCACAGGCGCGCCAGGGCCAGCTGCAGACCCGGCTGGGTCTGCGGGTGGCGCGCGCCGAACTGGCGCAGGCTATTGGGGAATTGAGCTGGGACTGGATGGAACCGGCCTGGCAGGAAGGTATCCGATGAAAAAGTGGGTAATCGTCGCAACGCTGGTCGTCGTGGCCGCTGCAGCGGCCTGGTGGTGGAGCAGCCGCGACAAGGCGGCCGAGCCGCAATACCGGACCGTGGCGGTGGATCGCGGCGATATCAGCGCCCAGGTGTCGGCCAATGGCACGCTCAACCCGGTCACCCTGGTCAACGTGGGCACCCAGGTGTCGGGTACGGTGCGGCGCATCGAGGCAGATTTCAACCAGCAGGTGAAGGCGGGGCAGGTGCTGGCCGAACTCGATCCCGCGCTATTCCAGGCTGCGCTGGCACAGAGCAGTGCCAACCTCGCCAACGCGCAGGCGCAGTTGGCCCTGGCCGAGGCCACCGCCGCGCGCATGCAGACGCTGTTCAAACAGGAATACGTGTCGCGCCAGGAACTCGACCAGACGCAGGCGGCGCGCGAGCAGGCCATGGCGCAGGTGCGGGTGGCGCGCGCGCAGGTGACGCGCGACCAGACCAATCTCGGCTTTACGGTGATCCGTTCGCCGGTCGACGGCACCGTGATCAACCGTCAGGTCGACGTCGGCCAGACCGTGGCGGCGAGCTTCCAGACCCCGACGCTGTTCCAGATCGGCAAGGACCTGACGCAGATGCAGATCGATTCCACGGTGTCGGAAGCCGACATCGGGCTGGTCAAGGTGGGACAGCCGGTCAAGTTCCTGGTCGATGCATTTCCGGACGCCGAATACCGCGGCGCGGTGCGGCAGGTACGGCTGAACGCCAAGACCGAGCAGAACGTCGTCACCTACAATGTGGTGGTCGATGTCGCCAATCCCGATCTGGCCCTGATGCCGGGGATGACCGCCAATCTGCGGGTGCTGGTTGAAACCCGCCCGAACGTGCTGCGGGTGCCGACGGCAGCGCTGCGTTTTCGGCCGCAGGCCGACCCGTCTTCAGAGGGCGGCAGCAAGCCGCGCGGTGCGGCGGTGCACGTGCTGGTCGATGGCAAACCGGTGCGGGTGGCGGTCAAGACCGGGATCAGCGACAAGGCGTACACCGAAATCGCCACGGGCGAACTGAAGCCGGGCGACGCGGTGATCGTGGCCGACCTGACGGTGAAAAAGGACAACGACAGCAGCATGCCGCGCGGGCGCCTGTTCTGATGGCGACACCGGGTAAGCCCCTGATCGAGGTGGTGAATCTCGAAAAGGATTACCCCACCGGGGGCGGCGTGTTCCAGGCGCTGCGCGGGGTGAGTCTCAGCATCGCCGCGGGCGAGTTCGTCGCCATCATGGGCGCGTCGGGCTCGGGTAAAAGCACCTTCATGAATCTGCTCGGCTGCCTTGATCGCCCCACTCGCGGCAGCTACCACCTCGACGGGCGGGATGTCAGCCGCTTGTCGTCGGACCAGTTGGCTGCGCTGCGCAACCGTGAAATCGGCTTCGTGTTTCAGGGCTTCAACCTGCTGCCCAAGCTCACTGCGCTCGACAACGTCGCGCTGCCGCTGATGTATGCCGGCATGGGGCGCGAGGCGCGGCGGCGGCAGGCGCAGGCCACGCTCGACCGGGTGGGGCTGGGCGAGCGTTCGCACCACACGCCGCTGCAGCTGTCGGGCGGGCAGCAGCAGCGGGTGGCGATTGCGCGCGCACTGGCCAGCCGTCCGCGCATCATTTTTGCCGACGAGCCGACCGGCAACCTCGACAGCGAAACCAGCCGTCAGGTGATGGGCTTTTTCAGCCAGCTCAACCGCGAGGAGGGCATCACGCTGGTGCTGGTCACCCACGAAGCCGACATCGCTGCCTATGCGCGGCGGCGCATCCGCTTTCAGGACGGCCGGGTGGTCGAGGACGTGGCGCAGGCAGAGGCCACCGCATGATTTTCACCAGCCTGTTCGAAACCGCCTGGCACGCGCTCGCCACCCACCGCATGCGCAGCTTCCTCACCATGCTCGGCATGGTCATCGGCGTGGCGGCGGTCATCCTCATGCTGGCGATCGGCCAGGGTGCGCAGGCGATGGTGCGCAGCGCGATCGAGTCGATGGGCAGCAATCTCTTCATCATCATGTCGGGCGCCACCACGACCGGTGGCGCGCGCGTGGCGACGGGCAATGCGCCCTCGCTCACCTTCGACGATGCCGACGCCATCCGCGATCTCAAGGATCTCGTGGCGGCGGCGCCGGTGTCGCCCGGCAGCGCGCAGCTGATCTACGGCGGCGTCAACTGGAGCACCTCGGTCTTTGGCACCACGCCGGACTACGCCGTGGTGCGCGACTGGCCGATGGCGGCGGGCGGTTTCTTCAGCGACGCCGACGTGCGCAGTGGCGCGCGGGTGGCAGTGATCGGCCAGGTGGTGGCGCGCGAACTGTTCGGCGACGAAGACCCCATCGGCAAGATCATCCGTATCAGGCAGGCGCCGTTCGAGGTGATTGGCGTGCTGGCCGCCAAGGGCCAGAGCCTGGACGGGCGCGATCAGGACGATGCCGTGATGGTGCCGATCAGCAGTGCGCAGCAAAAAATCTTCAGCAGCAGCCTGCGCAACCGCGCCCGTTTCATCATGGCGCAGGCGGTATCGGAAAAAAGCATGGACGCTGCCGAGGCCGCCATCAACGACCTGCTGCGCAGCCGCCATCGTATTGGGGTGGGGCAGGAAGATGACTTCACCGTGCGCAACCTGACCGCAATTGCCGAAACCGCGGCATCCACCACCCGCATCATGAGCCTGCTGCTCGGTGCCATCGCCGCCATCTCGCTGGTGGTGGGCGGCATCGGCATCATGAACATCATGCTGGTGTCGGTGACCGAGCGTACCCGCGAAATCGGCATTCGCATGGCGATTGGCGCGCGCCGCCGCGACGTGCTGTGGCAGTTTCTGATCGAGGCGCTGACCCTGTCGTTGATCGGCTGCGGCATCGGCCTGCTGCTTGGTATCGGCGGCGCCTGGCTGGTCGCCAGCCTGGCCGGTCTGCCGGTCGCGGTGACGCCGAGCTCGGTGCTGATGGCGGTCGGCGTGTCCTTCCTCATCGGCGTGTTTTTCGGCTTTTATCCCGCGCGCCGCGCCGCCGGGCTCGATCCCATCGAGGCGCTGCGTTCGCAATAAACGACGCGCGCCTGAACCTTACTTGCAGGCAGGCCTCGAACGCTTAGAATCGTGGCAAGCAACCCCACCAACAAGGCACAACATGGCAAACCTTAGAATCCTTCCCCTCTACGCAGCGCTGTTATTCGCGACCGCGTGCAGCCAGCCCGGCGTCAAGGCGTCCCAGCCTGTGGTGGCGGAATCGCAGACGCAGCAGCCTGTCGCGGCGGCGGTCGAGGTTGTCGCAGACCCGGAAGCAGAGGCCGCTGCCAAGGCCCAGGCCGCCCTGCCCAAGCAGCCGCTCACCCCCGACATCCTGTTCAAGTTTCTGGTGGCCGAGGTGGCCGGTCAGCGCGGCGCGATTGGCATTGCCCAGTCGACCTATCTCGACCTGGCACGGCAGACGCAGGATCCGCGCATTGCGCGCCGTGCGGCCGAGGTGGCGATGTTTGCCCGCGACCAGGCAGGCGCCCTGGAAGCAACCCGCCTGTGGGCGGCGGCCGAGCAGGATTCGGAACGCGCGCAGCAGACGCTGGCGGCGCTGTTGCTGAACGAGGGCAGCCTCGGCGAGGCCGAACCCATCCTGCGAACCCTCCTGAAAGGGGATAGCGCCAACGGCTTTCTGCACCTGTCGGCGCTGATGGGGAAAATGCGCGATACCCAGGCCGCGTTGGCGCTGGTCGAGCGGCTGGCCGCCGACTATCCGGCCTTGCCGGAAGCGCGCTTTGCCGTCGCCCAGGCCGCGGCCAGCGCCGGGCGTTTTGAGGAGGCGGTCGTGGCTTTGCAGCAGGCTGATAGCCTGCGTCCCGGCTGGGAGCCTGCCGCGCTGCTGCGCGCGCAGATCCTGGCGAAAACTTCACGCCCCGATGCGCTGGCCTTCATGCGCGATTTTCTGGCACGCCACCCCGGCGCGCGCGAAGTGCGGCTGGCCTATGCGCGCGCCCTGGTTAATGCCAGCCAGTTCACCGAGGCGCGCGCCGAGTTCACCCGCCTGACGGGCGATTTTCCGCGCAATGCCGAAGTCAGTTTTGCCGCCGGCCTGCTGTCGCTGCAGATGGGCGATGTCGAGGTGGCGCGCGATTTGCTGACCCAGACCCTGGAATACAACCCGCGCGACTCGGACATGGTGCAGTACTACCTGGGGCAGGTGGCCGAGCAGATGAAGCAGCCCGAAGTGGCGGCAGCCCATTATGTTGAAGTCAGGACGGGCAATTACCTGGTGCCGGCGCGCGCGCGTCAGGCGGCGTTGTTGGCGCGCGCGGGCAAGCTGGATGAAGCGCGCACGCTGCTGGCGGCCACGCGGGGCGAGAACGACGCGCAGAACGTGCGGCTGATCCAGGCGCAGGCCGAACTGCTGCGCGACAGCAAGGAACACACGGCGGGTTTCGAGGTGCTGTCGGAAGGGCTCAAGCGCTTTCCCGATTCGGCGGATTTGCTGTACGACCGCGCCATGGCGGCGGAAAAACTCGACAAGCTCGATGTGCTGGAAGCCGACCTGCGCCGCGTGATCGTGCTGCGCCCCGACGATGCGCAGGCCTACAATGCGCTGGGCTACACGCTGGCCGATCGCACGAACCGCCTGGCCGAGGCCATTACCCTGCTCGACAAGGCCTTGTCCCTGGCGCCGGAAGACCCTTTCATTCTCGATAGCGTGGGCTGGGCGCAATACCGGTCGGGCAACCTGGCGCGTGCGCAGGAATATCTGGAGCGCGCCTACAAGGTCCGCCCCGACCCTGAAATCGCAGCGCATCTGGGCGAGGTGCTGTGGGCGCGCGGCCAGCGCGACGAGGCCGGAAAACTGTGGCAGACCAGCCTGCAAACCCATCCGCAGAACGAAGTGCTGCTGGAAACCCAGCGCCGTCTCAATCCTTGATGCGCAGCTTCACCGTGACAGCGCTGCTGGCGCTGATTGTGGGGGGCTGCGCATCGGTTCCTTCCTCCCCGCGCATCAATGTCGAATCGCCCCTCCAGACAAGATGGACCCTGCAGGGGCGCATCGGCGTCCAGGCGGGCGAGCAGAGCTTGTCGGGCCAAATTCACTGGCAGCACCGCGCGGAAACCGATGAGGTGCTGATGACCTCGCCGCTGGGGCAGGGGGTGGCGCGCATCGTGCGCAACGTCGAAGGCGTGATGCTCGAGGTGCCGAATCAGCCCACGCGCCACGCGCCGGATGCCGAATCCCTGACGCGCGAGGCACTCGGCTATGTGCTGCCGGTGTCGGGCCTGGTCTGGTGGGTGCAGGCGCGCCCCGATCCGGCCCAGGCCTTCGAAGCCACGCACGACGCCGCCGGACGTCTCACGCAACTGAGGCAGAATGGCTGGGTGATCGATTACCAGCAATATGCCGCCGATGCGCGCCCGCGCAAGCTGGTGGTGACCCGTGAGGGGCTGGAAATCCGCCTGGTGGCGGACAGCTGGCAAGCCGAATGAGCCACGCCTACCCCGCCCCCGCCAAGCTCAATCTGTTCCTGCACGTCGTTGGCCGGCGTGCCGACGGCTATCACCTGCTGCAGAGCGTGTTCCGCCTGATCGACCGTGCCGACACCGTGCATCTTGAACTGCGCGACGATGGCCGGGTGGTGCGCGAGGGCGAGTTGCCCGGCGTGGCCGAGGTCGACGACCTGACCGTGCGCGCGGCGCGCCTGCTGCAGGCGCATGCCCCGACTGGCGCCGGCGTGAGCATTCGGCTCGACAAGGTATTGCCGCTGGGCGGCGGCCTCGGGGGCGGCAGTTCGGACGCCGCCACCGTGCTGCTGGCGCTCAATCGCCTGTGGCAGGTCAATCTGCCGCGTGCAACCCTGCAACAGCTGGCCTTGCAGTTGGGCGCCGATGTGCCGGTATTCGTGTTCGGCCAGACCGCGTTTGCCGAAGGGGTGGGCGAAATCCTGCACCCGGTGAGCGTCCCGCCGGCGTGGTATGTGGTGTTGATGCCGCCGGTGCAGGTGCCGACCGCTGCAATTTTTGCAGCGCCGGAATTGACACGCAACACGCCACCCCTCAAAATAGCGCGCTTTTCCGCAGGCATGGGTCATACGACCATACACGGGCTTCAGCCCGTAGAAAGTCGGAGTTCCCTTGTGGGTCATAACGACCTGCAGCCCGTGGTCATCAGCCGCTATCCTGAAGTCGCGCGTCATCTCGAATGGCTGGCGCAATTTGGCGAGGCACGGATGACCGGTTCGGGTGCCTGTGTGTTTGCACCGTTCGGAACGGAAGACGCAGCGTGGAGCGTGCTGCGCCAACTACCCGAAACGATGCGGGGTTTTGTGGCGCAGGGTCTCGACAGGCATCCGCTGTACGACTGCTGCGCCGAGTAGTGTCCATTGGGGAGTCGCCAAGTGGTAAGGCATCGGATTTTGATTCCGACATTCGTAGGTTCGATCCCTACCTCCCCAGCCAGTTAAGCGAACAGCCGCCGGTGGCGGCTGTTTTTGTTGTTGTGGCTGTTTTTGTCGTTGTGTCGGTCCAGCCAAACCGCCGGAGACTTGTGTGTCCATAGACAACTTGATGGTGTTCAGCGGGAATGCCAACCCGCGTCTTGCCAGCGATGTGGTGCGTCATCTCAATATCCATCTCGGCCGCGCCACGGTATCGCGGTTTTCCGATGGCGAAGTGATGGTCGAACTCCTCGAAAACGTTCGCGGCAAGGACGTGTTCGTGCTGCAGTCGACCTGCCAGCCGACCAACGACACCCTGATGGAAGTGATGGTGATGGTCGACGCGCTGAAGCGCGCCTCGGCCGGGCGCATCACCGCCGCCATCCCGTATTACGGCTACGCGCGCCAGGATCGGCGCACCCGTTCGGCGCGGGTGGCGATCACCGCCAAGGTGGTGGCCAACATGCTGCAGGGCGTGGGGGTCGACCGGGTGCTGACGATGGACCTGCACTCGGACCAGATTCAGGGCTTTTTCGACATCCCGGTCGACAACATTTATTCCAGCCCGATCTTGCTGGGCGACATCTGGAAGCGTGACCACCCGAACCTGGTGGTGGTGTCGCCCGATGTGGGCGGGGTGGTGCGGGCGCGGGCGATTGCCAAACGCCTCGAATGCGATCTGGCGATCATCGACAAGCGGCGCCCGAAACCGAATGTGGCGAAGGTGATGCACATCATCGGCGACGTCAAGGATCGCACCTGCATCATCATGGATGACATGGTCGACACCGCCAACACGCTGTGCGAGGCGGCCAATGCGCTGAAGGAGCACGGCGCCAGGAAGGTGATGGCCTATTGCACCCACGCCGTGTTGTCCGGCAGCGCGGCCGAACGCGTGACGAATTCCGCGCTCGACGAGCTGGTGGTGACCGACACCATTCCGCTGCGCGACGATGCGCGCGCGTGTACAAAAATCCGGCAATTGTCGGTGGCTGAACTGCTGGCAGAAACCATCCGCCGCATCAGCAACGAAGATTCCGTCAGCTCGCTCTTTATCGAGTAGATCTGGCCGAATGCCCCTGGTCGCGGGGGCTTTAACCATGCATTGACCATTTTCGGCAATGCATCATCAAGCCATGCATTGACCATTTTTGGCGATGCATCATCAAGCAGTTATTTAGGAGAAGTCTCATGGAAATCGAAGTCATCGCCGCCAAGCGTGAATTGCAAGGTACGGGTGCGAGCCGCCGTCTGCGTCACATGGGCAAAGTCCCCGGCATCGTCTACGGCGGCACCGCTGCCCCGGTGCAGATCGAACTGGATCACAACGCGCTGTATCACGCGCTGCGCAAGGAGTCGTTCCACGCCTCCGTGCTGACGCTGAATGTCGACGGCACCAAAGAGTCCGTGCTGTTGCGTGACACGCAATGGCATCCCTACAAGCAGCAAGTGCTGCACATCGACTTTCAGCGCGTCGACAAGGATCACAAGATTCACGTCAAGGTGCCGCTGCACTTCCTCAATGCCGACAACGCGCCGGGCGTCAAGACTGGCGGCGGCAAGCCGCACCATATCGTGACCGAGCTCGACGTCCAGTGTCTGCCCGGCAGCCTGCCCGAGTTCATTGAAGTGGATATGGGCAATCTCGAAATCGGTCATTCCATTCATGCGAATGACCTGACGCTGCCCGCAGGCGTCGAGTTGGTTGCGCACCTGCAGACGGAAAACCCCGCTGTGGCGTCGATCAGCGCGCCCAAGGTCGGTGCTGTCGAAGTTGCGCCTGCCGCACCCGCCGCCCCTGCGGCTTAAGCTGGCCGTGCAATCCGCTGTGGATTGCACGCCGTGTGCGGAATGACACCGCCCCGCCTGATTGTCGGCCTCGGTAACCCGGGGCGCGACTACGAAGAAACCCGGCACAATGCCGGGTTTTGGTTTTGCGCGCGCCTCGCGCAGGCGTGGGGGGTGTCGCTCGCGCATGAATCCCGTTTTCACGGCATTGTCGGGCGCAGCCCAGGCAACGTGTGGATGCTGCTACCGCAGACCTTCATGAACCGTTCCGGCCAGGCGGTTGGCGCGCTCGCGCGCTTTCATCGCATTGCGCCAGCCGAGATCCTGGTGGTGCACGACGAGCTCGATATTCCGCCCGGCCAGCTGCGCCTCAAGTTCGGCGGCGGCATGGGCGGGCACAACGGCCTGAAAGACATCACCTCGCATCTGGGCACGCAGGACTACTGGCGGCTGCGCATCGGCATCGGTCATCCGGGCGATCGCAACGAAGTCGTGAACTACGTCCTGAAGCCGCCACGCAGTGAGGAGCAGGCCGAAATTGACGCTGCCATCGAGCGCGCGCTCGACCTCATTCCACTGATCGAAAAAGGCGAATGGAACGCGGCCACCCAGCGCGCCAACACCAAACCCGGCTCCCCCCAATCCCAGGAAAAACCATGAGTCTCAAATGCGGCATCGTTGGCTTGCCCAACGTCGGAAAATCTACCCTGTTCAATGCGCTGACCCAGGCGGGCATCGCGGCGGAGAACTATCCCTTCTGCACCATCGAGCCGAATACCGGCGTGGTCGAGGTGCCGGATCCGCGTTTGGCGCAATTGGCCGAGATCGCCAAGCCGCAGCGGGTTGTGCCGGCAATTGTCGAGTTCGTCGACATCGCCGGCCTGGTGGCGGGCGCCTCCAAGGGGGAGGGTCTGGGCAACCAGTTCCTCGCCAACATTCGCGAGACCGACGCGATCTGTCACGTCGTGCGCTGCTTCCAGGACGACAACGTGATCCACGTCGCCGGCAAGATTGACCCCCTGTCGGATGTCGAAACCATTGCTACGGAGTTGGCGCTCGCTGACCTGGCAAGCGCTGAGAAAGCGTTGATACGGTATGAAAAAGCTGCGCGCGGAGGCGACAAGGACGCGAAAGTCATCGCGGAGGCCTTGAAGCCGGTGCTGGCCGCGCTGAACGAAGGCCGTCCTGCGCGCGCTGCCGGACTTGACGCTGAGGGGTTGGAGGCGATCAAGCCGCTGTGCCTGCTCACCGTCAAGCCCACGCTGTATGTCGCCAACGTCAGTGAAGAGGGTTTTCACGACAACCCCATGCTCGATGCCTTGCGCGCCTTTGCCGACAAGGAGGGCGCACCGGTGGTGGCGGTGTGCGCGGCGCTGGAGGCCGAACTGCAGGAGCTGTCGCCGGAAGATCGCATGGACTATCTGAAAGAGCTCGGCTGGGACGAGCCGGGGCTCAATCGCCTGGTACGCGCCACCTATGATTTGCTCGGTCTGCAGACCTATTTCACCGTCGGGGTGAAGGAGGTGCGGGCGTGGACCATCCACAAAGGTGATACCGCGCCGCAGGCGGCAGGGGTCATCCACACCGATTTCGAGCGCGGTTTCATTCGCGCGCAGACCATCTCATACGAGGATTTCATCGCCGGCAAGGGCGAACAGGGCGCCAAGGAAGCCGGCAAGATGCGCGCCGAAGGCAAGGAATACGTGGTAAAGGATGGCGATGTCCTGAATTTCCTCTTCAACGTCTAACAGGCAATTTTCACGCGGGGTGTTTGACAGGGGATTCTGAAATCCCCTATACTCTCGGGCTTCGTTTGGGTGGGGTTCCCGAGCGGTCAAAGGGATCAGACTGTAAATCTGACGGCTCTGCCTTCGAAGGTTCGAATCCTTCCCCCACCACCAGTATATGCAGTTCGAGCAGGGCGAAGCGGGTGTAGCTCAATGGTAGAGCAGAAGTTTTCCAAACTTATGACGAGGGTTCGATTCCCTTCTCCCGCTCCAGTTTGTAAGGGTTTTTGTGTTTTGATGTTCTGCATGTCAAAACCTTGCGCCCATGTAGCTCAGAGGTAGAGCACTCCCTTGGTAAGGGAGAGGTCGACAGTTCGATTCTGTCCATGGGCACCAGTTTTTAGGTGCTGCCGAATTTAAGGTGGCGCACCAGTATTTGTAAGGCGGTTGTCGGGATGTTGATCGTGGTTGACCGCATCATTCTTGTGCAAATTTGAGGGGTACTTGAAATGGCTAAGGAAAAATTCCAGCGGACCAAACCGCACGTAAACGTTGGCACGATTGGTCACGTTGACCACGGCAAGACCACCTTGACCGCGGCGATCACCACCATTTTGGCGAAGAAATTTGGCGGTGCGG
>DATMWS010000054.1:0-6663 GCA_035562135.1 Thiobacillus sp. | reverse complement strand
GTGCGCGATGACGAGCGTGGTGCGGTTCTCCATCAGCGTGTCGAGCGCGGCCTGCACGTGTCGTTCGGATTCGTTATCGAGCGCCGAGGTGGCTTCGTCGAGGATCAGTATCGGTGCGTTTTTCAGAATGGCGCGCGCGATGGCGATGCGCTGGCGCTGGCCGCCGGAAAGCCGCATGCCGTTTTCGCCGACCAGCGTCTCCAGTCCGTCGGGCATGGCCTGGATGAAGTCCCAGGCGTGCGCTGCGATGCAGGCGGCGCGAATCTCGGCGGGGGAGGCGTCGCGCTTGCTGCCGTAGGCGATGTTGTGCGCCAGGGTGTCGTTGAACAGCACCACGTCCTGCGACACCAGCGCGATGTGGCTGCGCAGGTTTTGCAGGTGGATGTCGCGGATGTCGATGCCGTCGAGTGTGATCGTTCCGGTGTCGGGATCGTAGAAACGCGGCACCAGATTGGCCAGCGTGGTCTTGCCCGAGCCGGAGGCCCCCACCAGCGCCACCGTTTCGCCGGGGGCGATGTCGAGCGTGATGTTCCCAAGCGCCGGCAGGGTCTTGCCCGGATAGGTGAGCGACACGTCGCGGAACGCGAGCCGGCCCTCGATGCGGGTTAACGTCCGGGTGCCGCTGTCGCGCTCGGCATCCTGGTCGAGCATGGCGAAGATGGTCTCGGCCGCAGCCAGCCCGCGCTGCAACTGGTCGTTGACCGCGGTGAGTCGCTTCAGCGGCGCAAACAGCAGCAGCATGGCCATGAAGAAGGCGACAAAGCCGCCCACCGTGATGGTGTTGCTGGACGCCTGACCTGCGGCGATGTAGACGATGACCGCCAGTGCCAGCGCGGCAATTAGCTGGATGACGGGCTCGTACACCGCGTTGGCGGCGACCCGCTTCATCTCGAACAGCCGCGCCAGATTGGCGGCCTGACGGAAGCGCGTCTGCTCGTATTCCTCGCCGCCGTATAGCTTGACCACGCGATGCCCGCCCACCGCCTCGTCGACCACCTGGGTAAGGTCGCCGATGTTCTGCTGCGCCTTGCGTGACAGCCCGCGCAGGCGTGTGCTGGCGATGCGCACAATCCACAGCGTGAGCGGCACCAGCGCGAACACGATCAGGGTCAGCTGCCAGTTCAACCACACCAGATAGCCCAGCAATCCCAGCACCGTCACGGTGTCGCGCACCAGGGTGGTGAGCGAGCTGGTGGCCGACTGCGTGACCTGGGTGACGTTGAATGCCAGCTGCGCGATCAACTGGCCGCTCGGATTCTGGTCGAAGTAGCGCGTCGGCAGCGTCATCAGCTTGTCGAACATGGCGGCGCGCAAATCCATCACCAGGCGGCTGCCCACCCACGCCATGCAGTAGGTGCTGATGAAACTGGTCACGCCGCGCACCACGAACAGCCCCAGCAACAGCACCGGAATCCAGCGGATGAAATCCTGATCCTTGGCGACGAAGCCCTGGTCCAGCAGCGGTTTGAACAGCGCGGGCAGCAGGGGCTCGGTGGCGGCCGTCAGAATCAGCGCGACGATGGACACCGCGAACATGCGCCAGTACGGCTTTACATAGCCGAGCAGACGACCATACAGGGCGCGGCTCTCCGGGACAGGCGTCATAGCAGCAGCACGGTGGCGAGCCCGAGGAAGATGAAAAAGCCCATGCTGTCGGTGACGAAGGTGAGCAGCACCGACGAGCCGATGGCCGGGTCGCGCTTCACGCGCTCCAGCGTCATCGGAATGAAAATGCCGGCCAGTGCCGCGACCATCAGGTTGAGCAGCATGGCCAGCGCCATTACCCCACCCAGCGCGGGGTTGTCGTACAACAGCCAGGCGAAGACGCCCACCACCGAGCCCCACATCAAGCCATTGAGCAAGGCGACGCCGATTTCCTTCACAATCAGGCGGCGCGCGTTGGCCTGCGTGATCTGGCCAAGTGCCAGACCGCGAATGATCAGCGTGATGGTCTGGTTGCCCGAGTTGCCGCCGATACCGGCGATGATGGGCATCAGTGCCGCCAGTGCTGCGAGTTTTTCGATGCTGCCCTCGAACGCACCGATCACGCGCGACGCGATGAAGGCGGTGGCAAGGTTGATCGCCAGCCACATCCAGCGGTTCTTCGCCGAACGCCAGACGGTGGAGAACAGGTCTTCCTCTTCCTTCAGGCCGGCCATCGACAGCATGTCGGAATCGGCCGATTCGCGGATGTAGTCCACCACCGCATCGACCGTGAGACGGCCGATCAGCCGCCCCTGCGCATCGACCACCGGTGCCATCACCAGGTCGTAACGCTCGAACGCCTGCGCGGCTTCGTGCGCTTCATCCTCGGGATGAAACTTGATGAAATCCTCGACCATCACCGCCGCCACCGAGGCCTCGGGATCGGTCGTCAGCAGGCGTTTCAGCGGCAGCACGCCGATGATCGCGTCGTCGCGGTCCACCACGAACAGCTTGTCGAGCTGGTCGGGAAGTTCGCCCAGGCGGCGCAGATAGCGCAGCGCGACTTCGAGCGTGACATCGACGCGGATGGTCACCATCTCGAAATCCATCAGCGCGCCCACGGTGTCCTCGGGATAGGCCAGCGCCGACTGCAGGTGAGCGCGTTTCTGTGCGTCGAGGCTGGTAAGCAGTTCCTGGATCACGTCGTGCGGCAGATCGGCCGCGATGTCGGCGATTTCGTCGGTGTCGAGCGATTCGGCGGCGGCCAGCAGTTCCGCCTTGTCCATCGTCTCGATCAGCGATTCGCGAACCGAGTCCGACACCTCCAGCAGAATCTCGCCGTCGCGCTCGGCCTTGACCTGGCCCCACACCAGCCTCCGCTCGTCCAACGGCAGCGCTTCCAGAATGTAGGCCACATCCGCCGGGTGCAGATCTTCCAGCTTGCGCTGCAGCTCGGCCAGATTCTGCTTGTGCACCAGGTTCTCGACCAGAGCCTGCCGTGGCCCGCCCTGCTTGTGGACGAGCTCCTCCACCAGCCGCATCTTGGCGAGCAGGTTCTGCACCTGCGCCAGGCTGGTTTCGAGGCTGTCCTGCGACTGATTTTCGAGGGCGTCGGTCATGGGGGCATCAGTAAAAAGCCCCGCGATTGTAACGCGCCGCTACGCGAGTGGGCGCGAGCGTTGCGTTGGGTCCGCCCTAACGTGGCACCTGCGCATACCCCATGTACCGCTTGATGACGGCGACGCGGCGCTGGTAGGCGCGCGAGCTGCGGTGGTTTTCGTACCAGCGCGGGTTGGGCACCATCGCGGCCATGCGGGCGGCCTGGTCGCGGTTGAGGTTGGCGGCGGAGGTCTTGTAGTAGCGGCGGGCGGCCGCTTCGGCGCCGTAGATGCCGTTGCCCCATTCGATGACGTTGAGATACACCTCAACAACAGGGGACAGACCACGGTTTCTAACCACACATCGTCAGATATGAACACAAGGAGAAGACCTTGCCGCGTCGCGCCCGCCTGTCGTTACCCCATGTTCCGCTCCACATCATCCAGCGCGGCAATAACCGGCAAGCGTGCTTCTTCGCCGATGATGATTACCGCTTCTATCTGGACTGGCTGGGCAAGCACGCTGACAAGTCAGGCTGCTGCATTCATGCCTATGTGCTGATGACCAACCACGTGCACCTGTTGATTTCAACCGAACGAGCCGAAGCGCCAGGCGCCCTGATGAAAGGGCTGGGGCAGCGCTACGTTCAATATGTAAACCGCACCTACCGTCGAAGTGGCACCCTGTGGGAAGGGCGCTATCGCTCTTGCCTGACCCAAGAGGAAGACTACCTGCTGGCTTGCCAGCGTTACATCGAATTGAACCCTGTGCGTGCCGGCATGGTTGAGCATCCAGCGGAATACCGCTGGTCGAGCTACCGCGCGAACGCGCAGGGTGAAGCCGATGCGCTATTGAAACCGCACCCCCTTTACGAAGCGTTGGGGTTTGACATGGCAAGTCGCCAGGCAGCGTATCGTGAGCTATTTCGTTATGAACTGGAGCCCGGATTGGTGGATGAAATTCGACGCGCGACCAATGGCAATTATGCGTTGGGCAATGAACGCTTCGCGACTGAGATAGCGGTAGCTTTGGGGCGGCGAGCAGTACCCGGGAAATCCGGGCGGCCACGCCGGATGCTAGAACTGGAAACCAAGGAATTGTTTAATGAATAGAAAAAACCGTGGTCTGTCCCCTGTTGTTTCCATGCAGGCTGTCGGGCGGCGCTATGTGCAATACATCAATCGCAGCTACAAGCGCACCGGCAGCTTGTGGGAAGGGCGCTACAAATCCAGCCTGATCCAGGCCGAAACCTACCTGCTTACCTGCATGCGCTACATCGAACCCAACCACGTTCGTGCCAGCATGGTGCAAGACCCCAGCCAATACCGCTGGAGCAGCTACCGCACAACGGTCTTGGCCTACCCGATCCACGCATCACCCCGCACCCGCTCTACCTCGCGATAGACCGGAATGATGCCGACCGGCAAACCGCCTATCGGGCGCTATTTCGCAGCGAGCTGGATGAAGAAGCCCTGAGTGATATTCGGCTTGCCTTGTCACAGGGGCAGCCGCTGGGTCATGACCGTTTCGGCGACAAGATATGTGCAGCGGCAGGCGTTCGGCGCACCCAGAAGCGACCGGGACGACCAGCGGGTCAGCCTAATCAGCCCGGCGATACAGATACGCAAACCGACTTCGGATTCTGAACAGGAGAGGATGAGGCAAATGGTTGGGAGAAAAATAAAGCGAAACCCATCCATCTGACCTGAAGCTTCCCGCGAACGAATGGTCGCAACGTACTACGACTAAAGTTGTATAGACGGCTTGCGTACTACTGAGTCACAGTCCGACAAAACCCTCAGGCGCAATACTTGGGGATCAGAAAAAACACAGGGGGAAGTGATGCACCGCACACTTGAATATGACCGCGTGGGAAACACGCGGGTGGCTCATCGTGTACACCGTCTCTGCACCCCTTGCGGGGGATATGGGGAGGACTGCGTATGAGAAATGAGATGAAAAATAAATCGAAGCTGACCCTGAGGTTCGCGGTCCCCTGTTGGTCAGCGACATGAGCCGGGAAGGGGAATAAAGCAATGAAACCAATCACAGGGATAGTGCTGGTCGGGCTGATGCTGAGCTGCGTAGCGCAGGCGGCGAGTTTTGATTGCGCGAAGGCACAGACCAAAGTTGAGAAACTGGTTTGTGCTGATCTTGCTTTATCAAAGCAGGATGAAGTAATGCTGTCTGCTTATCAGAATGCTTACAAGCATACTGCCGACCCGGCTGGGTTGAAGATTGAACAGCGGAAATGGCTGGGAGTGCGCAATGCCTGCAAGGATATTGACTGTTTGATAACTGCCTACAGCACACGCCTAACCCGACTGAATGAAATCCTGGCTCAGCCTAAACCCTGCTTCCGCCTGCTGGAGCGCAAATGGCCCGAGGTGCAGAGCGGCCACTATCCGGTATGTGTCGCCTATCTCAAAAACCTCAACCAATTCTGCAAAGAGGTTTCGTCCACCTGCGAATACAAGCTCGATCCGGAAATCAAGGAACTGGCCATACCAGACTGGGAAGCAATCGATCCAATAGCCAACCTTGAACTGATCGCGGGACGTGTGAAGTGGCGGGGCGGTTCACGTCCTCCCAGCGAAAACTACTGGCAAGTCATTAAGCCAGAAGTCCTGCGCCGCATCGACCAAGGCATGGTGCGCCTGTGGCAGACCAGAATCAGGTTGGCGAGCAACGAAGAGCCGGTGCGCGTGATCCGCGCCGATCTGGGGTGCGAACCGATTGTGGTGGTCGGGCCGGATCGCGCGCAATACCAAACGGCAAACGCCTTCGTAATCGTAGTTGATGAGGGTACCGGCCAGCTAGACAGGCGATATGACTACTTGCTACACGGCGTTGAAGACGTGGTATTGCACGACGGCCAGAGCTACCTGCTACTGCGATCGGCGATCTATGGCGACGATTTAGTGCTGGAAGAACCTTTCTCTGCTCGTGGCGGTTATGAAAAAGGAATGAATTCTGTTTGTGTTTTTGAACCTCAGAAAAAATAGGGAGACGACATCATGCTGACTTACCGCAACCTGACCCAATCCGCCTACGATGCGTTGCGCTACCAGACGCTTTTGAACGTGGAAGAAACTGGCGACCCGAAAGAGATCGCCTATCTGGATTCCAAAGGCATCCCTACCATAGGTATCGGATTCAATCTGCGATCTGGAAATGTCCGGGACGCGGTGTTGACCAAATTTGGTATTAAAGTCAATGCGGCTCAGGGAACCCCGGAGCGGCAGTACATCGACCAAATCAAATCTATCCTCAATACCAGCTATGCCAACGCCGCCGACCTGAACGCCGCGCTCAACGCAGTGATGAATACGCGTTTCAACGACACTAATATTGCGGCGGAAGATCGCACCCGATCCAGCTTCCAATTCCTGAACGATACCGAAATCCGGAGCGTGTTCGATGGATTGATTGGCAGCTTCGAAGGCCAAGTCGATGGTTGGTTGTCTGGAATTCCTATCACTGCGCATGAAAGGGTCGCACTAGTATGGTGACACAATAATTACGAGACATAATATCGAGCCATTTTCTTATCTGCGTCCTGCCGGGTGAACGACCACGCGATGCCTCGCTGGTCGGCATTTCTGCGCTGCTGCCAGGCATCGACCTCGGCAACGAGTG
>DATMWS010000053.1:0-18803 GCA_035562135.1 Thiobacillus sp. | reverse complement strand
AGTTCGACCAGCGTGCCGGACGCCGGCGCAGGGATTTCCAGGATCACCTTGTCGGTTTCCAGATCAACCAGGGTTTCGTCGCGCGCAACCGTCTCGCCGACCTGCTTGCGCCACGGCAGCAGGGTGCCGCTGGCGACCGAATCGGACAGGGTCGGCACACGCACATCAAGCTTCATACGGGGTCTCCAGCGCGTCGCTCAGCAAGGCTTCCAGTTCCGCCCGGTGGCGCGAAAGGTAGCCGGACCCCGGTGCGGCAGCGGCGGAGCGACCGGCGTAATGGAAACGCCGCCCGCCGGGCGCGCAATGGTTGAGATGGTGCAGGGTCTGGTACCAGGCGCCCTGGTTCATCGGTTCCTCCTGCGCCCAGACGAAGGTGGCGGCCTGCGGATAGGCCTCCAGCGCCGCGCGGAATGGCGCTTCGGGGAAAGGATACAGTTGCTCCACCCGAATCAGCGCGACGTCGTCCAGGCCGCGCGCCGCACGTGCCGCCTCGAGGTCGAACCACACGCGCCCGCTGCACGCCACCACGCGTTTTGCCGGGCGCGGTGCGAGCGGATCGTCGATCACCGGCAGGAATGCCCCGCTGCTCAAATCCGCCAGCGACGAGGTGGAAGCCGGATGACGCAACAGGCTCTTGGGGCTCATGATCACCAGCGGCTTGCGCTGTGGGCGTACGATCTGCCGGCGCAGCAGGTGGAATATCTGCGCCGGCAAGGTCGGCATGCAGACCTGGATGTTGTCCTGAGCGCACAACTGCAGGAAGCGTTCGAGCCGCGCCGAGGAGTGCTCCGGCCCCTGCCCTTCGAAGCCATGCGGCAACAGCAGCGTGAGGCCGCACTGCCGCCCCCATTTGGCTTCGCCGCTGGCGATGAACTGGTCGATCACCACCTGGGCGCCATTGGCGAAGTCGCCGAACTGCGCCTCCCACACCACCAGCGTGTCCGGGTCGGCGGTGGCGTAGCCGTACTCGAACGCCAGCACCGCCTCTTCCGACAGCAATGAATCGATGATGGTGAAATTGCCCTGCCGTTCGTGGATGTGTTCGAGCGGGACATACACACCGCTCTGGCGCCGTTCGCGCTTCTGGTCGTGCCACACCGCGTGGCGGTGGAAGAAGGTGCCGCGCGCCGAATCCTGCCCCGACACCCGCACGTTGTGGCCGGCGTCGAGCAGGCTGGCGTAGGCCAGGTGCTCGGCGTAGCCCCAGTCCACCGGCAGTTCGCCCGCGCGCATCCTGCGGCGGTCGTCCAGCACCTTCTGCACCCGCGAATGCAGTTCGATTTCATGCTGCAGCGTGGTGATGCGTTCGCCCAGGAAATCCAGCCGCGCGGCCGGCACCGCGGTCGCCACCTCAGGCGTCTGGGCGCCCTTGAAACGGCCCCAGTCCATGCTGAAGGTTTCCTTGAAGTCGGACAGGGCCGGCGGGCTCAGCGACTCGCCGTGTTCCAGCCGCTCGCGGCAATCGTCCACCATGTCGTCGGCCTGCGTCTGGCTCAACACCCCCTCGTCGACCAGCCGCTGCGCATACAGGATGCGGGTGCTGGGATGCGCCTGGATGCGGCGATACATCATCGGCTGGGTGGCGAGCGGTTCGTCCTGTTCGTTGTGGCCGTGGCGGCGGTAGCACACCAGATCGATGAAGCAGTTCTTGTGGAAGGTGTAGCGGTAATCGACCGCCGTCTGCACCGCGAAGGCCACCGCCTCGGGGTCGTCGCCGTTGACATGCAGCACCGGCGCCTCGACCATTTTCGCGACGTCGGTGCAGTACAGCGTCGAGCGCACGTCGCGCGGGTCGGAGGTGGTGAAACCGATCTGGTTGTTGATGACGATGTGGATCGCGCCGTGGTTGCGGAAGCCGCGCGTCTGCGACATGTTGAGGCTTTCCATCACCACGCCCTGCCCCGACAGCGCGGCATCGCCGTGCAGGATCACCGGCACCACTTCGTAGCCGAGCACATCGCCGCGCCGGTCCTGGCGCGCACGCACCGAGCCGCGCACTACCGGATGCACGATTTCGAGATGCGAGGGATTGAAGGCCAGCGCCACATGTACCGGACCGTGCGGCGTGGCGAAATCGGTGGAAAAACCCTGGTGGTATTTGACGTCGCCCGACAGCGGCGAATCGGGATAGCTGTTCGCCGGTTCCTCGTACAGGCTTTCCAGCGAGCGCCCCATGATGTTGGCCAGCACGTTGATGCGCCCGCGATGCGCCATGCCGATCACGATTTCCTTGGCGCCATGGCGGGCACAGCGCTCGATCAACTGGTCGAGCAAGGGGATCAGGCTTTCGCCGCCTTCGAGCGAAAAACGCTTTTGCCCGACGTGCCGCGTGTGGAGGAATTTTTCCAGGGTCTCGGCGTCGGTCAGCCGCTTCAGCAGCTTCTGTTTCAGGGCGGGCGAGACGCCGAACCGCCCCTGTGCGATTTCGATGCGCTCCTGCAGCCAGCGTTTGCGCGCGACGTCGGTGATGTGCATGTATTCGACGCCGACGTGGCCGCAATACGCGTTGTTCAGGCGCTGCAGGATGTCGGCCAGGGTGGTGCGTTCCACCCCGCACAGTGAGCCGGTCTCGAACTCGCGCGTGAGATCCGCCTCGGTCAGGCCGTAGTGCGCGGGATCGAGTTCAAATGTCGGCGGCGGCTCGAAGCGCCGCAAGGGATCCAGATCGGCCTTTCGCACCCCCAGGTAGCGATAGGCGTTGATGAGCCGCAACACGGCAACCTGCGCGGCATCCGATCCTGCTGGCGCACCCGGCAGCGGCTGCGACAGCCAGGGCGCCAGCGCGTCGTCGCTGAATTGTTCGAGGTACGCCGCATTGCCGGCATACAGCGGCGAAGTCAGGTGCCAGTCAGGGGCGCTCATGCAGGATCAGTCGGCGGAGCGGCGGCTTACGCCCCGCGCTGGTCCAGCGGCACGAATTCGCGCCGCGCCGAACCGGTGTAGAGCTGGCGCGGACGACCGATCTTGTGCGCAGGGTCGGACAGCATTTCGTGCCACTGCGCCACCCAGCCCGCGGTGCGCGCGAGCGCAAAGATCGCGGTGAACATGCTGGTGGGGATGCCCATGGCGCGGAAGATGATGCCGGAATAGAAGTCGACGTTTGGATAGAGTTTGCGCGAGATGAAATATTCGTCTTCCATCGCGATGCGCTCCAGTTCCATCGCCATCTTGAACTGTGGATCGTCGCGCAGGTCGAGCTCGTCGAGCACCTCGTAGCAGGTCTCGCGGATGATGCGGGCGCGCGGGTCCATGTTCTTGTATACGCGGTGACCAAAGCCCATCAGGCGAAAGCCGCTGCTCTTGTCCTTGGCGCGCTTGATGAATTCGGGGATGCGCGAAATATCGCCCATCTCGTCGAGCATTTTCAGCACCGCCTCGTTCGCGCCGCCATGCAGCGGTCCCCACAGCGAGGCCATGCCGCTCGCCATGCTGGCGTAGGGGTTGGCCCCGCTGGAGCCGGCCAGGCGCACGGTCGAGGTCGAGGCATTCTGCTCGTGGTCTGCATGCAGGATGAAGATGCGGTCAAGCGCGCGCGCCAGCACTGCATTCGGCTCGTAGGGTTCGCACGGTGTCGAGAACATCATGTGCATGAAATTCTCGGCGTACGACAGGCGGTTCTGCGGATACACGAAGGGCTGGCCTTCGTTGTACTTGTATGACCAGGCCGCCACCGTCGGCACCTTGGCGATCAGCCGGTGCGCCACGATCTCGCGTTGACGTGGATCGAAGATGTTCATGTCTTCGTGATAAAACGCCGACATGGCGCCGGTGACGCTGATCATCACCGCCATCGGATGGGCATCGCGGCGGAAGCCGCGGAACACATTTTCCATCTGGTCGTGCAGCAGGGTGTGGTGGCGAATCGATTGCACGAACGCCATCTTCTGCTCGGCCGTCGGCAGTTCCCCGTGGATCAGCAAATAGCTGACTTCCATGTAGTCCGACTGGTAGGCCAACTGGTCGATCGGGTAGCCGCGGTAATACAGCAGGCCATCGTCGCCGTCGATGTAGGTGATCGCCGAGGTACAACTGGAGGTGGCGGTAAAGCCGGGATCATGGGTGAAATAGCCGTGCGCGCCGAGCGCGCGGATGTCGATCACCGGCTTGCCATAGGTGCCCTGCTCAATCGGCAATTCAATCGAAGCGCTGCCGTCGCTGAACGTGAGGGTGACGGTTTTTTTCATTGCAGTTCCAAAAATGTTGCTGCTCGATAATCTTGCAGGCGTTGAACAAGCGCTTCAAGCTCGGCATCGCCCGCAGGCGACCGGCCTTGCAGCCTGTCGACAATCTCCATGTCCGACAGGCTCAACAGCCGCTCCAGCGCCGCCGTCTCGTGAGGCTGAAGTGTAGCGCGGTGCGCGGCCCAAAAGCCACCCAGCCAGATATCCAGCTCCAGCAGTCCGCGCCGGCAGCGCCAGGCCAGTCGATCAGACACGTCGTTTCACCAGCAGCGCCTTGATGCGCCCGATTGCTGCCGTCGGGTTCAGTCCCTTGGGACAGGCATCCACGCAGTTCATGATGCCGCGACAGCGATACAGCCGGTACGGGTCTTCCAGATTGTCGAGCCGCGCGGCGGTCGCCTCGTCACGGCTGTCGGCGATGAAACGATAGGCCTGCAGCAACCCGGCCGGGCCGACGAACTTTTCCGGATTCCACCAAAACGAGGGGCACGAGGTGGTGCAGCAGGCACACAGGATGCACTCGTAGGCGCCATCGAGCAGCGCACGGTCTTCCGGACTCTGCAGGCGCTCGACCTCGGGTTCGGGATCGTCGTTGATCAGCCAGGGCTTGATCGAGCGGTACTGCTTGTAGAACGGCTCCATGTCGACGATCAGGTCACGGATCACCGGCAGCCCCGGCAGCGGCCGCACCTCGATCGGCTGTTTCAGTTCGGTCAATGGCGTGATGCACGCCAGCCGGTTCTTGCCGTTGACGTTCATCGCGTCCGAGCCGCACACGCCCTCGCGGCAGGAACGGCGCAGCGAGAGCGTCTCGTCCTGCGCCTTGATCGCCAGCAGGGCGTCGAGCAGCATCTTGCCGGCGGGGTCGATGTCGAGCTCGACGTCCTGCATGTGGGGTTTTTCGCCGGATTCGGGGTGGTAGCGGTAGAGGCGGAATTTCATGCTGGCCTCCACACGTCCGTCATTGCGAGGCGAAGCCGAAGCAATCCAGAACAACGTACGCCAAGTGAACAATGGCTGGAACAGTCAATGCAAGGTAATGAGGGCCACAATGACATATAGGCCATCAACTCCGCCCGCATTCTGGATTGCTTCGCGTTGCTCGCAATGACCAAGTGGGCCGTCATTGCGAGGCGAAGCCGAAGCAATCCAGAACTACGCACGCTAACCAAGTATGTCGTCATATAAGTCACGCCATTCGGGGTTCACCGACTCAATCATGGCAAGTTTCTTGGCTCTGGAGCCACCTTTTATTTGCTTTTCCCGCGCAATGGCAGCCGTCATCTCATCGGCAAGTTCGTAATAGACCAGCATGTGCACCGAATATTTCTGTGTAAACCCATCAATTACGTTGTTTCGATGCTGCCATATCCGTTTCAGCAAATCGGATGTCACGCCGGTATATAGCGTTCCGTTTCGCTTGCTGGCGAGGATATAGACCGCAGGCTGCTTAGGCGCATTCATTCGCATGCACCTGGATTGCTTCGGCTACGCCTCGCAATGACAGGCAGCCATCAATACACCCTCTCCTTCGGCCGTATCGACTCCACCGTCAGCGGCTTCAGCCGCACCGGCTTGGCGTCCACCTGATCTCCCTCACGAGAATACAGTGTGTGCTTAAGCCAATGCTCGTCGTCGCGCGCAGGAAAATCCTCCCGCGTGTGCGCGCCGCGGCTCTCGGTGCGGTGGATCGCCGATACCAGTGTTGCGCGCGCCACACCGATCAGGTTCTCCAGTTCCAGCGCCTCGATGCGCGCGGTATTGAACACAAGGCTGGTGTCCTGCAAACCGGCGTGCGCCAGGCGCTCTTCCAGCGCGTCCAGCTTTTCCAGCCCCTCGCGCAGCACCGACTCGGTGCGGAACACGCCGGCGTGCGCCTGCATCATGCGCCTGAGATCGTCGGTGATGGCGGCCACGCGTTCGCTGCCGGGGCGGTCCCAGCGCGCGAGCCGTGCCTGGCTGGCTTCGGCCGCATGCTGCGGCAACGGGCGCGGATAGGGGTTGTCGCGCAGATACTCCTGCATGTGCTGGCCGGCGGCGCGGCCGAACACGATGAGGTCGAGCAGCGAATTGCCGCCCAGGCGGTTGGCGCCGTGCACTGACACGCAGGCGCATTCACCGACGGCATACAGCCCCGGCACCGGCTCTTCCGGCCCGAAGCGCGCGGGCGCAACGACCTGGCCATGCAGGTTGGTGGGGATGCCGCCCATCATGTAGTGCGCGGTGGGGGCGACGGGAATGGGTTGCTCGACCGGATCGACGCCGGCGAAGCGAATGGACAATTCACGGATGCCGGGCAGCTTTTCGGCGATGAGCTTTTCGCCCAGGTGATCGAGCTTGAGGTCGACGTAATCCCCGCGCGGTCCGCAGCCACGGCCCTCGGCGATTTCGATGGCGATCGCGCGCGCCACCACGTCGCGCCCGGCGAGGTCCTTCGCGTGCGGCGCGTAGCGTTCCATGAAGCGCTCGCCGTTTTTATTGAGCAGATAGCCACCCTCGCCGCGCACGCCCTCGGTGATGAGGCAGCCGACGCCGGCAATGCCGGTGGGGTGGAACTGCCAGAACTCCATGTCCTGCAGCGGCAGGCCGGCGCGCAGCACCATGCCGAGGCCGTCGCCGGTATTGATCATGGCGTTGCTGCTGTTGCCGAACACCCGCCCTGCCCCGCCGGTGGCGAGCAGCGTGGTGCGCGCCTCGATCAGGAGCGGCTCGCCAGTTTCGATGCTCATTGCGGTGACGCCGAGGCAATAGCCGTCGGCGTCGCGCAGCAGGTCGAGGGCAAAGTATTCGTCGAAGAACTGAGTGCGGTGGGCGATGTTCTGCTGGTACAGCGTGTGCAGCAACGCATGCCCGGTGCGGTCGGCGGCGGCGCAGGTGCGCGTGGCCTGCTCGCCACCGAAGTGTTTCGATTGCCCGCCGAACGGCCGCTGGTATATCTTGCCGTTGTCGAGCCGCGAGAACGGCAGGCCCATGTGTTCCAGCTCATAAACTGCGCTGGCGGCCTCGCGGCACATGAACTCGATCGCGTCCTGGTCGCCCAGCCAGTCGCCACCCTTGACCGTGTCGTACATGTGCCATTCCCAGCGATCATCGTCGACGTTGGCGAGCGCTGCGGTGATGCCGCCCTGCGCCGACACGGTGTGCGAACGCGTCGGAAACACCTTGGACACCACCGCGACCTTGTAATCCGAGCGCGCCAGTTGCAAGGCAGCACGCAGGCCCGCGCCGCCGCCGCCGATGATGAGCGCATCGAAGCGGCGCGTGTTCATGCCGCGCGCCCCAGTGCCGCACCAAACAACACGGCGGCCAGCCACGCCACACTGCCCGCCAGCGTGACCATCACCGCCAGATACAGCGCCAGCCGCAGGCCTGTCGGATGGACGTAATCCATGAAAATATCGCGCATCCCCACCCAGGCATGCAGCGCCAGCGCGGCGCCGGTCAGCAGCATCAGCACGCGCCGCCACAGAGGCGCAAACAGCGCCTGCCAGCCGGCAAAATCGAGCGGCATGGCGGCCAAAAAAGGGAGCATCAATGCGGGCAAGGCCAGCGCCAGCACCAGCGCCGTCGCGCGCTGCAGCAGCCAGGTACCGGTGCCGGTGTGCGAGCCGGTGGCCGGTTTCATGCGAACAGTCTCCAGGCGGCAAGCAGCGTAACCAGCCCGCTTGCCAGCAAGACCGCGACGCTGGTCTGCCGCGCACGGTGCAGGCTGACGCCCCAGTGCACATCCAGCGCCAGGTGCCGCAAACCGGCAAAAAAATGCTGCACAAACGCCCAGATCAAAAGCAGCAATAACAACTTGGCCAGCGGATGCGTCACCCCGTCAGCCATGCGCCGAAAGCCAGCCTCCCCCGTCAGCGATCCCGACAAGGCCCACACCCCAAGCGGCAAGCCCACAAACAGCAGCGCGC
Source organism: Thiobacillus sp. (assembly GCA_035562135.1). GTDB lineage: Bacteria > Pseudomonadota > Gammaproteobacteria > Burkholderiales > Thiobacillaceae > Thiobacillus. The sequence continues at coordinate 10,711 of DATMWS010000053.1, read as the reverse complement.
CCGACACCCGATGCAGGATCGACACCCAGCCGGCAAGCGGCAGATGGATGCGAAAAAGGTTGAGGTAAACGGGGCGCGCGATCGGTTTCACGACACGGTTCGGGTTTTCTGTTGGTCCTACTCAGCGACGCTTGGCTGCCGCCATCCCCTTCTTCGCCGCCTTGGCCACTGCCTGCGGGACCCGTTCGGCCAGGCGCGGGTCGAACGGCTTCGGCAGGATGTAGTCCGGGCCGAATTTCAGCTTCTTCAGCTTGTAGGCCTTCAGCACCGAGGCCGGCACCGGCTCGCGCGCCAGTTCGGCCAGCGCGTGCACTGCGGCGATCAGCATGGCCTCGGTGATCTGCTTCGCGCGCGCATCGAGCGCGCCGCGGAAGATGAAGGGAAAGCCCAGCACGTTGTTGACCTGGTTGGGATAATCCGAACGTCCGGTCGCCATGATGAGATCGCTGCGCACGGCACGGGCCTTGTCCGGCGCGATCTCGGGATCGGGGTTGGCGAGCGCGAAGACCACCGGGCGGTCTGCCATGCTTTTCACCATCGCCGGGCTCACCAGGTTGGCGCCGGAGACACCGACGAACACGTCGGCGCCGGTCATCACGTCTTCCAGCGTGCGCAATTTCGTCTTGCGCGCGTAGGCCTTCTTGAAGCTGTTGAGGTCGGTGCGTTCCTTGTGCACCACGCCCTTGGAATCGACCAGCAGGATGTTGGTCTTTTTCGCACCCATCGCCACCAGCAGATTTAGCGACGCGATGCCCGCCGCACCGGCGCCCAGGCAGACGATCTTCGCTGCGTCCAGCGTCTTGCCCTGCACGTGCAGGGCGTTGATCAGGCCGGCGCAGATGATGGTGGCGGTGCCGTGCTGGTCATCGTGGAACACCGGGATGTCGAGCTTCTTCTTCAGCGCAGCTTCGATTTCGAAGCAGTGCGGCGCGGCGATGTCCTCGAGGTTGATGCCGCCGAAGGTCGGCGCGATCGCTTCCACCACCTTGATGAAGTCCTGCGGCGTCTTGGCATTGACCTCGATGTCGTAGACGTCGATGCCGGCGAACTGCTTGAACAGCACGGCCTTGCCTTCCATCACCGGCTTGGCGGCGAGCGGGCCGAGGTTGCCCAGCCCCAGGATCGCGGTGCCGTCGGTGATCACCGCGACCAGGTTGCCCTTGTTGGTGTAGTCGTAGGCCTTCTCGGGATTTTTCGCGATTTCCAGCACCGGCTGTGCCACACCCGGAGTGTAGGCCAGGGACAAATCCTCTTGCGTGGAACAGGGCTTGGACGATTCGACCGAAATCTTGCCGGGCTTGGGCAGGCGGTGGTAATCGAGGGCTTTTTTCTTGAGGTCGGCTTGGCGCATGACGGCAGTGCAGGCTGGATGAACAAGCCGCCATTATCGCGGATTTACGCGTATTCCGCCGCGTCAGCGGCCCAAGCGGACAGGCCGCGTCAGCTTTTCCAGATCTTGAGCTGGGCCCGCAGGCGCGCAACCGCCTGCGAATGCAGCTGGCACACGCGCGATTCGGATACGCCGAGCACCGCGCCAATTTCCTTCAGATTCATGTCCTGTTCGTAGTACATGCCCATCATGCTGCGTTCGCGCTCGGGCAGATGGTGGATCGCAGCGACCAGACTATCGCGGAAACCTTCGTCCTCCAGCACGGAAAGCGGATCGTTGCTGCCGTCGACCAGATAGCGTTCCAGAAAACTGGCGCTGTCCTCGTCCGAAAAGTCTTCGTAATACAGCAACTGGGAACACTTCACGTCGCCCAGCATGGATTGATACTGATCGATCGGCATGCCCATTTCGGCCGAGATTTCCTGCTCGGTCGGAGACTTGCCGTTGCGTTGTTCCAGCCTGTGGATGGCGGATTCGATCTGCCGCGATTTCTGCCGCACATGACGCGGCAGCCAGTCAGCCTCGCGCAGCTCGTCGAGCATGGAGCCACGGATGCGCTGGGTGGCATAGGATTCGAACTGGGCGCCCTGATTGCCGTCGAAACGGGACACCGCATCCATCAGGCCGATCAGGCCGACCTGGATGAGATCATCGACTTCGACGCTGGCAGGCAGACGCGCCATCATATGATACGCAATGCGCTTGACCAGCGGCGCATATTTGGTGATTTGTTCGTCTTGCGACGATGCTTTAACAACCATGTATCGAGGCCATGTTTCCAGTGCTTTCTGTTTTATAACGAGCCATCGGGCCCGTCTCCTCGTATGCCATTCTAACGGCAAGCGCGGCGAATGCATCATCCTCGTGGGCGACGCTGTAAACGGCTTGGTTGAACGAGGGATCGAGAAACTGTTTACACGCCGCCAGCAGCTGATCGCAGGCGGCGGCGTCCCCCAGCAGGCCGACGCTGAATGCCGCCCCCGAGTGGGACAGTGTTTTGAGCAGGGCGTAGCCCTGCAAGGTCGATGCGGCCGTGGCGTTCACTTCAATAATGAGGATTTGGGCAGCGCCCGGCAGCGGCGCCCAGCCCGGCGCATTCAGGCTGACATCGAACACGACGCAATCATAGCCCTGTGCGACCGTCTTCAATGCCGGCGCATTTGCCCGCACCCCTGGCGCATGCCAGCCATCGCCACACGGCATGGGCAGCGTGTGCAGCTGTCCACGCTCGAGCTGTTGCTTCCAGTCGAACAGGCTGCGCGTGGGGGAATCGGCAAACACACGCCCACGCGTGTCGACCAGCAGTGAAGTCCAGCCGCGCTGATGCAGCGCCTGCGCCAGCCGGATGGTGGATTCGGCAGCGTCGAAAAAACAGTGGACGCAACGTGGCGGCTGCTGGGCGCGCCGCCTGAGCCCGGCAGCCTGGTCAGCCGGCATGACGCTCCTCACGTTCGGCCTCGGCGCCGGCAAACAGCGGCCAGTCTTCGGCCTCCAGTGCGTACGGGGTGGCGAGTTGGCCGCCCTTCAGCGCACGGTCGATGAGATAGGACGCGTTGGGCGCGTGAAGGTCTTCCGGCACCCGCTGCCCGCCGCTGATATACGCCAGCGGCAGGCGGTGGCGGATCAGGCTGTCGAGCGCCGCGCCCGGCTGCGGGGTCTCGTCGAGCTTGGTGAGAATGCAGGCAGCTGCGCCCTCACCAAAGCGCGTCATCGCCTGCTCGATCGCCGCCCCCTGCTGGCCGGCAGAAATCACCGCCAGACGGCGCACGCCAAGGGCATCGAGCGCCCGCCCCTCGCGGGTGCGCGGGTCGGTCGGCGCAAAGCCCGCGGTGTCGATCAGGACCAGTTTCCTGGCGGCGAGCTCAGGTAATAGCTGCGCCAGCCTGGCCTGGTCTTCGGCCACATACAGCGACACACCCAGCAGATCGGCATACACCGTCAATTGCGCCGCCGCGCCGATGCGATAGGCATCGGCCGCCACCAGCACCACCTGCGCGGCACCGTGCGCATCCACCCCGCGTGCAGCGAGCTTGGCCAGCGTGGTGGTTTTGCCCGAGCCGGTGGAGCCGACCAGTGCATAGCGCCCCCCCTTGGCCAGCAGATCGGCCTCACGCCCCTGCACCGGCAGGTTGCGGATCAGCACCTGGCGCAGCCAGCGCTGGGCGGCATCGGGTTCGAGTCCTCGCGGCAGGCGCGCCGCCAGGGTGCGGGCGAGCGTGCTGCCAAATCCGGCGGCAAACAGGGTTTGCATCACCGCCACTCGCGCCGGATCGCGCCGCCGTGCAGCGCCCCAGGCAAAGCCGGCCAACTGGTTTTGCACCAGACCGCGCAGGCGTGACAGTTCGGCCAGGATGCGTGAGCCGCCGGCCGTGTCAGGGGCTTCGCTAACCGCCGGCACCGCCAGGTCACCGTAGGCACTGGCGAGGAACTCGACGCCCTGCGGATGCGGACGGGTGGACAGCACCACGGCGTCGTCGCCCAGCTCGCGGCGAATGCGCGCCAGGCCTTCGCGCGCATTCGCCGCCACGTATATCTGCACGCTCATGCGCCCTCCCCGAGGGTTAGTTCCGTGCTCACCTGCACCATTTTATCGGCAGGCACCTCGGCGTAGGCGATCACCGAAAGCCGCGGCAGAGTACGCCGCAACAATCGCGACAGCATTGCGCGCAGGCCGGGCGAGGTCAGCAGCACCGGCGGGTAGCCTGCACCTTCCTGCTCGGCCAGCGCGCGTTCGGCCGCGTCGTTCAGGGCATCCAGCGTGGCGGGCGACAACAGGGCCTCGCCTTCGTCGCCCATCTCGTTCAGCAGGCGGGTTTCGGTGGCCGCGGCGAGGCCGATCACCTGCAGCGTGTTGCTGCCTTCGAACAGACGATCGACGATGCTGCGTCCCAGCGCCGCGCGCACGCTTTCCACCAGCTCGTCGATCGCCTGGCTTTTCGGCGCGCGCGCCGCCAGCGTCTCGAACAGGGTGCGGGTATCGCGGATCGAGACGTTTTCCGCGATCAGCTGCTGCAACACCGCCTGCACGCTGGTCAGCGGCAGGTGGCGCGGCGTCACGTCCTCGACCAGCCCCGGATGGCTGCGCGCCAGCGTATCGAGCAGCTGCTGCACTTCGGTGCGCCCCAGCAGCTCGGGTGCGTGCTGGCGAAACACGGCCTCGACCTGGCGCGCGATCAACTCGGCGGCAGTCAGCACCACAAAGCCGCGCAGCTCGGCCTCCTCTTCGCGTCCCGCCTCGATCCAGATTCCGGCCAGCCCGGTCAGCGGATCCATTCCCGGCGCGCCGTCGAGCCGCCCCAGCACATCGCCCATGTCCACCGCCAGCACCTGGCCGCTGGGCAGTTCGCCATGTGCCACATCGACGCCCTTGAGCGTGATGCGATAGCTGCTGGGCTTGAGGTCGAGGTTGTCGCGCACGCGAATGAGCGGCACCACCAGCCCCATGTCGGTGGCGAAGCGGCGGCGCGCCTCGGTAATTTTGGCCAGCGCCGCGCCGCCCTGGTTGCGGTCGACCAGCGGGATCAGCCGGTAGCCGACTTCGAGCGCCAGCACGTCCACCGGCGGAATGTCATCCCAGGTGACATCGAGCGACATGGGCTCCGCTTCGATCAGCTCCAGCGGCTCGGCCTCGAACACCGTGTTCTGACGGCGCATCAGCCAGTACCCCAATCCCCCCAGTACCACGGCGATCGTCAGAAAAGCCAGATGCGGCGTACCCGGAATCACGCCCAGCGCACCCAGCACCGCTGCTGCCACATACAACGTCTGCGGACGGCCAAATATCTGGGTGGAAAACTCGCGTGACAAGTCCTGCTCACTCGACGCGCGGCTCACCACGATGCCCGCTGCAGTCGAGATGATCAGCGCCGGAATCTGCGTCACCAGACCATCGCCCACCGTCAAGAGCGCATAGCGTCCGAGCGCCTCGCTCAGCCCCAGGTTGTGCTGGAACAGCCCGACCAGAACGCCGCCGACCAGGTTCACCAACAGGATGATGATGCCGGCGATGGCGTCGCCGCGCACGAACTTGGAGGCGCCGTCCATCGCGCCGTAAAAGTCGGCTTCGCGGCCGATCTCGTGGCGGCGTCCGCGCGCTTCGCTTTCGTTGATGAAGCCGGCGTTGAGGTCGGCATCCACCGCCAACTGCTTGCCCGGCATCGAATCCAGCGTGAAGCGCGCCGCCACCTCGGCAATGCGCCCCGCGCCCTTGGTGATGACGACGAAGTTGATGATGACCAGAATCAGGAACACCACGAAGCCGACGACATAGTTGCCGCCGACCAGGAAATTGCCGAAGGACTCGATCACCTTGCCCGCCGCGTCCGGCCCGGTGTGGCCCTGCATCAGGATGATGCGGGTGGACGCGACGTTGAGCGACAGGCGCAACAGCGTGGTCAGCAGCAGCACCGTGGGAAACACCGAAAAATCGAGCGGGCGCCGCGCGTTCAGGCTCACCAGCATCACGATCATCGCCAGCGCGATGTTGAGCGTGAACAGCACATCGAGCATGAAGGTGGGCAGCGGCAACACCATCATCGCCAGAATCAGCAACACCAGCCCCGGTACCGCCAGCCGGTTCAGCGGCATGCCCATTACCATCACGCCCTGCGCGCTCATCCGATCACCTCGTTAACATGCTGCCCTGCCTGCTGCTGGCGGCCGCGCAGCTGTGCGCGCATTTCCGGGCTGCCCTCGGCTTCGCGCGCCTCGGCCAGCACCTCCTGCCAGGTCATCGCGTGACGGCGCAGATAGCGCCACCAGCGCCAGCCCGCGTCCAGCGCCGCCGCCAGCGCCAGCGCTGCCGCCAGTGCCAGTACGCCGCGTCCCACCCAAGCAGCAGCCGCATCCAGCGCCACGGTCTTCTCGCCGCCGGCCAGGTTTTGCAGCCCCGGCCAGCCGCTGGTCAGCGCCCAGCCCACTGCAGCGGCGGCAAGCGCCAGTTTCAGCAGCGCCAGCGCGCCATCAAAAATGGAATCGGCCGAAAACAGCCGGGCAATGGGTTTGAAAGGGTTGGCGCGCGTGAGGTCGGCCTGGGTGATCTGGGGCGCATACACCCAGCCCGAGAGCAGCATCGGCGCCACCAGCGCGGCGACAAAAATGACGGCCAGCACCGGCAGTACCGCCCACAGCGTTGCCTGTGCCGCTTCAAGAAAAACCGGGGAAAGCGGCTGCGCCGCGTGAACGAACGCCGCCTCGGTCAGGGCCTGCAAGGCATTGAGCAGGCGCGACGCCAGCCAGCCCAGCATGCCAAGCGCCGACAGCAACACCCCCCACGCGGTGAGTTCGGCAGAACGCGGCACATCGCCCGCGCTGCGCGCCTGTTGCAGGCGTTGCGGACTGGCGGGTTCGGTACGGGAAAGATCAGACGCCTCGGCCATGCTTGTCTCGGATTTTGGGGCAGTCTAGCAGCCTGTCGGACTTGAAGGAAATCGGCTGCAAATCCGCCTGACCGGTTCATTTTCGCCGCTTTCTTGGGCAATAGAACGGGATTTCGCGCTTTACGCCGGGTTATCGCCCGGCGGATGGCGCTGCCAGATCAGCTTGCCGTCCCGCCACACTTCCCTTACCCGGTGGTACGGGATGCTGTGCGCCGCCCCCTCCTCGTCCAGCAGATCGAAAAAGGTCGGGTTGTCGGCGTCCCAGGTGATCTCGCGCAGATCGGCGTGCAGCACCCTGCCCGCGACCCGATCCCAGTAACCGATGACGAAGCGGCTTTTGGCGAATGCCGCATCCCAGCGGATGCGCGACAGGAGTTCATGGATCGGGATCATGTCAGGGCCCAGGGGCGGCCACACCTTGCAGGCGCACGATTCCAGGCTGGTCGGTTTCGCCTTCGATCTGGACGGAGACAGGCAGAAAGTAGCGCAGCAGTTCGGCATTGGTGCGCAGGTGCCGGCTGATGCGGCAGACGGAAAACGCCGATTCGCCAGGAACAAAGGCCAAGGGCAGCAGCAACTGGTCGGCCAGCCAGGCATCGATGGCGCCACCTGCGACGATGTCCGCACGCAGCTCGTCGACGGCCTCGTCCGCCACCCTCTGCGCCGGCTTGTGCCGTGCGCCCAGCGCGAAGGCGCAACAGCGTCCGCCTTCGAACTCCGCCTGCAACACGATGAAGGTGCCGGGCGAGGTGGCGGGCACGTCCGCAACCTCGATCTCCAGCGGCACTTCCAGTTCGAGCAGCCGGTCGACCGCCTGCTTGCGTTGCCGTTCGGCAATCGAGCGGTCGAGCCGGCCGACACCTGACAGGCCGCGGATGCGCAGCAGCCCGCCGCGCTCGGTGAGGCACAGCGGGGTGAGATGCCGGCTCGGCACGATGTTCACGTGCAGCAGACCGCCGCCGCGCGGATAGAAGCCCGCGCGCTCGAGGCTGCAATCGACGTGGTAGCCCGCCGCGGCCAGGTAGGGCAGCCACTGCCACTGCAAATAGTGATAGCAGGGGCTCCAGGGCACGTGGGTACCGCCGACCAGGGTCAGCCTGGACGGGCCATCGGCAAAGCTGAGCGGCAGGTAGATCGTCTGCAGCAGCAGGCTGACCGCGCCCGCGGTGCCGATGTCGAAGGCGTATTCCCCGCCTTGCAGACCCGCCGGTTCGAAGCGCAGGGCCTGCGAGCCCAGGGTCGCCCCCTCGACATGGGCAGCGCTGATCTGCGCCGCCGCCTCGACCGCTTTCAGGTGCTGGGGCTTCATGCCCGGCTGCGGACGCCGGGCGCGGATATTCGTCAGCTGCATGGCCTCACCGGTGATCACCGACAGGGTCAAGGCACTGCGCAGGATCTGGCCGCCGCCTTCGCCAAACGATGCGTCAATTTCAATCATCGCAGTCGTTGAGAAGAAACATCCGGGTCAATACGGCCACCGCCACGCATCCGCTTCCGGCAAATCCACCCCGTGTTCGTGGGCGTAATTGCGGCACTCGATCTGCATGTCGCGCAGCTTTTCCTTGACGTAAGCGCCGGCCACCTGCAGGGCGGGGACACGGTTGATCACGTCGATGGCCAGGCTGAAACGGTCGATTTCGTTGTCGATCGCCAACTCCAGCGGCGTGTTGATGTTGCCCTTCTCCTTGTAGCCGCGCACGTGCATGTTGTCGTGGTTGGTGCGGCGGTAGGCCAGGCGATGGATCAGCCAGGGGTAGCCGTGGAAGTTGAAGATCACCGGCTTGTCCAGGGTGAACAGGCTGTCGAAATCGCGATCCGGGAGACCGTGCGGGTGTTCGCTGGTCGGCGTCAGCTTGTACAAGTCCACCACGTTGATGAAACGCAGCTTCAGATCGGGAAAGTGCTCGCGCAGCAGCACCGTTGCCGCCAGCGCCTCCTTGGTGGGAATGTCGCCGGCACTCGCCATCACCACGTCCGGTTCCGATCCGGCGTCGTTGCTCGCCCATTCCCAGATGCCGATACCCTTGGTGCAGTGCGTGATCGCCGCGTCCATGTCCAGGTACTGCAGGTGTTTCTGCTTGTCGCAGACGATGACGTTGATGAGGTCGGTGCTCTCAAGACACTGTGCGGATGTCACCAGCAGCGTGTTCACATCCGGCGGCAGGTAGATGCGGGTCACGGCAGGGCTTTTGTTGACCACCACGTCGAGGAAGCCCGGGTCCTGGTGGGTGAAACCGTTGTGGTCCTGGCGCCAGACCGTCGAAGTGATCAGTAAATTTAGCGACGATACCGGTGCCCGCCACGGCACCTTGCTGGACATCGCCAGCCACTTGGCGTGCTGGTTGAACATCGAATCGATGATGTGAACGAAGGCCTCGTAGGTGGAGAAGAAGCCGTGGCGGCCGGTCAGCAGATAGCCTTCCAGCCAGCCTTCCAGCGTGTGTTCAGAGAGCATCTCCATCACCCGGCCATCGGGTGACAGTTCGCTGCCGCCGGCGTCTTCCGGGTAGATGTCGGCGAGCCAGGTTTTCTGGGTGACTTCGTAGAGGTTGTCGAGCTTGTTGGAGGCGTTCTCGTCGGGGCCGAAGACGCGGAAGTTGTCCATGTTCTGCGCCATCACGTCGCGCAGCAGCTTGCCCAGCGGGCGCGTGTTCTCCGCCGTGATTTTGCCGGGGCCGGGTAGTTGGGCGGCGTAATCGCGGAAGTCCGGCATGCGCAACGGGCGCCGCAGCAGGCCGCCGTTGGCATGCGGGTTGGCGCTCATGCGGCGGTTGCCTTGGGGCGCCAGCGCCTTCAGTTCCGGACGAAGTCGGCCGCTCTCGTCGAACAGGGCGTCGGGGTCATAGCTGCGCAGCCAGGCTTCCAGTTGCTGCAGGTGCGCCGGGTTATTGCGCACTTCGGCGAGGGGCACCTGGTGCGAACGCCAGAAGCCTTCGACTTTCTTGCCGTCCACCTCGGCGGGGCCGGTCCAGCCTTTGGGCGAGCGCAGCACGATCATCGGCCAGCGCGGCCGCCCGGGGATGCCGCTGCGCCGCGCCTCGTCCTGGATGTGGCGGATGTCCAGCACGCACGCCTCCATCACCCCGGCCATCTCGGCATGCATGGTCATCGGGTCGGATCCTTCGACGAAATACGGGGTCCAGCCATAGCCCTTGAACAGGTTCTCCAGTTCTTCATGGGAGATGCGTGCCAGCAGCGTCGGGTTGTGGATCTTGTAGCCGTTGAGATGAAGGATGGGCAGCACCGCACCATCGCGGATCGGGTTGAGGAACTTGTTGGAATGCCACGACGTCGCCAGCGGCCCGGTTTCGGCCTCGCCGTCGCCCACCATCACCGCCACCAGCAGATCCGGGTTGTCGAACGCCGCACCGAAGGCATGCGAGACGCTGTAGCCGAGTTCGCCACCTTCGTGGATCGACCCCGGGGTTTCCGGCGTGCAGTGACTGCCGATGCCGCCGGGGAAGGAAAATTCCTTGAAGAAGCGGCGCATGCCTGCGTCGTCCTCACCCTTGATGGGATACACCTCGCTGTAGGTCCCTTCCAGGTACACCGGCGCCAGCACGCCGGGCGCGCCATGGCCGGGGCCGGCGAGGAAGATGGCGTCGAGGTCGTACTTGTTGATCAGCCGGTTGAGGTGGACCCAGGCAAAGCTCAGGCCGGGACTGGCGCCCCAGTGGCCAAGCAGGCGCTGCTTGATGTGCTCGGGCAGCAACGGCTCCCGCAGCAAGGGGTTGTCTTGCAGATAAATCATCCCTACCGCCAGGTAGTTGCAGGCGCGCCAGTAGGCGTTGATCTTGTCCAGTTCGTCAGATGGAAGATGAGCGGATTGCAGTGCAGGAGCGTTCATGCGGTTTCCTTCCTGTGTGTGAGACGCGCGGTGACGCCAGTGTGACGGGGCAAGCTTGCAGTTTGATGGCCGCTTCAAAGCGGACCGATCTCATCC
>DATMWS010000052.1:0-16705 GCA_035562135.1 Thiobacillus sp. | reverse complement strand
CATCCAGCACGACTCACATACGGGTGTGCAGAATCGCCACGTCAGTCCCGATCACGATGCGCACATGGTCATCCGGCAATCGGCCCAGGCGTCGTTCCACATCGATTGGCAGGCAGGATTGCGGGCGGGGCCTCCAGCCGTTGCGACTTCAGCTGCGCGATGCGACGGACGTGTCTGCCGATTGGGTGCTGGGAACGTAATCCCAGTGGCGCTTCCAGGCACCGACGACGAGGGTGGGATATTCCGGACGCCCCAGGCTGCCGTTGTAGCGGCCCAGCGCGCGGAACAGGTCGCCACGTTCGATGTCGATGTAGTGGCGCAGGATCAGCGCGCCGTATCTTAAATTGGTGCGCAACTGGAACAGGTTGTGGTCGGGATTGCCGATGGTCTTGACCCAGAACGGCATTACCTGCGTGTAGCCGCGCGCGCCCACCGGCGACACCGCGTATTTGCGGAAGCCGCTTTCGACCTGGATCAGGCCGAGCATGAGTTGCGGGTCGACTCCGGCGCGCGAAGCTTCCCAGTGCAGCGTGGTCAGAAATTCCAGCCGTTCGGCTTCGTCCGGCATGCGCTTGGCGAGCCGGCGCGACATGTCCTTCAGCCAGGCCGCCTCGTCCGCAACCTGGCGAAACGCAGTGCGGGTGACCGCGGTGTCGGCCAGGGCACGCTGCAGCGATGAGCGCACATTGGCCGACATCGCTTCCTCGCGCTGTCCACCCGCCTGCGCGGGCAGAGCAAGCAGCAGGACAGCAATCAGCAGTCCGGTGTGCGTCATCTTGTTCATGTCAGCCTCCCAACAATTCCTTCAAAAACCCCGTTGCATCGGCCAGCGCGATTTTTTGCGCTTCGCCGCTTTGACCCGGCGCGGCGCGGCGCGGCTGGTATTCGATGACGCCGTCCTTCAGTCCGCGCTCGCCCACCGTGATGCGGTGCGGGATGCCGATGAGTTCGGCGTCGGCAAACATCACGCCGGGGCGTTCATCGCGGTCGTCCAGCAGCACGTCGAACCCAGCGGCAATCAGTTCAGCATACAACGTATCGGCGGCGTGTCTAACCATATCGCTCTTGCCGTAGCCGATGGCCACAATTACCAGCAAGAAGGGTGCCATGGCTTCCGGCCAGATGATGCCGCGGTCGTCGTGGTGCTGCTCGATCGCCGAAGCCACGATGCGCGACACGCCGATGCCGTAACAGCCCATTTCCATTGCCTGAGGCTTGCCCGCCTCGTCCAGATAAGTGGCGTTCATCGCTTGCGAGTACTTGCTGCCAAGCTGGAACACGTGGCCGACCTCGATGCCGCGGCACAGTTGCAGCGTGCCCTTGCCGTCGGGGCTGAGGTCGCCAGGCTCGACGTTGCGCAGGTCGACCACCACCGGTTCCGGCAGGTCGCGGCCGAAATTGACGCCGGCGAGGTGCTGGCCGTCGACGTTGGCGCCGCAGATAAAGTCGCTCATCGCCGCCACCGCGCGGTCGGCGATTACCGGAATTGTCAGTCCCACCGGTCCGACCGAACCAGGCGCCGCGCCTGTGGCGGCCCGCACGGCGGCTTCTCCGGCAAACGCAAACGGTGCTTTCACGCCGGCGATCTTCTCGGCCTTGACTTCGTTCAGCGTGTGGTCGCCGCGCAGCAGCAGCGCCACCGGGCCGTCGGTTCCTTCCACGATCAAGGTCTTAACGGTCTGGCTGGTCGCCACCTTGAGGAAGCCTGCGACGTCCTCGATGGTCTTCACCCCCGGCGTGGCGACGGGCTGCATGGTTTGCGTGGGAGCGGCGCGTGGCACGGCGGGGGCGACGGCCTCGGCCAGTTCGACGTTGGCGGCGTAGTCGGAATCGGGGCAATAGGCGATCAGGTCTTCGCCGGAATCGGCCAGCACATGAAACTCATGCGAGGCGGAGCCGCCGATGGCGCCGGTGTCGGCCGCCACCGCGCGGAAGGTCAGCCCCAGCCGGGTGAAGATGCGCGTGTAGGCATCGACCATCGTCTGGTAGGTGGCGGCGAGGCTGTCCTTGCTGGCGTGGAAGGAATAGGCGTCCTTCATCAGGAATTCGCGCGCGCGCATGACGCCGAAGCGCGGACGGATTTCGTCACGGAACTTCATCTGGATCTGGTAGAAGTTGACCGGCAATTGCCGATAGCTCTTGATCTCGCGGCGCGCGACGTCGGTGATGACTTCCTCGTGGGTGGGGCCGAAGCAGAAGTCGCGCTGGTGGCGATCCTTGATTTTCAGCATTTGCGGGCCGAACACCGCCCAGCGCCCCGTTTCTTCCCACAATTCGGCGGGCTGCACCGCCGGCATCAAGAGTTCGATTGCGCCGGCGCGGTTCATTTCCTCGCGCACCACCGCCTCGACCCGGCGCAGCACGCGCAGGCCCAGCGGCATCCAGGTATACAGGCCCGACCCCAGGCGCTTGATAAGGCCTGCGCGCAGCATCAGTTTATGGCTGACGAGTTCGGCTTCGGACGGGGCTTCCTTGGTAGTTGAAATGAAAAACTGGGTGGCGCGCATGGTGGGGCAGTCGGGACGAAAAGCGGCATTTTAGCGTGTGGAGGTGTAATCTCTCGCGCTCGATTTTGGGGCGGGATGGCAATGCGCTTGAAGTTTGGGAAACGTCGGGCAGGCGATGACGGGCTGGAAGTGACCGAGGAGCGCGGCACGCGTACCCTGCATCTGGGCAGCCGCGCCATCCAGAGTGCGATGCGGGTAAGCCGGCCGTGGGACCTGGAGCTCGCCTACACGCGGGCGATGATGGGCTTTCTGATGTTCAACGCCATGCCGCAGGACGTGCTGATGATCGGCCTGGGCGGCGGCTCGCTCGCCAAGTTCATCCGCAAGCAGCGGCCGCAGACGCGCATCACCGCAGTGGAAATCGATCCGCGGGTGATTGCCGCCGCGCGCGCGCATTTCGAGCTGCCGCCGGACGACGAGACGCTCGGCGTGATCGAAGCCGATGGCGCGCTGTATGTGCGCCAGCATCCTGGCAGCGCCGATGTCATCCTGCTTGATGGCTTTGATGCTGGTAATCAGGTGGAGGCGCTGGCGACCCAGACGTTTTATGCGGCTTGCCGACGTGCGCTTAAACCCGGTGGGGTGCTGGTGGTCAATTTATGGGGGCGCGACAGCGAATTCGCCGAGTATTTCGCGCGCCTGACGCGGGCGTTCGACGGCGAAGTCGGCTGGATCTCGGTGCAGTACAAAACCAACGTCATCGTATTCGGCTTCACCGAGCCGGGCGCGGCGGCACGGCTCGATGCGGCGAGGCCGCAGCTGGCCGATCTGTCCAAACGCTGCGGTCTTGACCTGCGCGGCTTCGCGCGCGACTTTCATTGGGCGAAGGACGTCGCGCCCCTGCTGGAATAGCGCCGTCGCGGTTACCTTTGCACCTTCAATCTTGAAGCCTGGATATTCGCTAAAAACCTTAATTAAAACAATGCATAACGGCAGGTTTCCGGCCGGGGCGGGTTTGCAATTTCTGGCGGGTGTGAAAGAATGCAGGTAATCGAATATTTTTAGATGGTGGCGGCCATGATCGACCGAGAAGGGTACCGCCCGAACGTAGGCATCATAGTGTGCAACGCGCAGAACCAGGTTTTCTGGGGCAAGCGCGTCAACCAGCACGCCTGGCAGTTTCCCCAGGGCGGCATCAATGCAGGGGAAACGCCGGAACAGGCCATGTTCCGGGAACTGGAAGAAGAAGTGGGTTTGCAACCCGAGCATGTGCGCATCCTTGGGCGCACCCGCGAATGGTTGCGTTACGACGTGCCCCCTCACTGGACACGGCGCGACAGTCGGGGCCTCTACCGCGGCCAGAAGCAGATCTGGTTTTTGCTGCGGCTGACCGGGCGCGATTGCGATGTCTCATTGCGCGCCAGCAGTCATCCCGAATTCGATGCTTGGCGCTGGAACGAGTACTGGGTGCCGATGGATGTGGTGGTCGACTTCAAGCGAGAGGTCTACCGCCTGGCGCTCGAGGAACTCGAACGCTATTTGCATAAGGATGTGCGCTATTTACGGCAACGTGCGCGTCCCCGATATGACCGGCGTGGAGCGGCACTGGATCTGCAGTTGAAGCCCTGAACGCTGGGCAGCGGAGGCGTGATGAAGATACGGATCCATGCTTCAACCACGCTGACGACTGCGGCAGGGTCCGTGCCGGGTTTGCCCTTGTGGCAGATCGCACCCACGCGCGACAGCGCCGGACGGCGACTGACCGATTTCATGATGCTGATTCCCCGCCTACGCAGTCGGCCGCTCTCCGAGATCGAGCGCGTTTCGCGCGATATTCAGGCCGTGCTTGCGCTGCATCAGGACGTGGTGTTTGCCGACCTCAACCTGAAACTGAACCTGCTGTGGGTGTCGCTGCGCCCGCGGCAGGGAGCAATCAGCGAACTGGTCGCGGCGATCCGGCTGCGCGTGCCCGAGGCCGTGCTGGTGGCGCATTATGCCGAACCGCGTTAGGCGCGTTCCCGATACTGAAAGGGGGCATCGCTGACCCGCGAGTTGTGGGATTATCCGATGACCCTGGAGCGTCCTGAATAGCCCTGCGGGTGGCAAGGAAACCCGCGCCATTTCTGCGTTTACGTGCACCCAAAGCGGCGGAATTCGTTAAAATGAGCAGTTGCCAATTAACCCGCTGGAGCAAACATGGCCGTTTCTGAACTTCAGGTGCAGACCGCACTGAAAGAGTTGATCGATCCCAACACCCGCAAGGATTACGTCTCGACCAAATCCGCCCGCAACATCAAGATCGACGGCGGTGCGGTTTCGGTCGACATCCTGTTGAGCTACCCCGCGCAGAGCCAGCTGGCCATCATCAAACAGCAGGTCGAAGACAAGCTCAACGCCATCGATGGCGTGACCCGCGCCACGGTGAATGTGAGCTTCAAGATCGTTTCGCACGGCGTGCAGCGCGGCGTCAAGCTGATTCCCAACGTGAAAAACATCATCGCCGTGGCGTCTGGCAAAGGCGGCGTCGGCAAATCAACCACCGCCGTCAACCTGGCGCTTGCGCTGGCCGTCGAGGGTGCGCGCGTCGGCATGCTCGACGCCGACATCTATGGGCCGTCGCAGCCGACCATGCTCGGGATTACCGACAAGCCCGAATCGACCGACGGCAAGAACCTCGAGCCGCTGATCGGTCATGGCATCCAGGCGATGTCGATCGGCTTCCTGATCGATGTCGAAACGCCCATGGTGTGGCGCGGCCCGATGGTGACGCAGGCGCTGGAACAGCTCCTGAACAACACCAACTGGAGCGACCTCGACTATCTGGTGGTCGACCTGCCGCCCGGCACCGGCGACATCCAGCTGACGCTGGCGCAGCGCGTGCCGGTGACCGGCGCGGTGATCGTCACCACGCCGCAGGACATCGCGCTGATCGACGCGCGCAAGGGCCTCAAGATGTTCGAGAAGGTCGGCATTCCCATCCTCGGCGTGGTCGAAAACATGAGCCTGCACATCTGCTCGAACTGCGGCCACGAAGAGCGCATCTTCGGCGAAGGCGGCGGCGAGCGCATGTGCAAGGACTACAATGTGGAATTCCTCGGTTCGCTGCCGCTCGATGGCAGCATCCGTGCCGACACCGATTCCGGCAAGCCGTCGGTGGTGGCTGCCCCGGATAGCCGCGTGACAGAAATCTACAAGCAGATCGCGCGCCGCGTGGCGGTGAAGATCGGCGAAACCGCAGTGGATCACTCCGCCAAGTTCCCCAATATCGTCATTTCCAATACCTAATGAGCATCAAGTCTGACCGCTGGATCCGCCAAATGGCGGCGGAGCATGGCATGATCGAGCCGTTCGAGCCGGGGCAGGTCAAGCAGGCTGATGGCCGGCCCATCGTGTCATACGGCACGTCAAGCTACGGCTACGACGTGCGCTGTGCCAGCGAGTTCAAGCTGTTCACCAATATCAACACCACGATTGTCGACCCCAAGGCGTTCGATCCGAACTCCTTCGTCGAGGTTAGGGGCGACTCCTGCGTCATCCCGCCCAACTCGTTTGCACTCGCGCGTACGGTGGAATACTTCCGCATTCCGCGCAGTGTGCTGACGATCTGTCTGGGCAAAAGCACCTACGCGCGCTGCGGCATCATCGTCAACGTGACGCCGCTGGAGCCCGAGTGGGAAGGCCACGTAACGCTGGAGTTTTCCAACACCACCCCCCTGCCCGCACGTATTTACGCCAACGAAGGCGTGGCGCAAATGCTCTTCCTCGAATCCGACGAGGTTTGCGAGATTTCGTATCGCGATCGCGGCGGCAAATATCAGGGCCAGGTCGGCGTGACCCTGCCAAAAACTTAACGTCAGCGCCACACGGGCGACGTACAATCCGCGTTTTTTCCACGATCAGACTCAGGAGCCGCCATGCGCTTCCGCTTTCCCGTTGTCATCATCGACGAAGATTTCCGCTCCGAAAACGCCTCGGGGCTCGGCATCCGCACGCTTGCCGACGCCATCGAGAAGGAAGGCATGGAAGTGCTCGGCGTCACCAACTACGGCGACCTGACCTCGTTCGCCCAGCAGCAGGCGCGCGCCTCGGCCTTCGTGTTGTCGATCGACGACGAGGAACTCGCAGGCAGCGACGAGGATACGAAGAAGGCGCTGCAAAAGCTGCGTAGCTTCGTCGAGGAAGTACGCTTCCGCAATGCCGAGATCCCGATTTTCCTGCATGGCGAGACCCGTACCGCGCGCCATATCCCGAACGATATCCTGCGCGAACTCAACGGCTTCATCCATATGCTGGAAGACACGCCGGAATTTCTCGCTCGATATATCGGCCGCGAAGCGCGCGCCTATCTCGAATCGCTGGTGCCGCCGTTCTTTCGCGCGCTCACCCATTACGCGGCGGACGGTTCGTATTCCTGGCACTGCCCCGGCCACTCAGGCGGGGTGGCCTTCCTGAAGTCGCCGATCGGCCAGATGTTCCACCAGTTCTTCGGCGAGAACCTGCTGCGCGCCGACGTCTGCAATGCGGTGGACGAACTCGGACAACTGCTTGATCACACGGGCCCGGTGGGGGCGTCTGAGCGCAACGCGGCGCGCATCTTCAACTGCGATCACCTGTTCTTCGTCACCAACGGCACCTCGTCGTCCAACAAGATGGTGTGGCACGCCACGGTCGCGCCGGGCGACATCGTCGTGGTCGACCGCAACTGCCACAAGTCCATCCTGCACGCGATCATCATGTGCGGCGCGATCCCGATCTTCCTGACGCCGACGCGCAACCATTACGGCATCATCGGGCCGATTCCGCTGGACGAGTTCCGCCCCGAGAACATCCAGAAGAAAATCGCCGCGCATCCATTCGCCAAGGATGTGAAGCGCAAGCCGCGCATCCTGACCATCACCCAGTCGACCTACGACGGCATTCTCTACAACGTCGACATGATCAAGGAACTGCTCGGTGACTACATCGACACCCTGCATTTCGACGAAGCCTGGCTGCCTCACGCGACCTTCCACGACTTCTATCGCGGCATGCACGCCATCGGCAAGAACCGCCCGCGGGCGAAGGATGCGCTGGTGTTCGCCACCCAGTCCACCCACAAGCTGCTGGCGGGACTGTCGCAGGCCTCGCAGATCCTGGTGCAGGACTCGGAGACGCGCAAGCTCGACTTCCACCGCTTCAACGAAGCCTATCTGATGCACACCTCGACTTCGCCGCAGTACGCCATCATCGCCTCGTGCGACGTGGCGGCGGCGATGATGGAACCGCCCGGCGGCCCCGCGCTGGTCGAGGAGTCGATCAAGGAAGCGCTCGATTTCCGCCGTGCCATGCGCAAGGTCGACGAGGAATTCGGCGATTCCTGGTGGTTCAAGGTGTGGGGGCCGCAGAAGCTGGCCGACGAAGACGTGGGCGACCGCGAGGACTGGATGCTGAAGGCCGGCGAGCGCTGGCACGAGTTCGGCAATATCGCACCCGGCTTCAACATGCTCGACCCGATCAAGGCCACCGTCATCACCCCGGGGCTGGACATGGACGGCGCCTTTGCCGACTGGGGGATCCCGGCGGCGATCGTCACCAAATACCTGGCCGAACACGGCGTCATCGTGGAAAAGACCGGGCTGTATTCCTTCTTCATCATGTTCACCATCGGCATCACCAAGGGCCGCTGGAACACGCTGGTGACCGCGCTGCAGCAATTCAAGGCCGACTACGACGAGAACCAGCCTTTGTGGCGCGTGCTGCCTGAGTTCATCGAAAAGCATACGTGCTACGAGAAAACGGGGCTCAAGGACCTGTGCGACCAGATCCACACCATCTACAAGGCCAACGATGTGGCGCGCCTGACCACCGAGATGTACCTGTCGGAAATGGCGCCGGCGATGAAGCCGGCCGACGCCTTCTCCAAGATGGCGCACCGCGAGATCGAGCGGGTCGAGATCGATCAGCTCGAAGGCCGCATCACCGCCATGCTGGTGACGCCCTATCCACCGGGGATTCCCTTGCTGATTCCGGGCGAACGCTTCAATAGCACCATCGTGCGCTACCTGCAGTTCACCCGTGATTTCAACGTGAAATTCCCCGGCTTCGAAACCGACGTGCACGGTCTGGTCGAGGACATGGTCGACGGCAAGGCCACGTATTACGTCGATTGCGTGATCTGAGCCTGTTGCGGGTGCGGCGGGGAGCTTGATTTGTCAGGCAAAAAGCGTATGATTTGAAGTCCCCGGTTTGCCGGGGATTGTTTTTTTGACCTTGGCTATTTTTGACCTTGCTCCACCGCGCCGCACCGCAGCGGGGGGCTGAACCGAAAGGAAACTTGATGCGGCATTACGAAATTGTATTTATCGTCCATCCCGATCAGAGCGAGCAGGTGCCCGCCATGATCGAACGCTATCGCGGCAACATCACCACGCGCGGCGGCAGCGTCCACCGCCTGGAAGACTGGGGTCGTCGCCAGATGGCCTACCCGATCCAGAAAGTCCACAAGGCCCACTACGTGCTGATGAACATCGAGTGTGACCAGGAAACCCTGGACGAACTCGAACATGGCTTCAAGTTCAACGATGCCGTGCTGCGTCATCTGACCATCAAGCACGCCGCCGCGGTGACCACGGCATCGCCGATGATGAAAGAAGAAAAGTCGCGCGACATCCTGGACAGCGCCAAGGCAGAAACCGCCAAGGCAGAAGTAGCAGTCGAACAGCCCGCCGCAGCTTGAGTGAGTGAACCGGCTGGTCATCAGCGGAGCGCTCATCCAGGTTGATCCTTTGCGTTACAGTCCGGCGGGCGTGCCGATTGCAGAAGCGGTGATCCAGCACCGCAGCAGTCAGGCAGTGGCCACACAAGCCCGGCAGGTGGAATGCGAGTTGACGGTACAGGCGAGCGGATCGCTTGCCGCCCAGCTGGCACAACTGGCCACCGGAACGCAGGTCAAACTGGAAGGTGCGTTGAACCGACGCAGCGTGAACAGCCGACAGCTGATCCTGATATTGAATCGAATCGAAAAGGAATAAATCATGGCACGTCCCATGGGTGGTAAATCCGGCGGCAAGTTCGCCAAAAAAGGCGGCCGCGACAGCGGCAACCGCGGTCTCTTCAAGCGTCGCAAGTTCTGCCGCTTCACCGCCGAAAAGGTGGTTGAGGTCGACTACAAGGACATCGAGGTGCTGAAGGAGTTCATCGCCGAGAACGGCCGCATCATTCCGGCGCGCATCACCGGCACCAAGGCGCATTACCAGCGCCAGTTGGGCACCGCGATCAAGCGCGCGCGCTTCCTGGCGCTCATGCCTTACACCGATCTGCATTGAGGAGACGACCATGCAAGTGATTCTGATGGACAAAGTCGTCAACCTGGGCAATCTGGGTGACGTGGTCAAGGTGAAAGACGGCTATGCCCGCAACTTTCTGATCCCCACCGGCCGTGCGCGCCGCGCCACGCAAGCCAACATGGAAGCGTTTGCCGCGCAGAAGGCCGAGCTGGAACGCGTTGCAGCCGAAAAACTGGCCGACGCCCAGCGCCGTGCCGAAAAGCTGGAAGGCGCGAGCGTGACGATTAGCCAGAAAGCCGGCGTCGATGGCCGCCTGTTCGGCTCCATCACCAACGCTGACATTGCCGATGCGCTGAAAGCGCAAGGCCATGAAGTGGTCAAGGCAGAAATCCGTTTGCCCGAAGGCCCGTTCAAAACCCTCGGCGAATACCCGGTGGTGCTGGCGCTGCACACTGACATCACCGCCAACATCAAGGTGGTGGTGGTCGGCCAACAGTAATTCCGCCGGATCCACCAAAAAAAGGGAGCCTGAGCTCCCTTTTTTTACGTGTGCCCTCAGGGTATTCCCGGCTGTACACGCTTTATCCACAGCCTTATCCCTTGGTGGGGGTGGGGCGGAAGACTAGAATCCTGCCATGGCCGCTATCCACTCGTTCAACACAAATTCTGATCCCCAGCTGGCGCAAATGCGCCTGCCACCGCACTCGCTGGAAGCCGAGCAGGCGGTGCTGGGTGGTTTGCTGCTCGACAACAGCGCCTGGGACCGCATCGGCGATGTGGTGTCGGAGAGCGATTTCTACCGCCAGGATCATCGCCAGATCCTGCGCGCGATCGTGCGGCAGATTGCCGAAAACCGTCCGGCGGATGCGGTGACGGTGACCGAGGCGCTGCAATCGCTGGGACAACTCGAAAGCGTGGGCGGGCTGGCCTACATCGTGGCGCTGGCGAGCAACACGCCGTCGGCCGCCAACATCCGCCGCTATGCCGAAATCGTGCGCGAACGCTCGGTGATGCGGCGTCTGGCCGAGGTGGCGACCGGGATTGCCGACACCGCCTACGCGCCCGCCGGGCGCAGCGCCTCGCAACTGCTCGACGAGGCCGAAGCCAAGGTGTTCGAGATCGCCGAATCCGGCAGCCGCGGTCAGGCTGGGTTTACCGAGATCAAGCCGCTGCTGAAAGAGGTGGTCGAGCGCATCGACGAGCTGTATCACCGCGACAACGATTCCGGCGTGACGGGCGTGCCGACCGGATTCCACGACCTTGACCAGAAAACCTCGGGTTTCCAGCCGGGCGATCTGATCATCGTCGCCGGGCGTCCGTCGATGGGCAAGACCGCATTCTCGATCAATATCGGCGAGAACGTCGCGCTCGATACCGGCTTGCCGGTGGCGATCTTTTCCATGGAAATGGGCGGCCAGCAGCTGGTGATGCGGATGATCGGCTCGGTCGGCAAGCTCGACCAGCACCGCCTGCGCACCGGCAAGCTCGGCGAGGACGACTGGCAGCGGCTGACTTACGCCCTCGGCAAGCTCAACGAGGCGCCGGTTTTCATCGACGAAACGCCGGGGCTCAATGTGCTGGAACTGCGCGCGCGCGCCCGGCGCCTGATGCGCCAGTGCGGCAAGCTCGGCCTCATCATCATCGACTACATCCAGTTGATGTCGGCCAGCAGTTCGGGCGAAAACCGCGCCACCGAAATCTCGGAAATCTCGCGCGCCCTCAAGGGACTGGCGAAAGAGCTGCACGTGCCGGTGGTCGCGCTGTCGCAGCTGAACCGCAGCCTGGAACAGCGCCCCAACAAGCGCCCGGTGATGTCCGACCTGCGCGAATCGGGCGCCATCGAACAGGATGCCGACGTCATCCTGTTCATCTACCGCGACGAGGTCTACAACCCCGACACGCAGGACAAGGGCACGGCGGAAATCATCATCAGCAAACAGCGTAACGGCCCGATTGGCACGGTGCGGCTGGCTTTCATCGGCGAATACACGCGCTTCGAAACGCTGGCGCAGCCGGGCTCCTACTAAGCCCTGATGTTTCACCAATTCGCCTGCCCTCGCTTGATCCTTGTCCGCCATAAAAGATTTTGTTCAGTCGGGCGTATGAATCACTACGCCGCTCCCTCTCAAAACTTCCCTGACGGCCAAGTCTCGGCGCGATCATCAGGCGAATTGATGAAGCGTCAGGGCTGATCCGATGCGGCCTATCCAGGCGCGGATCTCGATCGGTGCGATGGCGCACAACCTGCGCGTGGCGCGCAGCCACGCAGGCGCGGCGCGCGTGCTTGCGGTGCTCAAGGCCAACGCCTATGGCCACGGATTGTCCCGCGCGCTGCGCGCGTTGGCGGCGGCAGACGGCTTTGCCGTACTGACGCTGGAAGAGGCCGCCAACCTGCGGCAGATGGGGGTGGAGCAGCCCATCCTGCTGC
Organism: Thiobacillus sp.; assembly: GCA_035562135.1. Lineage (GTDB taxonomy): Bacteria > Pseudomonadota > Gammaproteobacteria > Burkholderiales > Thiobacillaceae > Thiobacillus. Next base: position 4,565 of record DATMWS010000052.1, on the reverse strand, counting down.
TCGAGGGGATCTTCGGCGCGGATGAAATTGCCACCTGCGCCGAGCTGGATTTGCGGCCGGTGCTGCACCATGCCGCACAGCTTGACTGGCTGCAGCGGCAGCCGCCGGCACGGCCGCTTCAGGTCTTTCTCAAGTTCGACAGCGGGATGCACCGACTGGGCTTCCCGCTCGTCGAGCACGCCGCCATCGTCGCGCGGGTGCGTGCCTTGCCAGGGGTGGCCGGCATCACCTTGATGACGCACTTTGCCCAGGCGGACGAGGCCGCGGGCGTGGACTGGCAATTGCAGCCGTTCCTGCGCGAAACCGGGAGCCATGAACTGCCGTGGAGCAGTGCCAATTCGGCGGCGCTGTTGCGCTATCCGGATTCCCTGGGCGCGTGGGTGCGCCCCGGCATCATGCTGTATGGCGCGTCGCCTTTTGCCGATGTGCCGGCCGGGCAATATGGATTGAAGCCGGCGATGACCCTGCAGTCTGAAATCATCAGCGTGCAGATGCTGCAGCCGGGCGAAGGGGTGGGTTACGGCCAGCTGTTTCGTGCCGAACGCGCCATGCGGGTGGGCGTGGTTGCCTGCGGTTATGCGGATGGCTATCCGCGCCACGCGCTGACAGGCACCCCGGTTCTGGTCAATGGCCGCGGCAGTCGAACCCTGGGACGGGTGTCGATGGACATGCTGTGCGTGGATTTGAGCGAATGTGCCGATGCCGGTGTCGGCAGCCCGGTGGTGCTGTGGGGGGAGGGACTACCGGTTGATGCGGTGGCCGCGGCCGCCGGCACCAGCAGTTATGAACTGCTGTGTGCCCTGGCCGCGCGCGTCCCGGTGGAAGAGATCACCTGAAACGCAGGGGTCTGTCCTGCTTTAATGCGTGGTGCCGAACGACGGGTCGCGTGTGCCCGGCGGCATTGGCAGTCCGGCATAGCGGCTGGCCTGGGCGATCGGCCCCAGCGGGAACAGGCTGTAGAGAAACTTGTGCCCGCCCATCCCGGCGAATTCTTCTTCCAGCGACTGCATCAGCATGCGCGCGTTGACCGTGCCGCCGTGATCGGCGTAGCAGTCGCGCAGATAGCGAATGATGCCCAGATGCGCGTCGCTCAATTCCAGCCCGTCCTGTCGCGCCATCTCGATGGCCTGTTCTTCCGTCCAGGGTTCCAGTTCGATCAGGTGGCCACGCGAAGTCGGTTCGGCGTGTTCCTGAGCCACCATTTTGTTGATGTCCAGCATGATGATCTCCTTGAGTCGAGGGTGACTTTTTTATAGGACGTGCGCACAAAAAACCAAGACGCCCGTCATCCTATTGATGGGCCCTGAAATGTCTATAATCCATTCAAAATCAAACAAGGAGACAACATGAAAACCATTGCATACGCACTCGTCACCGGCCTGTTTCTCACCCAGGCGTTCAATCCGGTGTATGCCGGCCTGTTCGATTTCAAGTTGGGTGGCGATAAAACAGAGGAGGGCCAGCCTTCCGGTTCCGCCGGGCCTGATGGGGCGCAAGGCGAAGCCAAGGAACTGGAAAAATGCGAAAAATCCTACGGCACCCTGGCTGTGGTGGAACCACAGGATGCGGTGATCTCGCATCTGTTGCAATACGGTCTGCAATCGCCGGTTGGACTGATCCGCATGATGGTGCAGCAATCCAACTGCTTCGTCCTGGTGGAGCGCGGCCGCGCCATGCAGAACCTGATGCAGGAACGCCAGTTGGCCGAATCCGGCGAGTTGCGCAAGGGCTCCAACATGGGCAAGGGGCAGATGGTGACGGCGGATTACGTGCTGACGCCGGACGCCGTGTTCTCCAGCAAGGATTCGGGTGGCATCGGCGGCGCACTCGGGGGCTTTGGCAGGTTCGGCGCGGTGGCCGGCCTGGTGGCGGGGGGACTCAAGTTCAAGTCGGCGCAGACCACGATGATCCTGTCGGATTCGCGCACCTCGCTGCAGCTGGCTTCGGCGACTGGCAACGCCGAAAAAACCGACTGGAGCATGGGCGGCCTGCTGGTCGGCGGCGGTGCGGCCGGCGGGCTGGGCGCCTACACCAGTACGCCTGAAGGCAAGGTCATTGCTGCCAGCTATCTGGACAACTGGAACAATATTGTGCGTTCCATCCGCAACAATCCAGAAATGGTGCGCCAGGACATCAATCTCAAAGGCAAGTCGGGGCAGCCCACCAAGGCCGGAGCGGTCTTCGAGGAAGGCGACGCGGTGATGGGGAAAATTGGCGGGCTGAAGATTTATGCACAGCCGAGCAAAACCTCCAAGGTGGTCACCACCATCGCGCGCGGCGAAGAGGTCATTTATACCGGCAAGGACCAGGGCAGCTTTATTCACGTCCAGGGCCAGAATGGCGAAGGCTGGGTGGAAAAGGTGATGGTGAGGAAGTAAGCCGTCCGGTTTGCATAAAAAAGCTGGGTTCGCCCAGCTTTTTTTATGGCGCCGGGTCTGGCGCGGAAAAACACTCCAGATGGCGTTCACCCTGGGCGAATTCCGCGCAGTTGAACGTCCGAACAGCCGCGTTCAAGGCCGCGGCAAACGTCGTGAAGGCGGCTATGCCCTCGTAAATTTCCATCCACGTCGCCGCATCGTCACAGCGGATCAGCCGCCGCGGCGGCTGGCTGCAATGCGCGGCCATCGTGCTCAGCAGCGCATCGATCCGGGCGGCGGCCAGGCTGGCTTGCGCAGGGTCGATGCGGTAATAGACATAGGCGCACTTCACCTATTCGGGCAGCGCATAGGGCAGGGGCTTCAGGGTTAAAGCCGCGCCGTCGGCGGCTTTCAGATGCAGGGTCTGCGTGTTCGCGCTTTCAACCTGGGCGACGGCCAGGAGATCGAAGCCGCCGGTCGGTGCCGGTGCCGCATTGACCACGGTGCCGGTGGCCTGGCCTTCCATGTCGGCACTGTATAAATTGTCGCCCGGGGCGGCTTCGGCATCCACATGTGCCAGGAACATGCGGCGCTTGAGCTTGCCCAGATACTGGCTGCGCGCAACGATTTCCTGGCCCGGGTAGCAGCCCTTCTGGAAACTGACCCCGCCGATGACTTCGAGGTTGACCATCTGCGGCACGAATTGCTCCTGGGTGGCGGCGACGATCATCGGAATGCCGGCATTGAGCCGCAGCCAGTCCCACACCGGGGCGCCAACCGGGGTGGCCGACTGGCGCAGCGCCTGCCACGCGGCGGCGGCACGCTCGGGCGCGATCGACAGCACGAACTTGTCGTCGCCCAGGCGGATCACCTGCCCGGCCTCGCCGGCGACCGACCGCATTGCGGCCTCCGGTACGACGCCCATCGCGGCAGTCACCGCCGCCAGCGCGTGATTGCCGGCCACGACCAGCCGTACGTTTTCGTTGCTGGCATCGCGCCCCTGCACCTGGGCGCGCAGGATGAACATGGACAGCCGCTTCAGCACGCCGGGAAGAATGTCGCCCGACAGTTGCAGACAATAATCCTCGTTCTGCCGCCACATCAGGAAATTGCCGAGCAGGCGTCCCTTGGGGCTGCAATAGCCGCTCCACTGCGCGCTGTCGGTGTGCAGCAAGCGCACGTCGTTGGTGAGCTGGCCCTGCAGGAAGGTGGCGGTGTCTTCGCCGCGCAACGCGATGACGCCGAGTTGCGACAAATCCGCCACAATGGTGCCGTCCGTGGCGGCAGCGCGCTCGGCGGCGGGGTCGCCATAGTGCAGCACGGCGCTGCCTTCGATTGCCGCGCCTTGGGATTGCAGAAAGGTTTTCCAGGAATCGATCACGATACGTTCCAGTTAAGGGGAATGGAATGAAGGCCAAAAGTGTACACGCTGATGCGCGAAATTGAGCTCAAACCCTCACGCCGGTTGGGGCTGCTGCTGGCGGGCATGCTGCTGCTGGCGCTGGCCGCCGTGACTCTCGCGGCGCTGCCGGGCGGTCTGCAACTGACGCTGGGCATGGCGGTAACGGGATTGGGTGCGTGGGGTTGGCGGCGGGCGCTCCCGATGGCAAGCCTGCGTGTTGTGGCAGACGGCCGGCTGCAATGCCTGGATGACACGGCTGAATGGTGCGATGCCGAGGTGATGGGCGACAGTTTTGTTTCGACCGCGTTGATCGTGCTGCGCTACCGGACGGCAGGCGGGCAGGTGCGGACCCTGACCCTGCTGCCCGACAGCGCGGCCGCCGACGACCTGCGCCGCCTCAGGGTGTCGCTTCGCTGGACACGCCGCACACGCTCGGACACAACAACCCCGGGCGCGGGTTGAGTACCGTGTTGCCGGCGATCGGCAGCGTCTCGGGGTAGTCGCGACTGTAGTGCAGGCCGCGGCTTTCCTGCCGCAACTGGGCCGAGCGGATGATGAGGTCGGCGCTTTGCACCAGATTGCGCAGCTCGATGAGGTCGTTGCTGACGCGGAAGTGGCGATAGAACTCGTCGATTTCGTCCCGCAGCAGGCGGATGCGGTGCGCCGCGCGCGTCAGCCGCTTGTTGGTGCGGACGATGCCGACATAGTCCCACATGAAGCGGCGCAGTTCGTCCCAGTTGTGGGAGATCACGATCTCCTCGTCCGCATCCGTCACCCGAGATTCGTCCCACTGGGGCAGTTCCGGC
>DATMWS010000051.1:0-5276 GCA_035562135.1 Thiobacillus sp. | reverse complement strand
CGTTGATGCAGCACAGCGCGGTCGGACGGGATCAGGGCCAACTGCAGCACGCGATACGGTAGCGCGGTTTGCGCCTTGTCGAGCAATGCCGACATGGGCTTGCCGGCAAGCTGGAAAATTTCCAGCGCGCGGCCAATACGTTGCGAGTCGTTCGGCGACAGCCGTGCCGCCGTGATCGGATCGATCTGTGCCAGTTCCGCGTGCAAAGCGGGCCAGCCACGGGATGCCGCTTCGCCCGCCAGTTTTTGCCGTAACACCGGATCGGCACGCGGCAAGTCGTCCAGTCCCTGCAGCAGCGCGCGGAAATACAGCATGGTGCCGCCCACCAGCAGCGGGATCTTGCCGCGCGCGACGATATCGGCCATCAGGCGCAGCGCGTCGTCGCAGAACGCCGCCGCGGAATAGGTCTCGTTGGGGTCGCGAATGTCCAGCAGGTGATGGGGCGCACGGGCCAGTGTGGTGGCATCCGGCTTGGCGGTGCCGATATCCATGCCGCGATACACCAGCGCCGAATCGACGCTGATGATTTCGAGCGGAAAGCGTTCGACCAGGCTGACCGCAAGCGCGGTCTTGCCCGAGGCGGTCGGGCCCATCAGGAAAATGGCGGGAGGATGGCTGGATGCTGGCATGGGGGGCGATTATCCTCCAGCTTGGCGGCTGCAGCGGCTGATGGCCGCAGGTGAGCGGCCAGATACATTGATGCCCGACCGAATGCGCGCCCAAGGCGAAAGCCTCGGGCAGCATCGAGGCCGCCTATTCTGCGTAGACCTGCCTCATTCAGCCGATTTTCCGTGCGCGTGAATCCAAGTGATGGTCTCGCCGGGATTCGATTTGGATACCGCGACAAGCTGAGTATTTTGGGACAACACGCTTAACATCGCATCCGCCTCGATGGGTCGACTGACCCAATAACCCTGGGCTGAATCGCATCCCATTGCCTTGATGATGTCGAACTGTTCTTCGGTTTCTATCCCCTCGGCGATCGTTTCTTTTTCGAGGGCCCGGGCCAGCGCAATCACAGCACGCACAATGGTTGCGTCCTGCTTGTGTCCGAGCCCATCCACAAACGTTTTGTCGATCTTGATGGTGTTTGCCGGAATGCGCTTGAAATAACTCAACGAGGAATAGCCCGTGCCAAAATCGTCGATCGCAATCCGCACGCCCAGCGCAGACAATTTCTCCAGGATTTTCAAGCTTTCTTCCGGATTGAGCATGGCCGCGCTCTCCGTGATTTCCAGCTCGAGGCGCGCGGCTTCCAGCCCCGTTTCGCGCAGGGCCATCGTCACTTTTTCCAGCAGGTGAAGGTCCTGAAACTGGTGGGTAGACAGATTCACGGCCACCCGCAAATCCAGACCGGACGACACCCACTGCTTCAATTGCAGGCAGGCTGTGCGCAATACCCATTGCCCCAGCTGAATGATCAAACCCGAATCTTCAGCGGCCTGAATGAACGCTGCCGGCGCACGCAAGCTTCCATCCGGCATGACCCAGCGCACCAAGGCCTCGACCGCCACGACCTTGCCGCTCTGCATGTCCACAATGGGTTGGTAGACCAACCGGAATTCGTCGCGTTGCAGGGCATCGCGCAGCTCATGTTCCAGGTCCAGCCGCTCGCGCACCTGCAAACCCATTTGTTCGGTGTAAACGGTATAAGCATTGCGCCCAAGGCGCTTGGACTCGTACATCGCCGTGTCGGCGTGCTTAAGCAGTGTTTCGATGTCGTCCCCATGGTCGGGATACAGGGCGATGCCGATCGATGGGGTAATGCGCAAGGCGCGCCCATTGACCTCGAACGGGATACTGAATGCGTCCAGGATTCGATGGGTGATCAATATCGCCCCTGTCTCATTGCTGCCGGGCAAGATCAGCAGGAACTCATCCCCGCCAAACCGCCCGAGTACATCCCCGTGACGCAGCAATGGCTGAATTCGCTGCGCCACCTTGATCAGGAGGCTGTCACCAATTGCGTGCCCCAAGGCATCGTTGATGCCCTTGAAGCGATCCAGATCGAGGAACAGAATCGAAAACGGGGTTTTGCCAGCGCGAGCGGCGGCAATATTCGCCTCCAGAATTCCATTCAGACAACCGCGATTGGGCAAGCCTGTGAGCGCATCGCGCTGAGCCTGCTCAACCAGTTCCTTGCTGTGGGACCGTTCGCGTTTTGTGACGCGATAGGCAATCACCACAAAAATCCCGAAGAACGCCAGGAAGCTGATCAAAATCGGGGCGTTATGCCGCCACCATCGCGAAGTCACATAGGATGCCGGGACCGAGACGTAGGCATATAAATCCATCCCCGAAAGCTTGGTAAATGCACCAATCCGCTCTTTTTCTCCCTCTGCCCAGGGGGAGACGCCCGAGAAATAACCCTCGGCCAACCCTGGGTTTTCCTTGATGATGCGCGCAACCGGGCCGGGCGATAGATGTCCGTACGTTGCGTTAGTGTGTGTCACCGGAAAGCGTGCCTGCTGATAGCCATCGGCCCGCAACAAGCCGACGTAACTGTTGGATGGAACCGGAAGCTGGTGAAGGAAGGTGCCTTCCTTTTCCAGCGGCACGGCGGCCTGAACCAGGAGTCTGGGCTTGCCGTCGCGATCCCTCACCACATGGCGAACGGTAAAACGCCACCGCTTGATGGCCTTCCCGAATTCAGGTGGCCCCACCGTGTAAGGCGCCGGGCTGGCCATATCGGCGAGCAGTTGCCTGATGTAAGGGGGGTCCAAGCGGAAATCGGGAACCGAATCGCCCGGCTTGACCGCCGTGTTGAGCAGCATCTCGCCGTCCGGCGCGAATACTGCAACAGAACGTACCTGCGGATGTCTGTTCTGGAATGTGGCCAGATACGGCCGCAAGGTTTCCGGGCTATCGTATAGCTCGGGCCGGTCGAGCAATTCGCCCAATGGCGCCAGACCATTGCCCAATTCATCGAAGAACGCCCGCGAGGCCGAAGCGAGGAAACCGGAGAACGTCAAAAGGTTATCGTGGGCATCCCGCTCTTCGCGTTGCCAACCGTACACCCCATAGGAGAACAGCGCGACGGTGCCAACCAGAAAAAAAGTCAGCAATGCGTTACGTAGCAACCGCGAAAAAGCCGCAACCTCAGGCAAATGCATCCGGGTCCAAAAGTGGGATGAATGATGCGTCATCGACAAGGCTGGAAAATTCTTTAGAAACAACCGCTTTTGTCAAAACAGCCGGCGGCGTTGTGCATCCGGATGTAGCGGGTGTGGGCGAACGTCCCCGCTCATGGCATCTGGCCGAAGGCGGCCCGGCGTGCAAGCATCATCAGGGTGGTTTCTGCCCGCTTGGCAGTCGCGCCGATGCGGCCGGAGGTTCAACGCGTTTCGGCCGGGCGAGCATAAAAATCAGGGTCTAGAGTGTAGGGGTGGGAGCATCAATGATCTGCCCCTGTTCATTTATCCCAACTGGAGTCCAACATCGCATGAATATCGACGAACTCAAATCCGTGGCGAACGCCATCGTCGCTGAGCAGAAGGGCGTGCTGGCGGCAGACGAAAGCGGCCCCACCATCAAGAAGCGCTTCGATTCGATCCAGGTGGAATCCACCGAGGAAAGCCGCCGGCGCTACCGCGAAATCCTGTTTACCGCCGACGGCATCGAACGCACGGTTGGCGGCGTCATCCTGTTCGACGAAACGCTGCGCCAAAGCAGCCGCGACGGCATCCCCTTCCCCAGGCTGCTGGCGGACCGGGGCATCATCCCCGGCATCAAGGTCGACCAGGGCGCCAAGGCGCTGGCGCTGTATCCCGGCGACAAGGTGACCGAGGGCCTCGACGGCTTGCGTGAGCGGCTCGCCGAATACCGGCAGCTGGGCGCGCAGTTCGCCAAGTGGCGGGCGGTGATCGAGATCGACGAACGCGAACTTCCGTCACCGTTCGGCCTCCGCGCCAATGCCCACGCGCTGGCGCGTTACGCCGCGCTGTGCCAGGAGGCCGGCCTGGTGCCGATTGTGGAACCGGAAGTGCTGATGGATGGCGCCCACGGCATCGAGCGCTGCGAAGCGGTGACGGCGCAGGCGCTGCAGGCGGTGTTCGCCGCACTGGACGCCCACCGCGTGCTGTTCGAAGGCATGTTGCTCAAGCCGAACATGGTGATCGCCGGCAAGAAGTGCGCGCAGCAGGCCAGCGTGCGGGCGGTTGCCGAAGCCACGATCCGTTGCCTGAAGCGCTACGTGCCGGCGGCGGTACCGGGCATCGTATTCCTCTCCGGCGGGCAGAGTGCCGAGGATGCGACCGACCATCTGAACGCCATGAACGCGATGGGCACGCATCCGTGGCAGGTCAGCTTCTCGTATGGGCGGGCGCTGCAGGCGCCGGTGCTGGCCGCCTGGCAGGGGCAGGAAGGCAATGTCGCCGCTGCACAGCAGGCGCTCCTCAAGCGTTGCCAGTTCAACGGCCTGGCCCGCGAGGGGAAGTATGACCGCGCCATGGAAGCCGCCGCATGAGCCGCCCCTTGCCACACGAGCCGATCGATATTCGGTCATGCCATTCCCTGTGAAACGGAGATGGAAGCGGATGAGTTGGCTTGAAATCCACAGATGCCTGGGCTTGGTCGTCGCCCTCGCTCTCCATGCGCCGGCTCAGGCGACGGAGCAGGCCGGGAACAGCAAGCGGATTCTGGCGATCGGCGTGATCGCGCACGACCGCGGACCGGCGAGCGATCACCACGAGAATGGGGTCGATCTCAATCTGGAAGTCCAGTTCGCGCCGCTTGACCTCTCGGGCTCGCTGCGTCCGCACCTCGGCGTCACGCTGAATTTCGTGGGCGATACCAGCATGGCCTATGCCGGCCTGAGTTTCCGCGTGCGCGAGACAAGGCAATGGTTCGCCGACCTTCTGCTCAGTGTGGCACTGCATGACGGCCCCTTGCACAAGGATCCGGTTGGCTGCCGGCTATACAGCGACTGCGGCTTCGGCATCCGCGTCATGCCCCGCTTCGGGCTGGAAATAGGCTACCGGCTCAGCTCCGCCGCGTCGGCTTCGCTGTTTGTGGACCACATGTCGCACAAGGGGATCATCGGCGGCGAAAACGAGGGCCTCGACCATATCGGGGTTCGCTATCTGCGGTCCTACTGATTCTCTCCTTCCCGGATAACCAGCCATAAAAAAAGCGGCGAGGGTTTCCCCTCGCCGCTTTGGTTTTGTCTGCTAACGCAATCAGGCCGCGTTGGCGTACTGCGCCTTGGCTTGGCGCGCCGCCGCGATCTCGTCGGGGCCGTAGGCCTTGCCGGACCACAGCATTTCGTAGGCGATTTC
>DATMWS010000050.1:0-28765 GCA_035562135.1 Thiobacillus sp. | reverse complement strand
CCCTCAGCCCGCCCGGATGGACGGCACGCCAGGGGCGCAGCCCGATGCGACGATGATGACACTGTCCGACATGACATCCGGGCCACAAGACGCGCCGCCGCCCACGCCCCAGCGGATGTCTGAAATCGCCCCGCCGCCGCGCAAAGAAGACACCGAGGTCAAGGAAGACATTCTCGACCAGGCCGAAGTGTTTATGGCGCACGGCCATGGCGAGCTCGCAATTCACCTGCTGCAGGAGCACTTGCGCGAGGCGCCGACCGAATCTCCGGTACCGTGGCTGCTGCTGCTCGACCTGCTGCACCGTGAAGGCGACACAGCAGCCTATGCCGCCGCCAGCACCGAGTGCCGCCGTTATTTCAACGTCAACCTCACGGGCCATCCGATTTCCCAGGACAATGAAACCGGCCATGGGCTGGAGGCCTACCCGCATCTGCTGGAACAGCTGGCAAAAGCGTGGAACACGCCGGATATCAACACATTTTTCGCCGACCTGATTTACGATCATCGCGGCGGCACCCGGCTGGGCTTCGATCCAGGGGCCTTCCGCGACATTCTGCTGTTGCGGGCGATCGCGCAGGACGCGCTGCCACTCGCCGCCTGAGCCGCCAGACCAGATTCACCAAACCGTCACCCCGGCTTCATTTTTTTGTCGCATACCGGGCGCATGCTGCGCGCCATGGATGCTGCCGAATTCACCTGCCAGACCCTGCCGTCGATGCGCCCGCAGCTGCGCATTGCGGTGGTGACCGAAACCTACCCGCCCGAAGTCAATGGCGTGGCAATGACGCTGGGCCGCCTGGTCAACGGCCTGCAGGTGCGCAACCATCAGGTACAGCTGATTCGCCCGCGCCAGCACGCCGACGACCTGCCGCAGCCCACGGCCACCTTCAGCGAACACCTGCAGCGCGGCATCGCCTTGCCGCGTTACGAAGGGCTGAAAATCGGCCTGCCGGCGAAAGCGGCGCTGACCCGGCTGTGGACCCGGCAGCGTCCCGACGTGGTGCAGATCGCCACCGAAGGCCCGCTCGGCTGGTCGGCGCTGGCGGCGGCCAACAAGTTGCGCCTGCCGGTGGCGAGCGACTTCCACACCAATTTCCACAGCTACAGCAGTCACTACGGCTTTGGCCTGCTGCGCCGCGCCATCGTCGCCTATCTGCGCAAGTTCCATAACAAGGCTGCCGTCACCCTGGTGCCGACCGAAGGCATCCGCCGCGAGCTGCTGGCATACGGTTACGAGAACATCGAGATCATCGGCCGCGGGGTGGACACCAAGCTGTTTCACCCCGGTCGCCGCGACCCCTCCCTGCGCGCGCACTGGGGCGTGAACGACAATGAGACCGTGGCGCTGTATGTGGGGCGTCTGGCGGCCGAAAAAAACCTGGCGCTGGTGTTCCGCGCCTTCGACGCCATGCGCGAAGCGCATCCCGCCACCCGCCTGGTTCTGGTGGGCGACGGCCCGGAACGTGCGCTGTGGCAGGCCAAGCGCCCGGATGCCATTTTCTGCGGCACGCAGATCGGCGAGGCGCTGGCCGCGCATTACGCCTGTGGCGATGTGTTCCTGTTTCCCAGCCTGACCGAAACCTGGGGCAACGTGACGATCGAGGCGATGGCGTCCGGTCTGGCGGTGGTGGCCTACGACTGCGCCGCCGCCGAGGAAATCATCCGTCACGGCGAAAACGGCCTCAAGGCACCGCCCGAGGACGAGGCCGCCTTCATCGCCGAGGCCGTGTCGCTGGCCCCTGCCGCGGTGCTGCAACGCCGCCTCGGCAGCGCCGCCGCCGCACGGGCCGCCCAATTGTCGTGGGACACCATCATCGACAGCTTCGAGCGGGTGCTGCTGCGGCTCGCCCAGCCCCTGCCTGCGACCGACGAACAGCCGGACTGGGCAACCGCCGCCCGTACTGGATAAGAGGAGCCCATCATGCAGCTTGCACGCCTCAGTCTTGCCGCCCATCATGGCCTCGATCGACTGGCTGCACGCGAACATGCCTGGCTGGAACGTCTCAACGGCGTGCGTCTGCCCGGCTGGGAAGTCAGCCTGCTGCGGCTGGCCAGCCGCCTCGGCGACGGCGTGTTCTGGTATGGGCTGATGCTGGCGCTGATCGCCTGGTATGGCTGGGAAGCGCTGCCGGCCGTGCTGCACATGATCGTTGCCGGCCTGGCCGGCACGCTGGTTTACAAGTGGCTGAAAGGCGCCACTGAACGGCCGCGGCCCTATCAGGCCTGCCCGACGATCTGCTGCCTGAGTGCCCCGCTCGACCGCTTCAGTTTCCCGTCCGGCCACACCCTGCACGCCGTGGTGTTCAGCCTCGTCGCCACTGCCTATTACCCGGCGCTGGGCTGGCTGGTATGGCCGTTCACCGCATTGGTCGCGCTGTCACGCCTGGTGCTGGGGCTGCACTATGTGAGCGATGTGCTGGTGGGCGCACTGCTGGGCGGGGCGGTGGCGGCGCTGACGCTGGTGCTGTGAAATGTCCTGAAATCCTCACCCCAGGGGTGAGCGTTTTTTTTTCCAACCCTCAAGCCGCCTTGCACAAACCCGGCGGTGTCTCGATCTCGAACAAATCTCCCGGCAAGGGCAGCCGGCACGCCACCAGTTCCGGCGCGTGCGCGGCGATGCGGTTGCGCGCCACTGCCACCGGCGGGCAATCGGCCAGCCAGGCCGGCGCTTCGCCGGCGAACACGCGGTTGATCTGCGGCAGCCGGGTGGTGACTTCCTGGATGTAGTAATCGAAGCGCGCCGGCAGCTTGCGGTCGAACAGCCTGCCCACGCCGTGCAACATGCCGGGCAGACGACTGTGCCGCAGCAGGGCTTCGGCGCCGGCCAGTTGCCGGATCGCGCGGCGGCTGGCCGCCGGAGTGCAACCGAAATTGGCCGCCACATAATCCACCAGCCAGTCGTCAGCCTGCAGCAGCATGGCGGGCGGGCGAAACAGATGCCGCGCGATGTGGCGGTCCATCGCCCATTCCGACGCGGCGTGCGTCAGCATCGGCACGTTCCACCACAGATGTTCGTGCGCGGGAACGAAGTGATTGTGCGCGATGATGTCGACCCACAGATGGCTGATCGCGCCGACCGCGCAGGCGCGCGCCTCGTCGTCGTGCGCGGCATCCAGCAGCGCATGCGCGGTTTCCCAGCGGTGGCTGGCTTCAAAGGCGCGGGTGCGCGCGGTGGAACCGACCAGCGCCAGATCCGGCAGGCAGGCGCCCGCCATCAGCCGCTGCGGGAACCGCCGCACCGCGCGGCGCAGCGCTGGATCGAGCAGCGGGACGGCCCACACCAGCAGCTGCGCGAAATACACATGGGTATACAGCCCCCAGGCCAGCGCATCTCCCGCAAACAGGACAGCGGAAACAGACCACAGGAATGCAGTGCGTTGCGGGTTCATGCGCGCAGCATGGCCGCGCTGTATGACCGAGCGCGGTCAGGCGCGTGAATCTTCGGTGAAACCTCGCCCTGCCGGCCTGCGTATAATTCCCGTTGTCGTTTTCATCCCACAGCGCCACTCGAACCCAAAATGACCATGCGTACCCTTATCTGCGGTTCCCTCGCCTTCGACTCGATCATGGTGTTCCAGGACCACTTCAAGAACCATATCCTGCCCGACAAGATCCACATGCTGAACGTGTCGTTTCTGGTGCCCGAGATGCGCCGCGAGTTCGGCGGCTGTGCCGGCAACATCGCCTACAACCTGAAGCTGCTCGGCGGTACGCCGCTGATCATGGCGACCGTCGGCGACGACTTCGGCGCCTACGCCGAACGCCTCGATGCCCATGCGATTTCGCGCGACTACATCCGCCATGTTGCCGGCACCTACACCGCTCAGGCCTTCATCACCACCGACCTCGCCGACAACCAGATCACCGCCTTCCACCCCGGCGCGATGAACTATTCGCACGAGAATGACGTGCGCCTGGTGCCGGACGTCAAGCTCGGCATCGTCTCCCCGGACGGCCGCGACGGCATGCTGCGCCATGTGCGCGGCTTTCACGAAGCCGGCGTGCCGTGCGTGTTCGACCCCGGCCAGGGCATGCCGCTGTTCACCGGCGAGGAACTGCTGGAGTGCGTCCACAAGTCCAGCTACGTCATCCTCAACGACTACGAAGCCGAGTTGCTGCAGAGCCGTACCGGAGAAAATCTGCCGACGCTGGCGCGCCACGTCCAGGCGCTGATCGTGACGCGTGGTGCCGAAGGCTCGGTGATCCATATGGCAGGCCGACAGATCGATATTCCGGCCGCGAAGCCCGCCGCCATCCTCGACCCCACCGGCTGCGGCGACGCCTATCGCAGCGGCATCCTGTATGGCATCACCCGCGGGTTCGACTGGGAAACCTCCGGTCGTCTGGGCAGTCTCATGGGAGCGATCAAGATCGGCCAGCGCGGCGGACAGAATCACCGCCCCGGCCGCGACGAGATCGCCAGCGCGTTCCATGCCAAGTTTGGCTATGATTTCGAGTAAACACAGGAGCCCGTCATGAACAGAACATTCGCCGTCGTCTTCGTCGCCGCCAGCACGCTGCTGCTGGCAGGCTGCCCAGCAGGGCTGGGGGGCAAGGACTACAGTCGCAGCCAGGCCCGCGCCGTGCAGGAAGTACAGATGGGTATTGTGGAGTCGGTGCGCGAAGTGAACATTGAAGGCACCAAGACGCCGATTGGCGCAGGCGCAGGCGCGGTGGTCGGCGGTGTGGCGGGCAGCACGGTCGGTGGCGGCCGCGGCAGCGTGGTCGGTGCAACGGTTGGCGCAGTGCTGGGTGGCCTCGGCGGCGCGGCGGCGGAAGAGGCCGCGACCCGCCAGAAAGGCGTGGAAATCACCGTCAAGCTCGATTCGGGGCGGATGATCGCCATCACCCAGGCGGCCGACCAGGAATTCCGCGTAGGCGATCGCGTGCGCGTGCTGTCGGGCGGGGGCACCACACGCGTGTCGCAATAAGCATGGCCTGGACCGTAACCGGTCATCATTCCGCAACCTGAACGTCACGCCGGGTTAACACCCCCTCTCTAAGCTGGGCGCATTCCATCAATAGGAGTGCCCCATGCTCGACGTCCGCAGCACCGTTCAACTCACCCCCGCCAGCCGTTACCACACCTCGCTAGCGGTGGACGACAGCGAAATCCGCGAAGCGCAGCGCCTGCGCTACAAGGTGTTTGCCGAGGAAATGGGCGCGCGCCTGTCGTCCGTCCTGCCGGGACATGATATCGATCTGTACGACCCATTCTGCGACCACCTGCTGGTGCGTGATCTCGCCAGCGGCGAAGTCGTCGGCACCTATCGCATCCTCCCCCCCGAGGCCGCCAAGCGCATTGGCAGCTATTACTCCGAACAGGAGTTCGACCTCACCCGGCTGAATTTCCTGCGCCCGCGCATGGCCGAGTTGGGGCGCTCGTGCGTGCATCCGGCGCATCGCAGCGGCGCCGTCATCGCACGGCTTTGGATGGGGCTGGCCGATTACATGACGCGCTATGGCCATGAATACATCGTCGGCTGCGCCAGCATCGGCATGGCCGACGGCGGCCACATCGCCGCCAGCGTGCATCGCCAGATCACCGAGCGCCATCTTGCACCGATCGAATGGCGTACCACCCCGCGCACCCGCCTGCCGATCGAATCGCTCGACGATGGTCAGACGGCTGCACTGCCGCCACTGATCAAGGGCTATACCCGGCTGGGCGCGATGGTGTGCGGCGAACCGGCATGGGACCCTGATTTCAACACCGCCGACCTGCTGATGCTGCTGCCGATGGCGCAGCTCAACCACAGCTATGCCCGCCGTCTCATCGCATGAGTCTTACAATGGACGAGTGAAGCTTGCCCGCCTGCCCGTTTCCCTGCGCCGTGCCATCCGCATCAGCCTGCTGATGCTGCACCTCGCGTGGGGGGTGACGGTGGCGGGGCTGGCTTTTTCCCTGTTCAAGCCTGCGCAACGCGACCGCTTCATCATGGCCTGGGCGCGGCGCCTGCTCAGGGTGCTCGGCGTGCGGGCGCAGTTAGTACCTACGCCCAGTCTGACGAGGGGCGCGCTGCTGGTGTGCAACCACGTGTCGTGGCTGGACATCTATCTGATCTACGCCGCACAACGGGTGCACTTTGTCTCCAAGTCCGAGGTGCGCGCGTGGCCGGTGGCGGGTTGGCTGGCGCACAGGACCGGCACCCTGTTTCTCGAACGCGGTCGCCGCGCCGACACCGCGCGCGTCAACGCCGAGATGCGTGAACTGATGCAGGGCGGCGCCTGGGTGGCGGTGTTCCCCGAAGGCACCACCAGCGATGGGCGCGGGCTGCGGCAATTCCTGCCCTCGCTGTTGCAACCGGCGGTCGAGCTGGACTGCCCGGTCGTGCCGGCGGCCTTGCGCTACCGCACCTTGGCCGGTGACTACAGCGCCGCGCCCGCCTATATCGATCAGATGAGCCTGTGGCAGAGCTTCAAGCAGATCGTCAGCGAACCCGGCATCGTCGCCGAACTCCACTTCGGTGAACCGATCCTGCCGACTGGCCACCGGCGCGAGCTGGCGGCGCAGGCGGAACAGTCGGTGGCCAGGCTTTTGGGCGTTGCACCCGCAAGCACCCTGAAGGGCATAAAGGGTACGTCGCCAGACGCTCGCCCTACGGGCGGTCATGGCGCAGTTGCATCGGACAATGCACCGCAAACACCTGCCGGTCCTCCAGCCTGATTGCGGTCAGCCTGCCACCCCACAGACAGCCGGTATCCAGCGCAATCAGGTCCGGCCGGTTGATCAACCCGAGCGTCGACCAGTGGCCGATGATGATCGTCGTCGCCGCACTCTTGCGCCCAGGCACCTCGAACCACGGCAGCCAGCCGGCCGGCTGCGTGCCGGGCGCACCCTTGTGGTGGAATTCCATCTCACCTTCAACCGAACAGTAGCGCAGCCGGGTGAGCGCGTTGACAATCACGCGCAGGCGCTCGATGCCTTGCAGGCCTTTATCCCAGGCGGTCGGCGCGTTGCCGTACATCTGCGCAAAAAAATCGCGGTAATGCGCGCCCTGCAGCGCCGCCTCGGCTTCCGCCGCCCGCTGCATGGTGTCGTCCGGCGTCCAGCCCGGCAGCACGCCCGCATGCACCAGCAGAAAATCGCCTTCGCGCCAGGCCAGTTTCTGCCGGCGCAGCCAGTGCAGCAGTTCGTCGCGGTCGGGTGCCGCCAGAATGGCATCGAGCGTGTCACCCTTGTGCGCGCGGCCAAACCCCTCGGCCAGCGCCAGCAAGTGCAAATCGTGATTGCCGAGCACGCTGATGGCGGCATCCCCCAGACTTTTGACAAACCGCAGCACCGCCAGCGAATCCGGCCCGCGGTTGACCAGATCACCGACAAACCACAGCCGGTCGGCCACCGGATCGAATTTCAGTTCATCCAGCAAACGCAACAGGGAAGCCTGGCACCCCTGAAGATCGCCAATGGCATAGGTGGGCATATAAAATACGGTCTCGTTTGTGTGCTGTGCTGACCCGCATCATAGCGCTCCCGCCTGAACCCCACGTGACACCCCTTCCACGAAACCCTGTCTATGAAACCTGTCATTCGTCTGTTTTTCAAAACCCTGCGCGTCGTTCTTGGCCCGTTTCTGCTGCTGGGTGACTGGCTCACCCGTCCCAAGGGCATCGTGCGCCCCGCGACCGAACAGCAGGCCATCGACGCACGCACGCGGAATCTGGCGCTGTACTATTTTCCAACCTGCCCGTTCTGCCTGAAAACCCGGCGCACGATTCGCCGACTGTCGCTCAAGATCGAGCTGCGCGACGCCAAGCACAGCACCGTCCATCGCGATGCCCTGCTCGCCGGCGGCGGCAAGCCTCAGGTGCCCTGCCTGCAGATCACCGACTCCAACGGCCAGCAAACCTGGCTCTATGATTCGAATGCCGTCATCGCCTATCTCAACCGCGAATTCGGCGACTCGCCTGCGGCATGAGTCTGGTTGCTGCATTGAATCCGCCGCAGCGCGAAGCGGCGAAGTACCTCGACGGCCCCCTGCTGGTGCTGGCGGGTGCGGGCTCGGGCAAGACGCGCGTCATCACCCACAAGATCGCCTACCTGATCGGCGAATGCGGCTACAAGCCGAGCTCGATCGCCGCCATCACCTTCACCAACAAGGCGGCGCGCGAGATGCAGGATCGCGCCGCCAAGCTGACGCAAGGGGTGAACACCAAGGGACTGATCGTTACCACCTTCCACTCGATGGGCCTGCGCATGCTGCGCGAGGACGCGAAGTTCGCCGAGCTGAAACCGGCGTTTTCGATTCTCGATTCGGCCGACGCGGCGGGGATCATTTCGGAAATCCTGAAGACCACCGACAAGCAGGAAATCCGACGCGCGGTGTCGCGTATCTCGTTGTGGAAAAACGAACTGAAATCGCCCGCTGCTGCACTGCAAACCGCCGAGGACGACAACGCGCGCGCCTACGCGAAAATTTACGATCGCTACGATGCGACGCTGCGCGCGTATCAGGCGGTGGATTTCGACGACCTGATCCGCCTGCCCGCCGAACTGCTGGACACCCACTTCGAGCTGCGCGAAAAGTGGCAGAACCGGCTGCGCCATATCCTGGTGGACGAATATCAGGACACCAACATTGCGCAATACCGCCTGCTGCAAAAACTGACCGGCGTGCGCGCGGCGTTCACCGCGGTCGGCGACGACGACCAGGCGATTTACGGATGGCGCGGCGCCTCGGCCGACAACCTGCGGCAGCTGCGCGAAGACTATCCGCACCTGCACGTGGTGAAGCTGGAGCAGAACTACCGTTCAAGCGTGCGCATCCTGAAAGCCGCCAACAGCCTGATCGCCCACAACCCCAAGCTGTTCGAGAAACGCCTGTGGAGCGATCTCGGCCTGGGAGACGCCATCCAGGTGATGCCGACGCGCGACGACGAACACGAGGCCGAATCGGTGGTGATGCGCCTGCTGTCGCACAAGTTCCAGCACCGCACCGAATGGCGCGACTACGCGATCCTGTATCGCGGCAACTACCAGGCGCGCATGTTCGAGCAGGCGCTGCGCAACGAGAAAGTGCCGTACCAGCTGTCCGGCGGGCAGTCGTTTTTCGACCGCGCCGAAATCAAGGACGTGATTGCCTACCTGCGCCTGATCGCCAACAGCGACGACGACCCCGCCTTCATCCGCGCGGTCACCACGCCCAAGCGCGGCATCGGCGCGGCGACGCTTGAAAAGCTCGGCCAGGTCGCCGCCACCCTGCATGTAAGTCTGTTCGAATCGGTATTTTCGGCTGCCGCCGCCGCGCAGATCGGCGAGCGCCAGTTGGCGCCGCTGGTCGAGTTCTGCAACTTCATCAACCGTTTTGAGGCACGGGTCGCCCGCGAGCCGGCGGGTGAAGTGCTGAACGACTTGCTGAAATCGATCGACTACGAAATCTATGTGTTCGACCAGGACGACGCCCGCGCAGCTCAGAGCAAGTGGAACAACGTGCTGGAGTTCGCCGCCTGGATCGCCAAGAAAGGCGAGGAAGATGACAAGGATCTGCTGCAGTTGACGCAGACCATCGCGCTGATCACCCTGCTGGAAGGCCGCGAGGACAAAGAACCCGACGCCGTGCGCCTGTCCACACTACACGCCGCCAAGGGGCTGGAATTCGGCCACGTGTTTCTGGTCGGGGTGGAAG
The DNA here is from genome assembly GCA_035562135.1 of Thiobacillus sp. Taxonomy (GTDB): domain Bacteria; phylum Pseudomonadota; class Gammaproteobacteria; order Burkholderiales; family Thiobacillaceae; genus Thiobacillus. Next base: position 19,139 of record DATMWS010000050.1, on the reverse strand, counting down.
AGAACATCCTGCCGCATCGCGAAGCGGTGGATGAAGGCCGTCTGGAAGAGGAGCGCCGCCTGATGTACGTCGGCGTCACCCGCGCGAAAAAATCGCTCACCCTGTCTTACTGCGCACGCCGCAAGCGCGCGCGCGAATCGGTCGCCTGCGAACCGTCACGCTTCATCGGCGAACTCGGCGACGACGTGCGCCAGCCCGAGAAACCCACCGACGCGGCAGCCAAGGTCAGCGGCAGCAACCGTCTGGCTGCCCTCAAGGCGATGCTCGGCTAGTTTGGGAAATCAGGGCCGAGGGCAGCCCCGCATCAAGGCGTCAGCACCCCAGGATCCACTTCGACAGTGTCTGCGCGTCCTCTGGCGGGATCTTTTGCGGCGGCATCGGGATCTTCCCCCACTTGCCCGTGGAGCCCTTCAGTATCCCTTCTGTCAGCATGGCCTCAGCGTCTCCCTTGCCGCAGCCGAGGCCCATCTTGTACTTGGTCGAGATTTCCTTGAACGAGGGGCCCAACACCTTTTTATCGACTTGATGGCAACTCATGCATCGGCTCTTGGTTGCGAGCTCCGGGCTGGCATGCGCCGGAGCGGTGCTCAGAGGCACGGCAATAGCGATCAGGGCAACAAATGTTTTCATTTCGACTCTCCGTTATTGGAAAAGTACAGCGACAGCAATCATCTGGCCGCCTTGAAGCTGATGCTCGGCTAATCTGACAAAAGCAGGGCTGAGGGCAGCCCTGCATCAAGACGTCAGAGCGTCAGGATCCACTTCGACAGCGCTTGCGCGTCCGCGGGTGCAATCTTTTGCGGCGGCATCGGTATTTTGCCCCACTTGTTTTTGGCGCCTTTCAGCATGCTGTCTGCCAGCATTGCCTCGGCGGTTTTCTGGCCCTTGTATTTGGCTGAGATTTCCTTGAACGAAGGGCCCAACACCTTTTTGTCGACTTGATGGCAGGCCATGCATTTGCTCTTGGTTGCAAGCTCCAGGCTGGCGTGCGCGGGAACCGCGTAGAGCGGCAGGGCAAGGGCAATCAGGGCAACAATTTTCTTCATTTCAACACTCCATTCAAGTGGATAAAAACATCGGTAAATCATTATATTGAACTGCTTCACTCTTGCAAGTATGGCAAATTGTCGCAGGCATGCAAAAAAAAAGGGAACGCCGTGGCGTCCCCCTTTTAACGTGGTCATTGTCGATTAGTTGACCTTGGGGTCCAGCTCGCCCTTGTCGTAGCGCTTCTGCATGTCTTCCAGGTTGAAGACCTTTTTGATCTTGCTCGCCTGACCCGCTGCGCCGAAGGCTTCGTAACGATTCCGGCAAATGTCGCTCATTCCCTTGGTGGCTTCCTTGAGGAATTTGCGCGGATCGAAGTTGGATTTGTTTTCCGCCAGGTGCTTGCGGATAGCGCCAGTGGAGGCCATGCGCAGGTCGGTGTCGATGTTGACCTTGCGCACGCCGTTCTTGATGCCTTCCACGATTTCGCTGACCGGCACGCCATAGGTCTGACCCATGTCGCCACCGTAGCTGTTGATGATCTCAAGCCATTCTTCCGGAACGGAAGACGAGCCGTGCATGACCAGGTGCACGTTGGGGATGCGGGCGTGGATTTCCTTCACGCGGTCGATGCGCAGCACCTTGCCGGTGGGCTTCTGGGTGAATTTGTAAGCACCGTGGGAGGTGCCGATCGCAATCGCCAGCGCGTCCACGCGGGTCTTGGAAACGAAATCGGCAGCCTCGTCGGGGTCGGTGAGCATCTGGTCGTGAGACAGCTTGCCTTCGGCGCCGTGGCCATCCTCTTCACCGGCCATGCCGGACTCCAGGGAACCGAGACAACCCAGCTCGCCCTCGACGGATACGCCGCAGGCATGCGCCAGCTCGGCCACCTTGGCCGTGGTTTCGACGTTGTACTCGTAGCTGGAAGGCGTCTTGGCGTCTGCCAACAGGGAACCGTCCATCATCACGGACGAAAAGCCGGACTGGATGGAACGGAAGCAGATGCTGGGGGACGCACCGTGATCCTGGTGCATGCAGACGGGGATCTGCGGATACATTTCAATGGCGGCCAGGATGAGGTGGCGCAGGAAGGGTTCGCCGGCATAGGAACGGGCGCCGGCGGAGCCTTGCAGGATCACCGGGGAATCCACGGCGGCGGCGGCCTGCATGATGGCCTGAACCTGTTCCATGTTGTTGACGTTGAACGCGGGCAAGCCATAGCCATTCTCGGCGGCATGGTCGAGCAGTTGACGAAGGGAAATCAGGGCCATTTACACTCTCCTAAGTTAAAAATATGCAGCAAGCTACTTTTTTTGCGAAATCAGGTTTTCTTCGAATCGCCCACGCGGACGATCTTCATGGTGTTGGTGCCGCCCGACTGGCCGATCGGCTCGCCGATGGTCAGCAGAATCAGATCGCCATCGCGCACCGCGCCACGCCGCCGCAGCTCTTCTTCGGCCTCAGCCAGCAGGGCATCGCGCTCCTTGCTGGCCGTTTTCAGGTTGATCGGGTAAACGCCGCGGAAAAGAGTGACTTTTCTACGGGTTTGAACCTCGGGTGTCAAGGCATAGATGGGCACCCGGGTGGACAGCCGGCTCATCCACAGGCAGGTGTTGCCGGATTCGGTCAGAGCGGCAATCGCCTTGATGTTGAGGTGCACCGAGGTAAACACCGCCGACATCGCAATCGCCTCATCCGGGCGCAAAAAGCTGTGGTCGAGCCGCGCGCCGGAAAAAACGGATTCGGCTTCCTTCTCCGCTTCCAGACAGACGCGGTGCATCGCCTGCACCGCCTCGACCGGGAACTGGCCCGCCGCCGTTTCGGCCGACAACATCACCGCATCGGTGCCGTCGAGCACCGCGTTGGCGACGTCGGAGACTTCGGCGCGGGTGGGGATCGGGCTGGAAATCATCGACTCCATCATCTGGGTGGCGGTGATGACGACCTTGTTGCGCTCGATCGCCATGCGGATCATGCGCTTCTGCAGCGCGGGCACCGCGGCGTCGCCGACCTCCACGCCGAGGTCGCCGCGCGCCACCATGATGGCGTCGGAGGCCTCGAGGATTTCTTCGAGGTTTTCGATTGCTTCGGTGCGCTCGATCTTGGCGACGAGCTGGCTTTTGCCGCCGGCCGCGCGCATCAATTCGCGCGCCTGGCGCATGTCAGCGCCGCTACGCGGGAAGGAGACCGCCAGGTAATCCGCATTCAACGCCGCGGCAGTCTTAATGTCCTCGATGTCCTTTTCGGTCAGGGCGGCCGCCGACAGACCGCCCCCCTTGCGGTTGATGCCCTTGTTGTTGGACAGCACGCCGCCCTGCACCACCTTGCAGATGATTTCCGTGCCCTTGACGTCCTCGACCCAGAATTCGATGCGGCCGTCGTCGAGCAGCAGGGTCACGCCGCGCTTCACATCATTCGGCAATTCCTTGTAGTCGAGGCCGACACGGGTCTGGTCGCCCAGCATGCAGGCGGCATCGAGAATGAAAGTATCGCCCTTGGCGAGGGTGATCTTGTTGTCCTTGAACTTGCCGATGCGGATTTTCGGGCCCTGCAGGTCGACCAGCACGCCGACCGCACGGCCGCGGGCGCGGGCCAGCGAGCGCACCAGCTCGGCGCGGTCAATATGGTCTTGCGCCACGCCGTGGGAAAAGTTGAGACGCACCACATCCAGTCCGGCTTCCATCATCCGGTCCAGGGTTTTGGCATCGGAACAGGCGGGGCCGAGGGTGGCGACGATTTTGGTTCTGCGGATCATTATTTGGGTAGGTCGTTAAGGGTAAGGGAGGTCGGAAAGCCCGAGGGGAAGCGCCAGGCTTCCCCTCGGGTCTCGCCGTGAAAGGCTTACGCCTTGGCGCGTTCCTCCAGAATCGCCACGGCGGGCAGGACCTTGCCTTCCAGGTATTCGAGGAAGGCGCCGCCGGCGGTGGAAATGTAGCTCACCTTGTCGTAGATGTCGTACTTCTGGATCGCCGCGATGGTGTCGCCACCGCCGGCCAGGGTGAAGGCGTTGGTGTTGGCGATCGCCATCGCGATGGTCTTGGTGCCTTCGCCGAACTGGTCGAACTCGAACACGCCGACCGGGCCGTTCCACAGCACGGTGCCGGCCTGCATGATGATATCGGCGAGCTCCTGTGCGGATTTCGGGCCGATGTCGAAAATCATGTCGTCGTCGGCGACGTCGCCTGCATCCTTCAGCACGGCGGGCTCATTGGCATCGAATTTCTTGCCGCACACCACATCGAGGGCGATCGGGATGGTCGCGCCGCGCGCGGTCATCTTGGTCATCAGGTTTTGCGCAATGGGGATCAGGTCGTGTTCACACAGCGACTTGCCGACGTTCTTGCCAGTCGCTGCGAGGAAGGTGTTGGCGATGCCGCCGCCGACCACCAGCTGGTCGACTTTTTCCGACAGCGCTTCCAGCACGGTCAACTTGGTCGACACCTTGGAACCACCGACGATGGCGACCATCGGGCGTGCCGGGTTGGCCAGCGCCTTGTCGAGCGCGTCGAGTTCTTCGGTCAGCAGGATGCCGGCCGCGGCGACCGGCGCGAACTTGGCGATGCCGTGGGTCGAGGCTTCGGCGCGGTGGGCGGTGCCGAAGGCGTCCATCACGAAGACGTCGCACAGTGCGGCGTATTTCTTGGCGGTCTCGTCGACGTTCTTTTTCTCACCCGGGTTGACGCGGCAGTTTTCCAGCACCACCAGTTCGCCGTCGGCAACCTCAAAGCCGCCGTTGGTCCATTCGCGGATCAGGCGCACGTTCTTGCCCATGCGCTGGGCGATCACATCGACCACCGGCTTCAGCGAATCCTCTTCCCTGAACTCGCCTTCGGTGGGACGGCCGAGGTGGGAGGTGACCATCACCTTGGCACCGGCCTTGAGGCAGTGCTCGAGGGTGCGCATCGACGCGGTGATGCGCGCATCCGAGGTAACTTTGCCGTCCTTGACCGGGACGTTCATGTCAGCGCGGACGAACACGCGCTTGCCAGCCAGATCGAGATCGGTGACGCGAATAAAAGCCATGCGGTTTCTCCTGAAAGTAAGGTTTAAGGGTTGGCGCGCCGACTACAACATTCGGTCGCGCCAGACCTTAAAGCTCACAACACCAGATGCAAGTTTCAAGTTGCAAGTCGCAAGGAAAACCTTGCAACTTGCCCCTTGTAGCTGACTTACTTGGCGACGTGCTGCACGAAGCGCAGCATGTTGCAGGTGTAGCCGTACTCGTTGTCATACCAGGACACCACCTTGACGAAGGTGGAGTCCAGCGCAATACCGGCTTCGGCATCGAAAATGGAGGAGAAGCCCACGCCACGGAAGTCGGTGGAAACCACTTTCTCGTCGGTGTAGCCCAGCGTGCCCTTCATCGAGCCTTCCGAAGCTGTTTTCATCGCGGCGCAAATTTCTGCGTAGGTCGCGGGCTTGTCCAGCTCAACGGTCAGGTCAACGACCGACACGTCGGAGGTGGGAACGCGGAACGCCATGCCGGTCAGCTTGCCTTTCAGTTCGGGCAGCACCACGCCGACCGCTTTGGCAGCGCCGGTCGAGGACGGGATGATGTTTTCCAGGATACCACGGCCGCCGCGCCAGTCTTTCATCGACGGACCATCGACGGTTTTCTGGGTCGCCGTGGCCGCATGAACCGTCGTCATCAGGCCGCGCTTCAGGCCCCAGTTGTCGTTCAGCACTTTGGCCACCGGTGCCAGGCAGTTGGTGGTGCACGAAGCGGCCGACACGATGGCCTGGCCGGCGTAGGTTGCGTGGTTGACGCCGTAGACGAACATCGGCGTCGCATCCTTGGAAGGCGCACTCATCACGACTTTCTTCGCGCCCGCTGCGATGTGCTTCTTGCAGGACTCGTCATCCAGGAAGAAACCGGTGCATTCGATCACGATATCGGCGCCAGCCTCATTCCACTTCAGGTTGGCGGGATCGCGCTCGGCCGTCAGACGAACCGTCTTGCCATTGACAACCAGGTTGTTGCCGGAAACCGATACGTCACCGTTGAAGCGGCCATGCACCGAGTCGTACTTCAGCATGTAGGCCAGGTAGTCGGGGTCGAGCAGGTCGTTGATCGCGACGACTTCGATCTCGGGGAAGTCCTTGGCGATCGCGCGGAAAGCCATGCGGCCGATGCGGCCAAAACCGTTGATGCCAACTTTGATTGCCATGTGTCAGTCTCCAGAGTTAAGAAATTTTTTATCCGCGAAGGACGCGAAGCGACGCGAAGTTTTCCTTCGCGAATCTTCGCGGAGACAGATCTTTTACAGAACGCCCTTGACCGCAGCCACGACGGCCTCGGTCGTGATGCCGAAGTGCTTGAACAGCACCGGGGCCGGGGCCGATTCGCCAAAGCTGTCGATGCCAATCACGGCGCCTTCCAGGCCCACGTACTTGCGCCAGAAGTCGGTCACCCCGGCTTCCACCGCAACGCGCGGCAGGCCCTTGGTCAGCACGCTGGCCTTGTAGGCGGCATCCTGACGGTCGAAGGTGTTGGTCGACGGCATCGAGACCACGCGCACGGCGATGCCTTCGGCGGCCAGCGCCTCCTGGGCCTTGACGGCCAGTTCGACTTCGGAGCCGGTGGCGATGATGATGGCGCGGGCAGAAGCGGCGTCTTTCAGCACGTAACCGCCCTTGGCCACATTGGCCAGCGTGGCCGCATCACGCGCCATGAACGGCAGATTCTGGCGGCTGAGGATGTGGCAGGTGGGGCCGTCGGAACGCTCAACCGAATGCACCCAGCCGACCAGTGTCTCCAGCGTGTCGCACGGACGCCAGACGTCGATGTTGGGCATCATGCGCAGGGTGGCAGTCTGTTCCACCGGCTGGTGGGTCGGGCCGTCTTCACCAAGACCAATGGAATCGTGGGTGAACACGTGGATCACGCGCTGCTTCATCAGTGCAGCCATGCGGATGGCGTTGCGCGAGTACTCGGAGAACATCAGGAAGGTGCCGCCGAAAGGCAGCAGGCCGCCGTGCAATGCCATGCCGTTCATGATTGCGGCCATGCCGAATTCACGCACGCCGTAGCTGATGTAGTTGCCGGGGTTGCCGTGGCGCACAGGATGGCAGCCTTCCCAGTTGGTGAAGTTGGAGCCGGTGAGATCAGCTGAACCGCCGAGGAACTCGGGCAGTGCAGACGCCAGCGCATCGATCGCGTGTTGCGATGCCTTGCGGGTAGCGACCGTCTCAGCCTTGGTGTTGAATGCAGCCAGCTTGTCGGCAACGTGGGCCTTCCAGTTGGCGGGCAGCTCACCTTTCATGCGGCGCTCGAACTCGGCAGCCTCAGCAGGGTAGGCCTTTTTGTATTCGGCGAACTTGTTGTTCCACAGCGTCTCCAGCCCCTGGCCCTTGGTCTTGGCGTCCCAGCCGGCGTAGATGTCGGCGGGGATTTCGAAAGGAGGATGATTCCAGCCCAGATTTTTCCGGGTGGCAGCAACCTCGGCTTCGCCCAGGGCTTCACCATGAACTTTGGTGCCGCCCTCTTTATTGGGAGCGCCTTTGCCGATCACCGTCTTGCAGCAGATCAGGGTGGGCATATCGGTATTGGCCTTGGCCATTTGAATGGCCGCTTCAAGCGCAACGACATCGTGACCGTCGACATGGGGAATGACGTGCCAACCGTACGCTTCAAAGCGCTTGGCGGTGTCGTCGGTGTACCAATGTTCGATGTGGCCATCGATCGAGATGCCGTTGTCATCCCAGAAGGCGATCAGCTTGCCCAGTTTCCAGGTGCCGGCCAGCGCGCAAGCTTCGTGCGAGATGCCTTCCATCATGCAGCCGTCGCCCATGAACGCGTAGGTGTGGTGGTCGACGATCGTGTGGTCGGGCTTGTTGAATTCGGCAGCGAGCACCTTTTCCGCCATGGCCATGCCGACTGCATTGGTGATGCCCTGGCCGAGCGGGCCGGTGGTGGTTTCAATACCGGGCGCATAACCGTATTCGGGGTGACCCGGCGTCTTCGAATGCAACTGGCGGAACTGCTTGATGTCGTCCATCGACAGGTCGTAGCCGGTCAGATGCAGCAATGCATAGAGCAGCATCGAGCCGTGGCCGTTCGACAGCACGAAGCGGTCGCGATCCGCCCACTTGGGGTTGGTGGGGTTGTGGCGCATATGGTGATTCCACAGCGTTTCAGCGATTTCCGCCATGCCCATGGGGGCGCCGGGGTGGCCGGATTTGGCTTTTTCGACTGCATCCATTGCAAGTGCGCGGATGGCATTGGCCAGGTCGTTACGGGTTGGCATTGCGTTCCCTTCAGCTAAGTAAAAAAACCGTCGCATCCCCACCCGGGAAAGCCGCGCGAGGGCAGCATGGGCAGAATATGCAAAAACCTTGATTATCCGTCAGCAGGGCGGGCTTTCGCAAGCCGAGTCCAAAGCAGGCAAAAGAAGTGTTATGACAAGAAGTTAAGCCGACAAGCTCAAGCGCCGACTCAGGATCGCGCGCTAAAATCTTTTTATTTGCCCGATGGAGCGGCTTATGCGCCGGCCGCTTTCAGCCAGTCGCGCCACAGCACGAACAGTTCGGGGCTGGCCGAGGCCACCACCGACCGCTCCCACACGTTGGCGATGTCGAAGCTGCCCGACAGGCTGGCCAGCCGTCCACCCGCCTCCTCCAGAATCAGCGCGCCGGCGGCATAATCCCAGAGCTTTTGCCCGCCATGGACATAGATATCGAAACGCCCGGCGGCGGTATAACACCAGTCGAGCGTGGAAGCGCCGAAATTGCGCTGCGAGGCATATGGCGGCCATGCGGCCAGCCGCCCGGCGAGTTCGCGGTCGATGCGTTTCATCTCGACCCCGGCGAGTGCGCGGCGCAGCTCGGTGGCGGGTGCGCGCAAGGGCAGCGGGGTGCCGTTCAGATGCGCGCCGCGCCCGCGTTCGGCGGTAAACATTTCGTCCGCAATGGGGTCGTACACCACGCCGAGCTGACGTTCGCCCTTGTAGAGATAGGCCACCGACACGGCGAAATACGGCACGCCCGCGACAAAGTTGGAGGTGCCGTCGATCGGGTCAACGCACCACAGGCCGTTGCGTCCGGCATCCCAGGCGTCGTGCTGCTGCCGCTCGGTCATTTCCTCGCCCAGCACCGGCACGTTTTTGATCTGCGGCAGCGCCGCTTCCAGCGCGTCCTGCGTCGCCGTGTCCGCCTCGGTGAACAGGCTGCCGTCCAGCTTGTGACTGTGCGCCACCTTGAGAAAACGCGGGGTGACCTCGCGCTGCGCAACCTCCCGAACCAGCGCCTTGACCTGTTCAAGCATGATCAGGTGCGCACGCAATAACAATAAACAAATTCCTGCTCCTGCCCCGCCGGGGTGCGGTGGGTTTCGGTTTGGTGCCCAAGCAGGCGGAAGGGCGCGCCGAACTCGGCGTGCAGTGCGTCGGGGGCGTAGCGCATCACGTCCAGCCCCGAGCACTGCAGCGGTCCGCCGGGACCGAAAGCGGCGACGATGACATGCCCGCCGGGTTTAACACTTTTCAGCACCTGTGCGACATAGCGAGCACGGTCGGCTGGATCGGTCAGGAAATGGAACACCGCGCGGTCGTGCCAGACGTCGTAGCATGCTGCCGGCAATTCTGCCCGGGTGATGTCGGCGGCAATCCACTGCACCATCGACGCCCGCTCGCCGAGCCGCGCGCGGCTGGCCGCCAGCGCGGATTCGGCCAGATCGAGCACGGTCAGATTACGGTAGCCCGCATCGAGCAGGTTATCCACCAGCACCGAGGCCCCTCCGCCGACGTCGATGATGTGCGCATCCGTGCCCGCACAGCCCTTGATCAGACGCAGCGATGACGCGGCATGTTGCTGGAACCAGCTGACCCGGTCGGCTGTCTTGTTGCCGTATACCGTTTCCCAATGCTGCCGGCGGTCGACCATGTCACGCTTCCTTCCACTTGATCGAGCAGCCCATGCTGGGGATCTGTTCGGCGGGGCCGCGCTGGGTCGCGGCGATTTCCTTCATCGCCTCGAACAGGTCGCGGCGCACGCCCTCGGGCGCGGTGTCCTTGCGCGATTCGTCGAAGCGGCCGCGGTACTGCAATTCGAAATTCCGGTTGAAGCCGAAAAAATCCGGCGTGCACACCGCACCGTATGCTTTCGCCACGTCCTGCGTTTCGTCGATCACGTAGGGAAAGGGAAAGCCGAATTCCGCCGCCACTTTTTTCATGTTGTCGAAGGAATCCTCGGCATAGTCGGTCGGGTCGTTCGACATGATGGCGATGGCGTGGATGCCGTGTTCCCTGAGCTCGGCCAGATCGCGCACCAGCCGCGGGCGGATGGCCTGCACATAGGGGCAATGGTTGCAGATGAACATCACCAGCAGGCCATTCGGCCCCATCGCGTCCTGCAGCGTCCACCGCTTGCCGTCGACGCCGGGCAGGCTGAAATCAGGGGCTTTCCAGCCAAAATCGCATACGGGGGTGGTAAGGGAAACCATGGCGCGCTCCGGAGAATTCCTTTTCAATCCCGGCATAATAGCAAGATGTCCGCACCGCGTTTTTATCTCGACCAGCAGCTCGCCCCGGGCGCCCATTTCAGCCTGCCGCCCGGCCCGGCGCGCCATGCGGCGCGCGCGCTGCGGCTGGCGGTGGACGATACCGTTATCCTGTTCAACGGGCAGGGCGGCGAATACACCGCACGCATCGAGCGTATTCAGAAGGACGAGGTGGCAGTCAGCGTTACCGGCTTTGCCGCCATCGAGCGCGAATCGCGTTTGCGCGTGATGCTGGCACAGGGCATTTCGAGCGGCGAGCGCATGGACTACACCCTGCAAAAGGCGGTCGAGCTGGGGGTGACGGCGATCCAGCCGATCGCCGCCAAGCGTAGCGTGGTCAAGCTGGCGGGCGAGCGCGCCGACCGTCGCGTCGCGCACTGGCAGGGCGTGGTGGCGAGCGCCTGCGAGCAGTGCGGGCGCAATCAAGTACCGCCTGTGGCGGCGCCGCTGACGCTGGCCCACTGGCTCGGGCTTACGAACTTTCACGGGCTTCAGCCCGTAGAAAGTCGGCGTTCTTTAGGGCATACGACTCCGCACGCGCTTCAGCCCGTAGAAAGTCGGCGTTCTTTAGGGCAACAAAAAGGCGGACGGCTGCTGTTTTTGTCGCCGCTGGCCGAGGCGCGGCTGGCCGACCTGCCCGCTCCCACCGCAGCGGATTGCCTGGTGGCCGGACCCGAAGGCGGCTTCGAGGCCGACGAGATCGCTGCGCTGCACGCAGCGGGGGCCATCCCGGTGCGGCTCGGGCCGCGCGTGCTGCGCACCGAGACTGCTGCGCTGGCCGCGCTGGCGGCGATGCAAACCCTGTGGGGCGACTTTTGAGGAGGCAACAGGCGAAAAAAACCGGGCGTGTGCCCGGTTTTTTTCGCCTGCGCTGTTGTTTTACGGACGCAGATAGGCGTAGCCCTGTTGCTGCCGCTGCAAGATTTCCACCACACCCGCCTGAACGTAGCTGATCTTGGCATTCATATCGTCCTTGCTGAGTTTCTGTCCACGCATGGTATTTTCGCATGCCACCACTTTCACCCCCGAATCGACCGCTTCACCGATGCGGTTGGCCACCTCGGAATCGGCTTTCAGCATGCCGATGCCAGGTCCATACGCCACGATCTCAACTTCTACATTGTCCTTGCCCAGATCCTTTTGCACATTCTTGATGTTGTTCAGCGCCAGATTCCAGGTAGCCGGGTTGCTGTCGCTGACCTGGACCACCAGCTTGCCCTTGTCGGCGGCCAGTCCTGTTGCCGGCAGCGCCAGCGCGCCCAGCATCAAGGCCCCGCCCAGCAGGGCTCCCAGCATCTTGTTCATGGATTTCATTTTTCAAAGTCTCCTTCAGGATTAATTGATAACGGAAACATTCCGTCTCACTTTAGTGATGACGTACGCCTTATCCGATTTATTCCGTTTATTCTCATTTCTCTGTGTTGCCACCTGCGCGGCGCGAGGGGTTTTTTCGGTATCCTTCGCATCAATCCACCCTGCTCAGGCCATTCCGTTGAAAGACACTACCGATTTCGTCCACTGGTTCCGCTCCGCCGCGCCGTACATCCACGGCTTCCGCGGCAAGACCTTTGTCATCGCCTTTGGCGGCGAACTGGTGGCGGACGGCGGATTCGTGCAGCTGGCGCACGATGTCAACCTGCTCAACAGCCTGGGGGTGCGGCTGGTGCTGATCCACGGCGTGCGGCCGCAGGTGGAAGCGCGGCTGACCGAAAACGGCACCGCGATCCGCTATGTGAACGGCCTGCGCGTCACCGACGACAGGGCGCTGGCGTGCGTCAAGGAGGCCGCCGGCACGGTGCGGGTGGAGATCGAAGCGCTGCTGTCGCTGGGACTGGCCAACACGCCGATGGCGGGGGCCGACATCCGGGTGGCCTCGGGCAATTTTGTCACCGCTCAGCCGCTGGGGGTGCGCGACGGCGTCGACCTGCTGCACACCGGCGAGGTGCGCAAGATCGACGCCGCCGCGATCCGGCGGCGGCTGGACCAGCACGACATCGTGCTGCTGTCGCCCATCGGCTATTCGCCGACCGGCGAAATTTTCAACCTCAGCCTGGAAGACGTGGCGACCCAGGCCGCGGTCGAGCTCGCGGCCGACAAGCTGATCTTCCTGATGAACACCGAGGGCGTTCCGGACAAGGGCCGCACGATCCACAACGCCCTCACCGTCAACGAGGCGCGGCAGATTCTGGAAAAGGCGAAGAAGCTGCCCGAAGACGTGACCTACTACCTGCCGTGCGCGATCACCGCCTGCACTCAGGGCGTCAAGCGGGCCCACCTCATCAGCCGCCACCGCGACGGCGCGCTCTTGTCCGAGCTGTTCACCCGCGAGGGCGTGGGCACCCTCGTCACCCCGGCGCCGCTGGAAACCCTGCGCCCCGCCACCATCGACGACGTCGGCGGCATTCTCGGCCTGATCGAGCCGCTGGAGCGCGAGGGCATCCTGGTGCGGCGCTCGCGCGAGCTGCTGGAAATGGAAGTCGAGCGCTTTCTGGTACTCGAATCCGACGGCGTCATCGCCGGCTGTGCGGCGCTCTACCCTTTTCCGGAAGAGCAGGCGGCAGAGCTTGCCTGCCTGGCCGTGTCGCAGGAATTTCGCGGCCGTGGCTTTGGCGACCTGTTGCTGGCGGAAGCCGAGAAAAGAGGCAAAAAAGCAGGTTTCAAGAAATTGTTTGTGCTGACCACCCGCACCGAGCACTGGTTCGAGGAGCGCGGCTTCGTCGACAGCAGCCCCGACCATCTGCCCAAAAGCAAGCAGGCGCTATACAACTACAAGCGGAAATCCAAGGTTCTTCAAAAATCACTGTGAACAAGGAATAAAGACGTTGCGTTCACTTGCCCGGTGGCGGGGGTTTCCCCGCCACATCCTTCATGCGCTCACCGATGCCGCCGGCAACAAACCGCTGGCCAGCCTGCACTCGCCGCGCACCATCCAGTTACGACGCACGCTGAAATTCAGGCTCGTCGCCCTGCCCGGCGTCTTGCTGCTGCTGGCCATGGGCATCCCAACCGCTTTCAGCGCCGACAAGCCGCTGACATTCGGTGTTTTCCCCCATTTGACCGCGAAACAGATCGTCGAGACCTACCGCCCGCTTGCCGACGTGCTGGAAAAGCACATGCGGCGGCGCGTCGCCATCTATACCGCGCGCGACTTTAAAACCTTTGTCGAGCGTACCCGTCAGGGCGAATACGACATCCTGCTGACGGCGCCACACCTGGCCTGGCTGGCGCGACAGGATGCCGGCTACCGGCCGCTGCTGAAATATGCCCAGCCAGTGCGCGGCCTGCTGGTGGTCAAGGCCGATTCACCGTTCCATGCGCCGGACGCGCTGCGCGGCCACACCATCGCCACCGCCGATTCCATCGCCGTGGCGGTATTGGCCATCCACGCCGAACTGGCCGCGCACGGGCTCAGGCGCAACATCGATTACCAGACGACGGATTCCGGTACCCACCTCAACGCCGTGATGCAGGTCATCAATGGGCGCGCGGACGCCGCCATGCTGGGGCTGCCAACCTACAGGCTGATGCCCCCAGAATTGCGCCAGCAGTTGCGCGTGCTCGCCGAGACGCCGCCCTTATCCAGCCTGATGTACCTTACCCACCCGCGCCTGCGTGACGCCGAGGCGCAGGCTGTGCGCAAGACGCTGCTCAGTTTTGCCGCCACCCCCGAGGGGCAGGCCTTCATGCAGCACGGCGGCTACGGTGGCTTCACCGACGTGGACGGCAACGAGTTGAGTGCCTTCCGTCCCTACGCCTTGCAGGCGCAAGAAATGTTGCGGGCGCCCCAATGAAGGCGTGGCTGGAGCGACTCTCGCTGCGTTACAAACTCACCCTCGCCGCGCTGGCGGTGGAAGCCGTGATGCTGAGCTTTCTGATCGCCAACGGGGTGCAGCTCACCACCCAGTCCCTGCAAAAACAGGCCGAGCATCGCGTGGATGAAATCGCGAAAACCCTGGCAGCGGCCCTGCTTGCGCCCCTGACGCAACAGGATGACGCCGGCGTGCGCGACATCATCGAGATGCTGCGGCACGACGGCGGGCTGGAAATGATCGAGGTGCGCGACAGCAGCAACCGTGTCGTGCACCAGACCGGCAGCAGCAGCGGCGCAACCGATTTCCGCCAGGTACAGCCGATTGAGCTGGCTGGCCAGCGTTATGGCGAAGTTACCCTGGTGCTTTCAGGCACGTTCATTCAGGAAGCGCGCAACCGCTATATTCAGCAAAGCCTGTTCATTGCCGCTGCCGCCCTGCTGCTGACCGGCATTCTGCTGGCCCTGTCGGCCGGCGCGGTGATTCGTCGCTTCGAAGCGCTGACCCGCGCCAGCAAGCGCATGGCGCAGGGCGACCTGGACGTCAAGTTGGCGGGCGCAGGGGAAGACGAGATCGGCCAGCTGATCGATACCTTCAACCGCATGGCCGAATCCGTCCGCTTTAACGTCGAGCGGGCACGCGAAAATGAAGCACGCTTTCATGCCATCGCCGATTACACCCACGACCTCGAATTCTGGCTGTCACCCGAAGGCAAGCTGCTGTGGGTCAACCCCTCGGTCGAGCGCATGCTGGGCTATACCGTCAGCGAATGCATGGCACAGATGAATTTCCCGGCCGACATCATCCACCCGGAAGACCGCGTGGCAGGCGATTTTCAGTTGCGTCAGGCCTTGCGCGGCACATCCGGCCAGGGCTACTCCTTCCGCATCTGCCGCAAGGACGGCGGCCATTTCTGGGCGCTGGTGAACTGGCAGCCGATTCACGATTACAGCGGGGTCTATCAGGGCATCCGCGCCAGCATTCACAGCATCGACGACCTCAAGGCGACCGAAGCCAACCTGCGCCAGGCCATCAACGAACTGCGCACAGCAGAAAGCCTGCAAGGCAAATATCTGGAGGAAACCGAGCAGGAACGCGCCCGCCTGGTTTCGCTGCTGTCGGCGATGAATCTGGGCATCCTGTTCGTCGCCGCCGACGGCCGCGTGATCTACCACAATCCCGCCTTCAGCCGCATGTGGATGATCGACGAGGGGGCGGGCCTCATCGGCCTGCCGGTCAACGAGGTGCTGGCCCAGTCCGCCTCGACACTGGCACGCCCCGATCATTTTTCCAGGCATTTGCTGTCGGTGCTGGAAACGCATGAATTGTCCGACAGCTATGAAATCCAGATGACCGACGGCCGCGTCATCACCGAGCTCGATTACCCGGTGCGCGACCGCGAAGGCCGCTTCATCGGCCACCTGTGGATTTACGAAGACGTCACCCGCGAACACCAGACTGCCGATCAGCTGGTGTATCTGGCCGAGCGCGACGCGCTCACCGGGCTGTACAACCGCCACCGGTTCCAGCAGGAACTGGCGCGCACCATGGTGGATACCGACCGCCACCAATTGCAGTGCGCAGTGATGTTTTTCGACCTCGACGAATTCAAGACCATCAACGACAGCTACGGCCACCGTACAGGCGATGCGCTGCTGATCCGGGTGGCCGGCGAGATCGGCACCCTGGTGCGGCGCAACGAAGTGCTGGCACGACTGGGCGGCGACGAATTCGCCATCCTGCTGCCGGGCGTGCAGGACAACGAAGCCGAGGTGCTGGCCGAGCGCGTGGTGCGCGCGGTGGCGCAGATTCCCTTCCGTTTCGAAGGGCAAAACCTGCGGCTCACCACCAGCCTCGGCATTGCCTACTATCCGGGGCACGCCGCGGACGCCGACGATCTGGTCGCGCGCGCCGATATCGCCATGTATCAGGCCAAGGACGCCGGCAAGAACACCTGGCGCGTCTATCGCGCGGACACCGTGGCCGACAGCGAGATGCGCAGCCGTCTGTCATGGGGCGAGCGCATCAGCAACGCGCTCGACAAAAACCTGTTCCAGTTGCATTTCCAGGGCGTGTACCGGGCGGAAGACGGCACCCTGTCGCATCTGGAGGCGCTTATCCGCATGACCGACGAACGCAACCCCGAGCAGCTCATCATGCCGGCGCACTTCATCCAGCTGGCCGAAAAGAGTGGCCGCATCCTCGACATCGACCGCTGGGTGATCCGCGAAGTGCTGCGGCGACTGGCCGGGAATCCGGCCATCCCGTCGATCGCGGTCAACCTGTCGGGGCGTTCGCTGTCCGAGCCCAGCCTGCCGCAGTTCATCGGCGACGAGTTGCGGCAGACCGGCGTCAACCCGAGCCGCCTGATCGTCGAAATCACCGAAACGGCTGCGGTGTCCGACCTGCACGACGCCCAGCGCATGATCGAAGCGCTGCGCCAGCTCGGCTGCGGCGTCTGCCTCGACGACTTCGGCGTCGGCTTCGCCTCCTTCGCCTATCTCAAGCACCTGCAGGTCGACACCATCAAGATCGATGGCATTTTCATTCGCGACTTGTCCAACGACCCTGATAACCAGGTATTTGTGCAGGCCATGGTCAGCGTCGGACTCGGCCTTGGCAAGTCGGTGGTGGCGGAATACGTCGAGGACGGCGAAACGCTTACCCTGCTGCGCAAGTTCGGGGTCGACCTGGTGCAGGGCTATCATCTCGACCGGCCAATTCCCGACCATCCGGCGCTGAAGGGCAAGGGCTAGACGCAAGGCAAAGGCACCCCCATGGCTGATGGGGCTGCAATGTTAAAATACTGCGTTTTTCCAGTATTCCAGGACACCCCCGTGCTTACCGCTTCCAGCATCACCCTGCAATTTGCCGCCAAACCCCTGTTCGAGAACGTCAACGTCAAGTTCGGCGACGGTAACCGCTATGGCCTGATCGGCGCCAACGGCTGCGGCAAATCCACCTTCATGAAGATCCTCGCCGGCGAGCTGGAGCCGACCGCCGGCAACGTCTCGCTCGACCCCGGCGAGCGCATGGCGTGGCTGCGCCAGGACCAGTTCGGCTACGAAGAGCAGCGCGTGCTCGACGTGGTGCTGCAGGGCCACGCCGAGATGTGGCGGGTGATGCAGGAAAAGGACGCCATCTACATGAACCCGGAGGCGACCGAGGAAGACTACCTGCACGCCGCCGAACTCGAGGCCAAATTTGGCGAAATGGGCGGCTACGATGCCGAGGCGCGCGCCGGTCAGCTGCTGCTCGGCGTCGGCATTCCCACCGAACAGCACAACGGCACCATGAGCCAGATCGCGCCGGGCTTCAAGCTACGCGTGCTGCTGACGCAGGCGCTGTTCTCCAACCCCGACATCCTGCTGCTCGACGAACCGACCAACAACCTCGACATCAACACCATCCGCTGGCTGGAAAACGTGCTGAACGAGAGCAACGCCACCATCATCGTCATCTCGCACGACCGCCACTTTCTGAACCAGGTCTGCACTCACATGGCCGACCTCGATTACGGCACCATCAAGGTCTACCCCGGCAACTACGACGACTACATGCTGGCCTCGACCCAGGTCAAGGAACGCAAGGCCTCGGCCAACGCCAAGGCCAAGGACAAGGTGGCCGAGTTGCAGGAATTCGTGCGCCGCTTCTCGGCCAACAAGTCGAAGGCGCGCCAGGCCACCAGCCGCATGAAGATGATCGACAAGATCAAGATCGAGGACTTCAAGCCGAGTTCGCGGCAGAACCCCTACATCCGCTTCGAGCCGGAGAAGGCGCTGCACCGCCGCGCGCTCGAGGTCGAGGCTCTCAAGTTCGGCTATGGCGAGGCACCGCTGTTCAGCAATCTCGGCTTCTCGCTCGAAGCCGGCGAGAAGATGGCTGTCATCGGCGGCAACGGCGTCGGCAAATCCACGCTGATGAAGCTGCTGATGGGCGAGCTGACGCCGCAATACGGCGAAGTGCGCTGGAGCGAGAATGCCAACGTCGGCTACTTCTCGCAGGACCACGTCAGCGACTTCGACATGGACAAGAACCTCACCGACTGGATGCACCAGTGGACCCAGCCGGGCGACGACGAGCAGGTGCTGCGCGGCATCCTCGGGCGCCTGCTGTTTTCCGGCGACGACGTCAAGAAATCGGTGCGCGTGCTGTCCGGCGGCGAAAAGGGCCGCATGCTCTACGGCAAGCTGATGCTCGGCCGCCACAACGTGCTGGTGATGGACGAACCGACCAACCACATGGACATGGAATCGATCGAGTCGCTCAACCTCGCGCTCGACCTGTTCAAGGACACGCTGATCTTCGTCTCGCACGACCGCCAGTTCGTGTCCAGCCTCGCCACCCGCATCCTCGAGATCACCCCCGAGGGCGTCGAGTTCTACATGGGCAACTACGACGAGTACCTGCATTCGAAAGGTCTGGAGTAAAACCTTTTTGTCCGCGAAGGACGCGAAGAGACGCGAAGAAAACCCCAGGTGTTCTGGAATGGGTTTTGAATTTCTTCGCGTTCCTTCGCGTCCTTCGCGGATAGATTTTCCCCTGGAACAAGCATGAGTGAAGTCATCATCATCGGTCTCGGGCAATTGGGCCGCGTGTTCGCCGGCGGCCTGCTGCGCACCGGGCACACCGTGGTACCGGTCAACCGCGGCGACGATCTGTTCACCGTCGCGAACGCCCATCCCGACCCTGCGCTGGTGCTGGTGGCGGTCGCCGAGAACGATCTCCACACGGTGCTGGCCGCCATGCCGGGCGCCTGGCGGCCGCATGTCGCGCTGATCCAGAACGAACTGCTGCCGCGCGATTGGGAAAAATACCGCTACACCGACCCCACGGTCATTTCCGTC